>JAEWJO010000548.1 GCA_023386455.1 Pseudomonadota bacterium | reverse complement strand
TGCTCGCGCAGCCGGAGCAGCAAGCGCTCCTCGCGCTCGCGATCGCGAAACGGGCTCGCCGCATCGAGCTTGGCGAGCGCCACCTCCTCGACGATGCGCAGGCGCTCGGCGATCAGCGCGATGATCTGGCGATCGACGTGGTCGATGCGATCGCGGAGCGTGCTGAGGTCCATGGCCCATCGTAAGATGGAGCGTGGGTTCAGACGACCGCTCCAAATCGGATCTCGTGGCGAGGCCGCCTCAAACGGTCGAACGCGCCGATGAACCGCCCGTCGTCGCCCGCCTGGTCGTGGAGATTCGAAGTGATGGCACGCGCACCATCGCGCGGGGCGCGGTCGACGACGCACAGCATGGGGAACGGGTCGCCATCGAGGCGCGCGGGGATAGCCCGATGCAGCTGGCGATCGCGCTCGCGCGCGCACTCACCCAGCTACCGCGCCTGTCCGCACGGTCGGCAGTTCGCGGACTTCTCGCCCGCCGCCGGCCTAAGTGACGCGCTGATCACGCAGGGCGGCGAGGCATGGGGCATGCACCCCGATCGGCCCATGCAGGACGTCCGCTGGCCGCTGCTGAAGAGACTCCTCGTCGAAGATGGCTGGGAGTGGCGCGAGGATACGTTGTTCGCGCCTCACGCGACGATGTGGTTCACGACCAGCTCGGAGTCGCCGAACTACGCCGAGTTCCGCGACCGCATGTCCGAAACGCTCGAGGAAGTCGACCAGGGTGACCTGCATGCAGACCTGGTCAGCCTCGTGAGCGCGCTCGATACGGTGCTTCGCGGCAACTGAGCACGACGCGCCCGAGCAAAAGCGCGACGCCGGGTAGGGGTCGCGCTGCGTGGTTCCGGTTACGGCGGTCCGCGCAGGACCTGCATCAGTGGCCGAGATATGCGCGATGCAGCTCGAGCCACTTGATGAAGATCGCGCCGAGCGAGCCGCCGGCGACGCCGCCGACGAGCAGGCCGGTGTGCCCCGCTACGAGCGTGCCGAGGAGGCTCCCGACGAACGCCGCCGGGACGCAGATTGCCGGGATCATCACCATCGTCGTCTCCACAGAAGGTCAACTCCGTTTACCCCACGATCGCCGACGACGCCTTCGAGAACGAGCCGACGGCGAATCCAGTACTCGAGCTCGCCTTCGCCCGCGTTCTCGTCGGGCCGCGCCTCGAGGTGACGGCGGTATGCGAGGAACAACGTATCGGTGATCCACGTGCCGACGGTGACCGCGGCGCTGCTCGTCGACGATGCCGCCTCGTAGCGAAGCACGTCGACGTCGACCGGCAGCGCCCGCTTCACGTAGCCGCCGATCTTGTTGCCGATGAACGACGCGCCGGCACCGGCAACACGCTCAGTCGCCGACGGCGCCATCTCCGGATCGCCGCCGGGCTCGCCGCCGAGGAGGAACCCGAGCAGCTCGGCCTGCGAGTACTGCGCCGGCTCGCTCGACATCGACAGCTCCGGCTTGCTCATGCGCCCGCGGACCTCGGTGATCGTCGTGACCTCGGGGAAGTCGTGCGTGATGCGGACATCGAGCACCGGATCCGGCGAGCCGTCGAAGTGGAGCGCCGCGCGGTCGACGTTGTAGCGACGGTTGAACAGATCGAGCACGCCGCGCGCCAGGTGGATGTTGCCGTCGATACCGACCTCCGAGCTCTCGCCGATCGTGAGGCGCAGCCGTCCACCGACGATGCCGCGGACCTCCTCTGCCTCGACGAACACGTTCTTGAGGCCGACCTCGGCGACGAGCACCGGCTCGTCAGGCGCCTTGCGATGCGTGGTCCCGTTGGCTTCGGTCGCATGATCCGCGCCGGTCTCGACCTCGGACGACGCCTTGAAGTCCGCCGGGCCGGTCTCGTCGTGGACGATGCCGCCGGGCACGTCCATGCCCCGGTTCACGCCATGGTGCAGCTTCTCGCCGCCGAACACGAGATCGTCGGGCGCACCGACGGGCGCGAGCGACGTGCCTCTCGACGCGGGCACTTTCACGGTCATCCGATCGATGCGGACGTTCGTGCGCCAGCGATCGCCGACGCGCGCGATGTCGGCGACGACGACGCCGGTCAGCACCGGCTCGGTCGTACCGATCAGCTGGACCTTGTCGACCGTCAGCTCGAGCTTGCCGGATCTCGGCGTCACGCCGTCGAGCGGCGCGCTCGCGACGAGCTTGACGTCGCCGCGGCCGAGCTTGCCGGTGAGGTTCAGACCGACGTTGCGGTTCGCGACGTCGATCTTCACGTCGCCCTTGAACAGGGTACCGACCGTCGGTGCGATCGGGATGCGGCCGTTCGTGATGTGCAGCTTGCCGGCGATCTCGCCGGTCTTGAGGTCGGCGCCGCGCAGCTTGAAGTCGGCGTCGAGCCGGCCGCCGAGGCCACCCGCCGGACCGGGCATGAACGCGACGAGCGGCGCGATGTCGAGCTGCTTGGCGTCGAGGCTCGCCGTGACCTGGTCGAGGTGATCGAGATCGCCGGCCGCGCGGACCCGCAGCGTCCCACCGCCGGTCGCATTCCCGTCGATCGCGACCTGACCGGCGGCGCCGTCCCAGCGCGCGTCGATCGCGAGCTTCTCGATCCGCTGGACCTGCTTGGCCTCCTCGGGCGGGACGGTGACGTCGCACGCGACGATCGAAGCGTCGACGGTCGGCCTCGCGACCGTGCCCCCGATCTCGATCGTTCCGTCGATCGTGCCGCCCGTGATCTGGCTCGTGCCGATCACGTTCATCAGGGTCACGGCGGGAACGTGCGGGACGCGCGCCGTCGCGGTCAGCTTCGCGGACTTCGCCGCGCCCGGATCCGCGCGCAGCTGGTCGAGCGTCATCGGGATCTGCGCCTTCAGCTTCGCGAGCGTGATGCGCTCGCCGGTGATCGTGACGACGCCGCGCGACGATCGGTCGTCGACGATGCCGTTCACCGCGATATCGATCGGCTTCGCGAACAGGCCGCCGCGCAGCTGGTAGACGTTGACCGAGACCCGCGCCGCCTTCACGCCCGCGTCGACCTCGGCCGAGGCCGCGAGCTCGCCGCGCAGCGCGCTGACGATGCCGAACCGCTCGAGCGTACCCGGCTCGAACGCGAGGCGCTCGGCGCGGATGCTTCCGCCGCGAAACGCGTTCGCGCCGAGCCGTTGCCACGCGGCCGGATCGAAGAACCGAGCGGGCGGCGGCGTGCCGAGCTTGACCTGCGCCGCGAACCGCGCGGCTCCGTTCTTCGTGATGTCTCTCGCGGTGACCGCCTGGTCGGTCGGCTCGAGCCGCGCCGACACGGTCGTCAGCACCTCGTTCGCACCGGTCTGCGCGACCTCGACGTCGGCGTTGATGTCGCCGAGGTCCTTCGTCGGCTTCACCTGGACGTCGCGGATCGCGATCTTCCCGCCGACCGAGGTCGCCGAGATCGCGACCTCACCGTCGACCGTGCCCGCCATCGGCTCGGCGCCGACGGCCTTCGCGACCTCGCCGAGGTCGATGCCGTCGAGCCGCAGCTGCGCGGTGTGGATCGCGCCGCGGCCGAGCTTCTGCCATGCCGCCACGTCCGCGAGGTCGTGCGGCGCCCCGAGATCGAGGACGACGTGAGCGCTGCCCGCCTTCGCGGTCGACACGTCGACGTTCGCGGAGAGCTGATCGCTCGCAGCGCGGATCGTCGCGTCGGCATCGAGCGCGAGCGACTTCGTCGTCAGCGCGACGCCCTTCGCCTTCATGTCGACGGTGCCGGCGAGCAGGCCGCGCGTGCGCGCCACGTCGACGTGCGCGTCGATGCGGCCCCGGTACGCCTTCTTGATGTTCTGGAGCTCGAGGTTCGCGTCGATCTTGGCGGCGATGTCGCCGGCGCCTCGCCCGGTGCGGATCATCGTGCCGTTGATCGACACGCTGCCGCCCGGTGTCGCCGACCTGAAGCCGCGGATCTGGATCGCCTGCGGTGCGATCGTCACGACGCCGCCGCGGCCGCTCCACTCGGACCCGCCTGCCGCGCGGACGAAGTGGCGCTGCAGATCGATCGTCGTCGTCCGGCCGAACGCGACGAGCGCATCGGCATCGATCGCCCACGGCGCCGGTTCGGGCCGCGATCGCACGGTGAGCTGGAGCTTGCCGTCGGGACGATTGCCCGCGGCGACGGTCAGCTTGCCGAGCTTCATGTCGCCGCGCATGAGGTTCGTCAGCTCGACGCGGCCCGTGCCGACCGGCGCCGCCGGCAGGTGCTTCATGTCGACGGTCAGCTTCAACGTGCTCGCGGATACCCCCGGGGCGCGGATGCGCTTGCCGTCGACGGCGCCGGCGACCGCGAGGTCCATGCGCGGTGCGACCGCGCCGGCTGCGCTGAGGTTCGCGGTCAGCGCGCCGCGAACGGGAGCCTTGCCACCGGTCGCGGCGGCCGGGCTCGACGTCGACGCGACGACGTGGCTCTTCTCGAGCGTGATGCGGTCGCCCTGCTTGCGGATCGCGGCGACGACGTTCGCGCGGACGGCGTCGCTCGCCGCATCGACCTTCGCGTCGATGTGCTCGCCGCGCGTCGCGACGACGACCGTCGCATCGATGTTCGGCGAGTCGGCAAACCGGCCCGCGATCACCGCGCGCGCATTCGCGGTCGGCAGCTCGGCGCCGGCCGGCAGTGCGATGTCGAACGTGATGTCGGCATTGCCGCCGCCCTCGAGCTCGCCCCGCGACAGGCGCGCGAGATCGACCCGGTGCGCCGAGAGCGTGCCGCTCGCGAGCTTCGCGATCACGTCGCCGCGGACGTGCGAGCGGATGTCGGCACCGGCGACGACCGCGACGACGTCGGCGACCGTGAACCGGCCGTCGGGACGCGCGGTGATCGTCGCGACCACATCGCCCGGCAGCTTCACGTCGGGCGCGAGCCGGGCGACGCTCGCGGCCGGTGCGCTGACGGCGACGAGCCCACCGAACGGCTTCATGTAGGGGCTCTTCGGGACTCTTGCATCGAGCACGTACGCGAAGACATCGCCGACGTGGGCGACAGCCGCGCGAACCTGGAAGGCCTCGTCGGTGTTGTAGATCGACGCACCGACACGAATCGGAGCGTTGCGCTGGCGCCAGTTCGCGCTCAGATCGACGCCGGCCTTCATCGGGCCACCGAACGGGATCGCCGCATCGACCGCGAGCTCGATGTTGTCGAGGTCGATGATCTCCGTGCCGGTGTCGAACGCGATGTGGCCGCGATGGACCTCGACGTTCGGCAAGAAGATGCTCCACGTCGACTTCGAGTCGCTCGGCTTCATCAGATGCGCGATCTGGAGCTCGCCCCGCTCGTCGCGCGCGAGCCTGATATCCGGCTGCTCGGCGATGATCTTGTCGACGCGCAGCTGGCTCGAGATCAGCGGCATCAGCGGCAGCTTCACGGTCAGCCGCTTGACGCTGATCGCCGGCTTCTTGTCGGGGCCGTTGATGACGACGTCGTTGAGCACGAGATCGGTCAACGGGTTGCCCTCGACGCTGCCGATCGACGCGCCGCCGACGAACGTGCCGGCCATCCGCGTCTCGATCTGCTCCTTCAGGTAGCCGCGGCCCCAGGACGTCTGGAACCAGATGTAGACGAGGAGCAGTGCGAGCCCGACGAAGCCGACGAGACCGATCAGGATCCCGTTGACCCAGCGCAGGACGCGCCTCCAGCCATGTGCTTTCCGCATCAGTACGCCTCGCCGATGCTGAGGTGGAACGCGAAGTGAGAGCCCGCGTCGGGCTCGCCCGGGCCCGTCCGGTTGAGGCGATAGCCGACGTCAGCGCGGATCGGGCCGACGAGCGTGAACAGGCGAATGCCGAGACCGACCGCCCAGTGGAGGTTCATCAGATCGATCGACTGCCCCTGGTCGACGACGTCCGCGCCGTCGAGGAACGCGACGCCGCCGAGCCCCATGCCCTTGACCTTCGTCAGGCGCGAGCGCAGCTCGATGTTCGACTCGAACAGGTCGGCGCCGCCGATCGGCACCTCGCGCATCTTGCCGTCGACCTCGCCGACGAGCGTCGGCGCCAGGCGGCGCTCGCCGAACCCGCGCTGGGTCGTCGCGCCACCGGAGAAGTAGCGCTCCGTCACCGGCACGTCGCCCCAGATCCGCCCCGCGCGGATACGGCCGGCTACTACCGTCGAGGTGCGAGGCACCGGCACGAAGCCGCGGAGCTCGGGCGTCAGCCGGAAGAACGACAGCGCGCTCCCGGCGAACGGCGTGCCCTCGTCGACGCGGACCTCCGCGTACGCGCCGAGGGTCGGCTCGATCGGGTTGTCGCGCAGGTCGAGCGACACCGCCTGGTGGTACTGGCCGACGCGCTGCGTGCCATCGAGACCGAGCTCCATCTGTAGCGTCGGATCGATCAGCGGCGAGATGTGCCGGAAGTCGAGACTCTCGATCGACCAGCCGCCGCGGACGTGGAGCTGGCGAAACAGAAACGGCGTCTCGAGGCCGAGGCTCGCGCGCGGGCCGTAGCTCGTGTACGCCTCGACCGTCAGGTAGTTGTAGCCGCCCTCGATGGTGCCGGTGAGGAACGGGCGGAACAGATCGATGCGGGTCAGCTTCGCCATCGCGCGGATGCGAGGCTCGTAGCCGGTCCCATCGCGAAGCATCGCGTACGCGGGCCGCAGATCGATGTTGAAGTCGGTCAGCGGGAACGGCCATGCGAGGATCGTGTACCCCGTGCGGCCGCGGACCTCGTAGGTCGCGGGATCCATGCCGAGACCACCGCCGAGCGCGAGCTCGTTGCGCGTGCTGCGCGCGAGCGAGATGCGGACTCCTACTACGCTGCCGTCCTTCTTGTCGGGCAGCACGCGCACCGTCGAGAACCTGCGCATCTCGTAGAGGTTGCGCTGGGTCTCGGCGATCTTCGCCGACGAGTACACCTCGCCCGGCTCGAACGCGACGCGCGCGCGAACCGCGTCCTCGAGGTCCGCGTCGACACCGAGGATCGCGATCTCGCCGAACGTGCACTTCGGACCGAGCTCGTAGTCGAGGTGAACGATCGCCTCGTGATTGACGCGGTCGACGATCACGTGCGCGTCGAGCTCGGCCTTCGCGAACCCGGCGTCCTCGACGACACCGAGCATCTTCTCCTTCGCGAGATCGTACGGCTCGTAGCTGAAGTACTCGCCGTCTTCGAGCGGAAGCGTGTCGCGAACGGTACCGAGCAAGTCCTTCTCGTTCGCGGGGATCCCGGTGATCATCACGCGCGTCTTCGCGCGCGGACCCTCCTGGATCGTATAGAAGACGCTGGTCGCATCACCGTGGCGTTCGACGCGCGAGCGCACGTCGACCTCGAGGAAGCCGCGCCGCATGTACTCGCCCTTGATCCGCTGGCCGTCTACTACTACCAGGTACGGATCGGGCGACCCGCCCTGCTTCTGAACGCGTCGCAAGGCGAGCCCGGCTCGAAGGTCCTTGGCCTTGATGGACTTGTTGCCTTCGATCTCGATCTTGTTCAACCATTCCTCGCCGGGTCTGTGGACGGGTTTTCGGCCACAGCCGGCGAGGACGACGAACACGATCGAGGCGTGCAACCACGCCCCGGCGTGCGCTCTGATCACGGCATTACCTCGAGGGGTGCAGGGAGTCGCGGTCCCGTGTCGCCTTCGTCCTCAGAGTCGAGACGAGCACTGGTATCGCCATGAGCACGATGACCACGGCCGCAATGCGGCTGACCGTCCCGCCGGCAAGCATCATGAACCCCACGAGCAGCGCGAGCATGACCGAGAACAACGCGGTGAGGCCGATGACCTTGTGGGGAACTCCGTCCGGTTCGCGATCCAGATCCTCGGAGATCCCGAGCGCGTCATCGTCGCGAACCGGCGCCTTGGGCACCTCGAACTCCTCGGGCGGCTTGATGATCGGATGAAGTTGCTGCGAGGTCGGCATGGTCAGCTCACGCGGTCCTGCGACGACCGATGACCAGCCGGTAGATACCGAGCAGGATCACCGCGCCGATCACCGACATGATGATGCCCGGGCTCTCGCCGGCCTCGTACCAGCCAAACGCGTGGCCCAGCCAGCCAGCGACGAACGCACCCGCGACACCGAGGAGGATCGTGATGATGAATCCACCCGGATCCTTGCCGGGCATGACGAGCTTCGCGAGCGCGCCGACGATGAGACCGATGATGAGAGTCGTTAGAATGTCCATGACAAGTGCTCCAAGTTAGGGGTTGCTCTACTTCTTGCTGAACCGTGCGCGCAGGTTGCCGACAGCGCGTTCGACCGCCGGCTTGATCCGGTCGATGACCGAGTGGCCCTTGGCGACGAGCTCGTCCACGGATGCCCAGTGCGTGGGACCGTGCTTCGCCTTGGCCTCCGCCTTCGCGGCGCCCTCGGGATCGTGCTCGACGTAGTCGGCAGCATCCTTCGCGGCGTCGGGCACGCGGCCCTCGGCCACGAACTCGCGGACGTTGTTGTCGTAACGCCGGGCGGAGATCCGATCGCCTTCGCCTTGATTGGGATCTTTATCCTGGCTCATACGCATGTGCACGAGCACCCAGCGTGCCAGCACGGTTTCCGAGCGCGTACGCACCCCCGTGTCACGACAGCACACGGCACCGCTCTCATCCGTCAGCGCAACGCGGAGCTGCTTACGGCAATGGGCCGGGGACCTCGCCCGACGATGTGCGAACGGGCCGCGAGCCGGGGCGGGCCTGCGAGCGACGCGTCCGGCGTGCGCTCGGCATCGGGCGGCCGCGTCAGCCCGACGAGGCGCGCGAGCACGGTTTCTCGATCAGGTTCGAGCGGTCAACGAACGTTGTCGCTGGTCGTGATCGTGACGCCGGCGGCGCGCATCTCCTCGATCGCCCGCGCTCCATCGCCCGGCGACAGGTCGACCGCGCGGCAGCCGTCCTCCACGAGCGTGACGGTGTGACCGAGCGCGCGCGCATCGAGCGCGGTGAACTTCACACAGTAGTCGGTCGCCAGCCCGAGCACGTGGACATCATCGATGCCGCGCTCGCGCAACCAGTCGTGGAGGCCGGTCGCCTTCTCGTGACCGTTGTCGAAGAAGCCCGAGTAGCTGTCGATCGACGGATCGGTGCCCTTCCGGAACACCTCGGTGATCCCGTCGCGCTTCAGATCGCCGTGCAGCTCGGCGCCGCGCGTGCCTTGCACGCAATGCGCCGGCCACATCACCTGCGGCAGCCCATCGAGCTCGACGACCTGGCCGATCTCGGCGCCGGGGTTGTTGGCCGCGAAGCTCTTGTGGTGCGGCGGGTGCCAGTCCTGCGTCGCGACGACGATCTCGAAGCGCGGGATCAGCTTGTTCGCGACCGCGATCGTCTCGTCTCCGCGCGCGACCGCGAGCGCGCCGCCGGGACAGAAATCGTACTGCAGGTCGACGAGGATCAGCGCGCGCGCCATCCGGTGAGTCTACATCGCAAACTCGAAGCCCTGCTTCGCGAGGCGATCGTACTTGCGCCGATCGAAGCGGTAGAGCCGCGCCGCGCGATGACGCACGCCCTGCTCGACCTCGTCGGTCTCGACGAGGAGATCCATCGCGAGGATCTTCTTCCGGAAGTTTCGCTTGTCGAGATCGGTGCCGAGGATGATCTCGTAGAGGCGCTGCAGCTGGGTCAGCGAGAACCGCGGGGGCAGCAGCTCGAACCCGACCGGCGCGTAGCGGACCTTGCCTCGCAGGCGCTCGTGCGCGCGCGAGACCACCTCGGCGTGATCGAACGCGAGCTTTGGAAGATCGTCGAGGCCGAACCAGCCGACGCCCATCGCGTCGGTCGCGGCGCGGATCCGGTGATCGCTCAGCTTCGCCAGAGCGTAGTAGGCGGTCGAGACGACGCGCTCGCGCGGATCGCGATCGAGCGCGCCGAACGTGTAGAGCTGCTCGAGGTAGACGTCGGTCACGCCGGCCTCCTCCTCGAGCTCGCGGCGCGCGGCGGCGTCGAGCGTCTCGTCGATGCGGACGAAGCCGCCCGGCAGTGCCCACGTGTGCTGGAACGGCGCCAGCTTGCGCTGGATCAGCAGCACCTTGAGGTCGTTCTCGTCGAGCCCGAACACGACGCAGTCGACCGCGAGCGCAGGCCGCTGATACTCGTACGAAAAGCTCATCGGTCAGCGCTCGGCTTTGCCCATCGCGACGAACGCCCGCATCTCGGCGAGCTCGCGCTCGAAGCCGCCCGACAGGATCGGGAACCGGCACCACGACCGCGGATCGACGTTGCGGTCGTCGAGGTGAAAGCTCGGCGCCATGCGCTCGCGCTTCCACTGGTTCTGGCACCACTTGCGGAAGAACCGCTCGATCCACGTCGCGAGCTGTTCCGGCGTCTGCTCGGGATAGCGCGGCAGGAGCTCCTGCAGCACCTCGGTCGGCGTGTGCTTGTCGCGGATCGCGGAGTCCTCGACGGCCTCGAGGAAGTCGTACGGCATGAGATCGGCCTCGTCGGTCTGCGCGACGCCGCCGTTCGCGGGCCGCAGCTCGGCGGTCGGCTGCTGCGAGTTGATCACGCCGAGCGACGGAATCGGCTCGAGCCCGACGAGGCTGCGCGTCTCCATCCAGCGCAGCCACTGCCGCAGGTAGCTCTTGTCGATGCCGCCGAGCGGTGCGAGCCCGCCCGCCGTGTCGCCGTCCATCGTCGCGTAGCCGACGGCGGCCTCGGAGCGATTGGACGTCGTCAGCAGCACCGCGCCGCGCACGTTCGCGAGCATCCAGATCGAGGGCGCTCGCACGCGAGCCTGGATGTTCTGCAGCGTCAGGTCGTCCTTGTCCCAGTCGAGCGTGCGGCCGATCGCCTTCTCGATCGTCGAGACATACGCGGCATGCATCGGCGCGACGTCGAACACGAAGAACTCGGCGCCGAGCGCCTTCGCGACGGTCTCGGCGGCGCGGCGCGTGACCGGGCCCGAGTTCTCCGTCGGCTGGTAGGCGCAGGACAGCAGCGCGCCGACGGCGGCGGTCGCGCCGCCACCCTTGTCCCCCTTCGGGGAGGCTTCGCGCTCGAGCACCTCGATCAAGCGGCGGCACCACGGCAGATGCTGGCGCACGCCACCGGCACCGAGCTCCTGGAACGCCAGCTGGACCGACAGCGCGACGAGCACCGCGCACGCGGCGGAGTCGGCACCGCCCGACAGCGACACGACGTAGCCCTGCGCGTGGCTCTTGCGAAGGTAGTCCCACAGGCCGAGCGCGACCGCGCGCGCGAACTCCTCCTCCTTGAGCGAGGCGCGATCCTCCCAGGTGCGCTCCATCGGCCGCGCGGCCTCGGGCTTGCGCGCCGGCCACACGAACGGATGCTCGACGACCTGCTGCTCGGCGTCGTGGCGCGGGCGGTGGCTGCCGCGCCGTGCCTGTTCACGGCGGTTGCCGTCGACGTCGACGACCGCGGTCGCGAGCTCGACGTCGTGGAACGAGAAGCGGCGGCCGCGCGTCAGCAGCTCGCCACCCGATGCGATCAACCCGCCGCCGTCGTAGACGACGCGACCGGCCTCGTTGCCGAGGAGGTTCGCGTAGAGGTACGCGACGCCGAACGCGCGCGAGCCCTCGACGACGAACCGCTGCCGCACGGCGAACTTGCCGAACGCGAAGTGGCTCGCGGACGGGTTGCAGATGATGTCGGCGCCGCGCAGTGCGAGGTCGGTGCCCGGGCGGTTCGCGACCCACGCGTCCTCGCAGATCTCGAACCCGATGCGGACGTCGCCGATGTCGAACACGAGGTCGCCGATCGGATAGCGGCGGATCGAGCCGTCCGGATCGGTGCGCTCGAGGACGTCGACCTCGCCGGCGGGCCACGCCTTGAACCACCGCGGCTCGTAGTGGATGCCGTCTCCGGCGAGGAACTGCTTGCCGACGAAGCCGACGATCTTGCCGTCGACGAGCAGCGCGGCCGCGTTGTACAGCGCCTTCTCGTGATAGACGGGCAGACCGACCGCGACCGCCATGCCCTTCGTCAGCGGCGCGAGCGCGTCGAGCTGGGAGAACGCGGTGTCCTGCAGGCCGTCCATGAAGAACGCGTCCTCGCAGGCGTAGCCGGTGATCGCGAGCTCGGGCAGGCAGAGCAGCGAGACGCCCTCGGCGCGGGCGTGCTCGATCGCCATGCGCAGGTGCGCGAAGTTCGTCTCCCACGCGAATGGCGTCTGGTTGACACACGCGACGGCGACTTTGATGAGCCTCATACCTGCCCTACCGGTTGGAGATCAGATGCTCGGTCAAGAGCGTTGCGGTGCTGTCGACCTGCAGGAACTCTGAAGCTAGCGCGACCGCCCGGGGATGGCTGTCGGTCGTCACGACGTTACCGAACAGGCCGGTCTTGCGAAGTCGCTCCAGAGAATCCCCGGGGAACACGCCGTGCGTCGCGATCGCGTCGATCGCCACCGCGCCGTTGTCGCGGTACACCTGAGCGGCGCCGATCAGCGAGCCACCGGTGCGGATCATGTCGTCGTAGAT
>JAEWJO010000526.1 GCA_023386455.1 Pseudomonadota bacterium | reverse complement strand
CCGGCGGTGCTCTCCCGACCCGGTGGGGTCGTGGTCGAGACCGCCGCGGGCCGCCGCGTGTTCGCGGAGGCGGGCCGCGACGACGCCCCGCGGATCGTGCGCGAGCTCGTCGCGTCCGGAGACGACGTCTACGGCGTGCGCGTCCTCACGTCGTCGCTCGAGGACGCCTACCTCGAGGCCGTCGGGGAGACCCGATGAGCGCGACGCGCGCGATCGCGTGGCTCGGCCTGCAGGAGGCCGTGCGCCGGCGTGTGTTCCTCGTCGTCGCGCTGCTGACTGTCCTCTATCTCGGCCTCTACACGCTCGGCACGTGGCAAGCGTTCAAGGAGGTCAACGAGAACGCACACGCGCTGCGCGGGATCGAGGTCCGCGTCGTCACCGCGTCGACGCTGCTCGGCCTGAACATGTTCGGCACGATGTTCCTCGGCACGATCCTCGCTGTCTTCCTGACGCTCGGCGCGGTCCGCGGCGACGCCGAGCGCGGCCTGCTGCAGCCATTGCTCGTCCGGCCCGTCCCGCGGCGAACGCTCCTGCTCGCGCGGTTCTCCGCCGCGGCGCTCGTGTGCGGTGCCTACGTCATCGTCATCTTCACGATCGCCTCGGTGATCACCTGGTCGTTCGGCGACTGGTGGCCCGATCGCTTCGTCGAGCCCGCGCTCTCGCTCGCCGCCGCCGTCGCGATCCTGTGCGCGCTCTCGCTCGCCGGCTCCATCTTCCTGTCGTCGACCACGAACGGCATCGCGATCTTCATGATCTTCGGCGCGGGCCTGGTCGCCGGTCTCCTCGGCCAGATCGGCGAGGCGATCAACTCGGCAACGCTCTCGAGCGTCGCGACCACCGCGAGCTGGATCCTCCCGTTCGAGGGTCTGTACCAGTCCGCACTCGGTCTGCTCACCGTCGACACGGTCGGCTTCACCGGCGTGGCGATCCGGCTCGGTCCGTTCGGCGGTGCCGCCGACTTCGGTCCGCTGCTGTGGCCGTGGGCCATCCTCTATCTCGGCCTCGTGGGAGCACTCGCGCTCCGCTCGTTCGCGCGCCGCGACCTGTAGCCGCGTCCGACGAACTCGCAGGGCCGCCGCGGCCCTCCCTTTGCACCTACCTGGGCGCGATGGAACGCAGCGGACACGAGGTCGTGGTCATTACCGGCGCATCGAGCGGCGTTGGCCGCGCGGTGGCGCAGCAGCTCGCACGGCCGGGTGCGCGCATCGCGCTGATCGCGCGCGGGCGCGACGGTCTCGACGGCGCCCGGCGTGACGTCGAGGCGAAGGGCGGCGAGGCGCTCGTGTTCGCACTCGACGTCGCCGATGCCCAGGCCGTCGACGCGGCGGCCGACGCGGTCGCGTCCGCGTGGGGACACATCGATGTCTGGATCAACAACGCGATGGTCTCGGTGTTCGCGCCGATCGAGGAGACCACGGCGGACGAGTACCGCCGCGTCACGGAGGTGAACTACCTCGGCTACGTGCACGGGACCCTCGCGGCGCTCCGGTACATGCGCCCGCGCGATCGCGGCACGATCATCCAGATCGGCTCTGCGCTCGCATATCGATCGATCCCGCTGCAGAGCGCCTACTGCGCGACGAAGGCCGCGATCCGGGGATTCACGGACTCGCTGCGTTCCGAGCTCGCGCACGATCACAGCGCGATCCGCGTCTGCATGGTCCAGCTGCCGGCGGTCAACACGCCGCAGTTCGACGTCGTCCGCAACAAGCTCGGCAAGCACGCGCAGCCGGTGCCGCCGATCTATCAGCCGGAGGTCATCGCCCGTGCCGTCGAGCACGCGATCGCGCATCCGCGCCGCGAGCTCTGGGTTGGCACCTCGACGTTCAAGGCGCTGCTCGCGCAGCGGTTCATCCCCGGCTACCTCGATCGATACCTCGGCCGACATGGCTATCGCGAGCAAGTGACCGACGCGCTGCCGCCGACTTCGCGCGACAACGTCGACGAGGCGCTTCCAGGTGACCGCGGCGCGCACGGCGCCTTCGACGAGGTCTCGCGATCGCGGTCGCCGCTCTCCTGGCTGCAAGCGCATCGGTCCGTCGCCGCCGCGGTCGTGCTCGCGGTCGCGACCCTGGGAGGCGTGGCCGCGTGGAACGCCCGCCGCTGATCTCGCCACGGCCGGATTCGGGCGTGCTCGGCACGTTCCATCGCGCGTGATCACGCAGCGGCGGCTGCCTCGCAGACCGCGTCGCCGGCCGGTGCGGGCTCCTCGCCGCCGAGCGTCGGCAGGTCGCGAAGCCGCAACCACACCAGCGCCGCGACGCCGGCGATCAGCGCGCCACATGCGAGCGCGAGCACGCCGATCGCATCCGTGAACGCACCACGTGCGGCGACGAGAACCGCATCACCGACGGCGCCCGGCAGCGTCCGCGCGACCTCGGCCGCCCCGGCGAGCGTGTCGCTCGCAGCCGCAACGGCCGCCGCCGAGGCCGGCGTTCGGGCCTCTACACGCACGACGTACGAGCGCCTGTCCGATCGACACGAGCGACGCCGAAAAACGCTCGTACCCGAGAACCTACGTGATTTCCCCCGCCTGGCGCCAGCGCAGGCCGGCATCGAGCTGCTGCACCAGCGCGCCCAGCCGCCCACGACTCGGCTTGCGTGCCGGCATGCGACGCACGAGCGCGCGAATCGCCGGCGATGCGTGCGCGATCGCCCATCGGATCTCGCGGTCGGCCGCGTCCGGATCATCGGCCGCGAGCTCCCTCGCGCGCGCTGCATATGCCGCTGGAGCGAACACGTGCTTGGTCTGCGCAGCGGTCACGTCCGTGTGCGTGTACGCGATTCCCGCTGCGACGGCCGCTGCTCGGCCAGCCGCGGCGGCGGCCGGATCGTCGACCTCGCGGGCGGCGGCGAGTGCGGCCCACACGTGCGAGCGCAGCGCCGCATCGCGGCGACCGCCGCGTGCATAGGTCCCGAGTGCGGCGAGCGCTTCGCGCGGACGCGAGTCTGCCGGCGCGGCCGCTTCGAACAGGCGAAGCGTGCGCGTCGCACAAGCGGCCGCCCAGCGTGCGAGGAGGCGGCGGTCCGCGTCGCTCAGGATCACGGGGACAGGTTCCGATACATCACGAGCGC
The DNA here is from genome assembly GCA_023386455.1 of Pseudomonadota bacterium. GTDB lineage: Bacteria > Myxococcota_A > Polyangia > Haliangiales > Haliangiaceae > JABFXX01. Next base: position 19,889 of record JAEWJO010000526.1, on the reverse strand, counting down.
GTCGACGTAGCCGGCCGTCGGGTGATCGAACGCACCGGGAAGCGTGCCGGCGATCGAGAAGCCCATCTTCTGCCACAGCGCGACCGCGCGCGTGTTGGTCGCGATCACGAAGTTGAACTGCATCGCACGGAATCCGCGCTCGCGTGCGTGGATCATCGAGTGCTCGCACATCGCGCGCGCGACGCCCTTGCCTTGCGTGTCCTGGGCGGTCGCGTAGCCGGCGTTCGCGACGTGCGCGCCACCGCCGAGGCGGTTCGCGCAGAGGAAGTAGGTTCCGACGATCGCGCCGGCGTCCTCGGCGACGAACACCTCGTGCCCGGGCGCGTGCCAGTAGGCGAGGGCAGCGTCGCGCGACCAGTCGCGGGGCAGCGCGTAGGCCTCGCCCGCGCGGATGATCGGCTCGAGCACCGTCCAGATCGCACTGTCGTCTGCGGCGCGTGCCGCGCGAATCTCCATCGCCGGCAGTATCGACTGGATCGGGATCGCCGGGTGGCCGGCGAGGTCAGCGATCCGACGTCTGCTGCGAGAGCAGGCGCTGGAGGTCCGCCGCGGCGCTCGCACCCGACTGCTCGAGTCGCTATGGATGCGTCCTGCCAGGACCGCATCAGTGCGGTCACGCAGGTGTGCTCGTATCGTCCGGAACCCGGACGTCATGCCTAGTTGGAAACGTTCGCACTGGCTCCCGCGTGGACGGGGCCGACGTTGCCGCCGCAGGTGCAGGCGGGGGTCGCGACCGCGATCGCGATCGGAACGATCCAGGTGAGCCATCTCGTGAAATGCCGCATTGGCGCCTCCATGGCGAGGTTTTGCATTCCGTGCGCCAGCGCCCCCATCCGGCACGACCGACGGGAGACCTCGGTCATCGTGCGGCTGGAACACCGGCATGCTCGCCCGTATAGTCCTTCGCGATGTCCGAGCGCTTCGATCGTCTCCTGACTCTCCGCGGGGATCCGACCAAGGGTCTTCCTACGTCCGCCTGGGAAACCAACCTCGGCGATCTCGATCGCGACCTGCTCCTGCGTGCCGTGATCGAGGCGATTCGCAGGCTGATACTCCCGGAGTGGAAGGCGCGGCGCACCGACGATCAGCGGCCGCAGCTCGCGCTCGAGGCGACCGAGGCGTGGCTCGCGTCGAAGACTCCCGCCACCGTCGCCGAGGCCAAGGCCACCGCGAAGGCATGCACCGCCGCACGCAACGAGACGTTCGGCGACGATCATCGGATCCCCGAGGCTGCACGTGCCGTCGCGTGGTCGGCCGGCGCACAGGACAACAAGCAGATCTGGGATGCGCTGACCGCCATCGAGGGAGAGTTGCTCGCGCGGATCGCCCTCGTCGCGGAGTACCACCGGCAACCCGAGCAGCGCCGCGCCATCGTCGACGTGCTTCGCGAGGTCTTGAGCCCGCCCGCTCCGCCGGCCGAGGACGCGGCCAGCAGCGAGCCCGTGCCGTACGCTGCCAGCGGCTCGTTCTCCGTCGGCCAGCGGCTCGTCCACGCCAAGTTCGGCAGCATCGTGGTGAGCGCCGTCGGCGACAAGTGGATCGAGGTCGACCTCGAGGACGGCACGCGCAAGCGCCTCGCGCAAAAGGCCCGCTAGGTCAGCGACGCGAGCGCGGTCTGGCGGGTCACCGCGCCCCGCGGATCTCGCTCGCGTGCTGCGCTCGGAAGACCGCCCGCGACGTCGGCGTCGCGCAGCTTGCCGCGAAACCACAGCGTGCGATCGACCATGACGCGGAACACCGAGAGCATCGCGTGCTCGATCTCCGCGCCGCGCTCACCCTCGAGCGCTCGCAACGCCCGCGCGATCGCCTCGAGCGTGGCGAGCCCACCCACGCGAGGCTCGGCGCGAAGCCGGTACTCCGAGGCACCGGCGTCGGCGAGCGTCACGCACTGGATCCCATCGAGGCCCGGGCCGTGCGGCCGCATCCGGCTCGCCTGGTGCCAGTTGCCGTCGGGAACGAACAGCGCGATCGGGACGTCGGAGCCCGCATAGCGATCGATCGGCACCGCGTCCGCCGCGGGAAACAGCAGCAGCGGGAGCTCGTTGCCAAGCCGGTGCACCGCGCGCTGCGTCCCTCGCTTGCCGACGACCTCGACGGTACTGCGAGCCACGCAGCGGGCCGCGAGCAGCCCCGTGTTGCTCGGCTTCCGCGCCTCGCGGAAATGGACCATCAGGGTCAGGCGCGTACGTGTCTCGAGCCGCGGGATCAGCGCACAGATGCACAGCGATGCGTGCAGCAAGCACGTCGTGCAGCTCGCGGCAGGGAGCTTGGCCACCGGTCTACCTCTTGCGAGTGTACGTCGGGTAAGCTGGGCATTCACGAACCAGGAGTACACGTGAAGAAGTTGCTGCTTTCCGCACTCTTGATCTGTTCCGCCACTGCCTGCAAGAAGAAGGACGAGGCCACCAAGACCGAGTCTCCGCCGGCCGCGACGACGGAGCCGGCCGCGCCCGCCGCGCAGGCGACGCCGACGCCGGCCGCACCCGCCAAGGAAGCGGTCGACATCTGCGGCAAGATCACGACGGCGGACATCGAGGCCGCTCTCGGCGGCAAGGTGACCGGCGAGCCCCAGGCGACCCCGGCGCAAGGCTCGCTGCTCGGCCAGTGCGACTGGCAGGTCGACAAGAGCATGGCGTCGGTGTCGGCGCGCCCGGTGAACGAGTTCGACGCGACCGTCGCGGCCGCGAAGGACGGCAAGGACGTCGCCGGCATCGGCGAGAAGGCGAGCGCCAGCAAGCTCGGCTACCTCGTCAAGCTGGCGGGGCGGCCGTACATGCTGCAGGTCATGGTGATGGGGATCGACGGGCTCGACTCGACCAAGACCGAGGCGCTCGCGAAGCTCGCCGCCGAGAAGCTGTAGTCGACCTCGACGGGCCGCCGAGGAAACGGTCCTCAGCGGCCCGCTCGCCGCGCTTACGCTGCAGCTTGCGGTGCACGCGTGGTATGAGGGGGGCGATGTCGGATCTGCGAGCAGAGCTCCGAGCCGAGCTCGATGCCGCGCGAGTCTTCGAGTATCAGCCCGTCCGGATCTACGCGAAGGCGCTGTTCCTGGCGTGCTCGACGTTCGCGCTGTTCGCAGCGATGTACATCGTCGACTCGTGGTGGGCGAAGGCACCGCTGTTCGTCGCCGGCGTGGCGGTCAGCATCGGCCTCCTCATGATCGGCCACGATGCGGGCCACCGCGCGGTCGGCCGCAGCAAGTGGACGAACGACGTCCTCGGCTTCCTGCTGTTCAGTCTCCTCGCCGGGCTTCCGCTGGTCTACTGGAAGTGGAAGCACAACACGCGGCATCACTCGTTTCCGAACGTCGCGGGGATGGATCCGGACGTCGACATCTACCCGTACGCGATGAACCGCAGCCAGCGCGTCGAGCGCGGCTGGCGGGCCTTCGTCCAGCGTCACCAGTCACTCCTGTTCTGGCCGATCGCGCTGTTCGCCACGCAGACGATGCGGTGGGACGGAATCTGGTGGCACGCCCGGAGTCGGCGGCAGGCGCCGGCGCTCGATCGCACGATCGACCTCACCCTCGTCGCACTGCACTACGTCGTGTGGCTGGTCGTCCCTCCTGCACTGTTCGGCGTCTCGATCGCGGCGACCGTCGCGTTCTATGTCGCCTGGGCGGCCCTCTCCGGCGTGATGATCGCGGCGATCTTCCTGCCCGCACACATGGAGTCGCCGCTGTACCGGACCTACGAGGAGAACTTCGTGCTCCAGCTACGGACCACGCAGAACCTCCGCACGAACCCCGTCTTCTCGTTCCTGCTGATCGGACTCGACCATCAGATCGAGCACCACCTGTTCCAGCGAATGAGCCACCTGCAGGTACGCAAGGCGGCCCCGATCGTCCGTGCGTTCTGCGCGCGCAAGGGTCTGCCCTACGCCGAGCGTGGCTGGGGTGCGGCCCTCGTGGCCACCACGAAGCGATTCGGCGAGCTCCCCGACTGCGAGCTTGCCGAGCGCCCGCCGCGCGAGGACGCCGCCGCGATGAGCGCCGCACCGGTCGAGCGCGGCCGTGCCGAGTTCCTGAACGAGCGCACGACGTAGCCCTATCGCACGAGGTTCGCGACGAGGACGATCGTGACAAACCGTGCGATGCGGCCGGCGATGTCGATCGACACGAACGTCCGGAGCCGGATTCCGATCACGCCTGCAAGCAGCGCGATGATCACCTGCGGCGGAATCCCGACCGTCGCGCCGAGCGCGATCAGGAGCAGCTCGCTCTTCTGCCAGCGAGCACCGAGCTCGCGAGCCTTCGCGATCCGGGCCTCGAGCTTGGGGCGCCGCTTCGCGCCTGCCTTCGCGAGCCCGCGCGCGGACAGATACAGCGACACGTGCGTCACCGACTGACCGAGTGCGGTGACGACGGCGAGGATGATCAGCTTCGGAACGCTGAACGACGACGCCGCGCCGAGCGCGATCATCGCGGCCTCGCTGTTCGCGAGCGGGAACACCCCCGACAGGATCGCGAACAGGAACATCGCGACGTAGATCCCGCCGAAGCTGTCCAGCGACTGGAGGATCGACTGCACGCCACCACGGCGTAGCACGGCACGGCCTCGAACGGTTCAGCCGTTTCGGCGGCCTGCTATCATCCACGGCGTGGACGTGGTCCTTTCGGTCCCGTTGTTCATGGGGGTCGCGGTCGTCGCGGTCGTGGCGCTCGTCCTGCTCAGAAGAACACGCCTGTTCTGGCTCCCCGGCCTCGCGGTGATGGCGTACGGCGTCGCGATCTACGTCGCCTGGCCCTGGTACGACACGCACGAGGACGTCGGCGGGCTGGAAGGACTCTCGAACCTCCTGCACGTTGCCGTCCCCTTTGTCGTCGGGATCGCCGGCACCGTGTGCGTGATCGTCGGCGCGCGGTCACGCGGGCGTGCGCGCGCTACTTCGCAGGCTTCGTGATCTTGAACAGGTGCACCTCTTCGGCGCCACCGCGCCACAGGTGCAGGATGCGCCCGCCGGCGACCGCCTCGAACTGTGCGGTGAACGCGTGCGTCGCGCCCTTGAACCGGTTCGTCAGCGTGACCTCCCAGTCCTTCACGCTGTACGCACCCTTGTAGCTCTCCCCGCCGAACTGGGTGCCGCGTCCATCCTGCGCGTTCATCGCTCCCTTCCAGACGCTCTCGTACGTGCCGTCGGGCTTGAACGTGTACGTCGAGGTCGAGCTCGCGTACGCCGTGCCGGCGCTGTTGCCCGTGTAGACGTGGACGTAGTCGATGCTGCTGCCACTCGACGAGGCCCACTGTCCAGGAAGGTCCGCGGCTGCGACCGAGAACTTGTTGAGGTTCGACAGCGCGACCAGCGGTGCCCAGTTCGTGCCGTCGCCCTCGACGACCTTCGTGACCTTGGCGTGCAGCACCGCCTGCGTCGGCGTGATGACCTCGATCCAGCGCTGGCCGTTTCCGCCCCTGAACAGCGCGACGTGCACCGCCTTGCCGTCGCTCGCCTTCGCGTCGGCCTCGATCCAGTCCTTGCCGTTCATGTAGTCCCCGTCGGACCAGAAGTTCCTGCGAACCCAGACAGCCGTCTGATCCCTGTAGCGGGGCGAGACCAGCTGCTGCCACACGTGCTTGACGCCGTCCTGGTTCACGAACTCTCTCAGGTCGAACGTGCGGTGATGGACGAGCACGGTGACATCGCCGTTGACCGCTCGCACCCAGTCGGGTTCCTCGACCGAGACCCAGCCGTCGGAGAACGTGGTCCGCTTGCTGTTGCCTGCCTTCGCGGGCGCGGGCGCCGTCGTCGTCGTCGTCGTCGCGGGCGTAGGTGCCGTGGTCGTCGTCGGCAACGCGATCGACGACAGGAACGTCGAGATGGGCCTGGCGTACCGCTTGGGATCGTTCGTGACCGTGAGGTACGCGAGCCGCTGGGTATTGTTGCTGTAGACGTAGACGCTGACCGTGACCGTGCGCCCCTGGTGCTCGAACGTTCCTTTCGCGGCCCTCGATGCCCATCCCTTGATCGCGCGCGCCTTGAGCGGCGTCGAGGACTTGATGCCATACGGATCGAGCGCGGCCGACTTTCACTCGGCGTCGAAGTCGCTGTCGAGCGCGCCGGTGCTGGTCGCGCTGACCAGCGCGTAGAGCCGACAGATCGTGCCGGCCGTCGCATCGCTGGTCTCGTAGTACACGTAGGTGCGTTCCTTCGCGATTCGCTTCCAGCCATCCGGGAACGTGACGGTCGCGAGGTCGACCGTCTCCTTGACGTCGGCGTGCGCCGTGGGTGCCGCCACGAGGCAAGCAGCGACGGCGAGGCAGGCGAGGAACGTGCGCATGGTAAGAGGAGACACGAGAGCCGAACTGTCTCGCAGAAATCGGCCCTCCGAGGCGAACCCTTCGAATCTGTTCGGGCAAACTCCGAGGGCAACGCGGTTCGCTCGACGGCGACGCGCTGTAGAATGCCGCGGTGAACGACGCATTGGGATCGCCGAGCAGAGCCGTACGCGCGGCGCTCGACAGTGCAGCACGTGGGCTCGTCGACCGCGAGATCCTCGTCGACCTCGTTGCACTGGCCGCAGTCGCGGGCGAACACCTGCTGGTCCTCGGGCCACCGGGCACGGCAAAGAGTCAGGCCGTCCGGCGTGTCGCGCGCGCGCTCGGAGGGCGTTACTTCGAGTACCTGCTCGGTCGCTTCACCGAGCCGAGCGAGATCGTGGGTCCGATCGATCTGCGTCGTCTTCGAGATGGCGTGATCGAGACCCAGACTGCCGGCATGTTGCCCGAGGCCGAGATCGCGTTTCTCGACGAGGTATTTCTCGGTTCGACGGCGATTCTCAACACGCTGCTGAGCCTTCTCAACGAACGCACGTTTCGACGCGGCTCGACGTCGATCGCGGTGCCTCTCCGGGTGTGCGTCGGCGCCGCGAACCATCTGCCGGACGACGAAACCCTCGCGGCCTTCGCCGATCGCTTCCTCTTGCGATGCTTCGTGTCGCCGGTTGGCGACTCGCAGCTGGAAGACCTGCTCGAAGGCGGCTGGCACGTCGATCGCGAGCTGGAAGGGCATCCCGCGAGCGTCTCGGACGTCGACGCACTCGCGGTCGCGGCGCGCCGAACAGACCTTGCAAGCGCTCGTCCCCGTATTGCAGAAGCCGTACGTGCATTGCGCGCCGCTGGTATCACGCTCACGGATCGTCGCGTCGTGAAGCTCCAGCGCTTGATCGCAGCGGCAGCTGCTCTCGACGGACGGTCGAGCGCCAGTGACGCTGATCTCTGGCCGATCGTCTATGCCGTTCCGACGGCCGAGGCACAAGCGCAGGCGCGGGAGGTCTTGCGGCCGCTGCTCGCCTCGAGCGCCAGCTCGACCCTCGGCGCTGCGGCAGCGGAGGCGTCGCTGTCACCCGTGGCGCGCGCGGCGCGTCTGGTCGAGGCCGCGCACGCGCTGCTCTCTGCTCGGAGCGATGGCGAGCTTGCCGTATGGCGCCTCCAGCTCGAGAGCGTGGCTCGCGAGATCGATGCTGGCTTCGCTACCGAGGCGCGACCGGCGGCACTGGCCGATGCCAGGGCAGCGATCGTCGCGGCACTTGCCGAGGCTCCCATCGAGACGTCGTGACGGACGTACGGATCCCGGTCCGGTGGACGCCACGAGATACGCCGCTGCCGGCACGGGCAGTTGTTGCGTCCGGTGCAGCAGCCAAGGCCCTCGGTCGGCGGCTGGCCGACCTCGACGACGCTGCCCTGCGCTCGCTTGCCGCCGGCGCCGGCGACGGCGTGATCGTCGTGCTCGGCGAAGCGGCTGCGCTGCCGTGGGTCGATGGCGTCGTGTATCTGGGACGCGACGAGTCGGCGCCTGACCTGCTGCTTCCGACCGCGCTCGCTCCGACGGTTCCAGTCGCGGTGCTCGAAGTAGCGATCCGCAAGCTCGTTCGACGAGCATCCCCCGTCGCCGTGCTGCCTTCGCCTGCCCGGTTGATCGCCTGTGGATCTGCGCGAACGATCGACCGCGCGCTCCTCGCGACGTGGCTGGAGGCAACGTGATCGGTCTGCCGGCTGGTCTCGCGTCGTGGGCGGCGCAGCTCTCGGTGCTGCCAGGTGACATGGGGTTGACCCTCGCACCCTGGATCGGTCGCCTCGCGCTCGCCGTCGGACCGCTGCGTTCGATCCACAGCGAGCACTCCGGCGAGCCAGACGGCTACAGTGGCCTGTCACGTCGCGGCTCCTATGAACGGCTGGTCACGGCGGAGTGGGGGATCGCGGAGCTGTTTCCCGACGAGTTCCTGCGTCGTGCAGCGGCAGGCGAGCACCTGTTTCTCGATCTCGCTCGCCGCGAACCGCATGGTGCGCTGCGCAGTATCGCGATCGTATCCGCGGGTCCCGCGCAGCTCGGTGCGCCGCGCCTCGCGCACCTCGCTGCGCTCGTCGTGCTCGCACGCCGTGCGGCAGCCGCGGGCGCAGGCTTCTCGTGGGGCGTGCTCGAAGATCCCGAGCATCGCCTGATCGACGGCCTCGATGAACATGGAGCTCGGCGACTTCTCGGTGCACGTACCGCGATTCCTGCGGGCGCGGACGGCCTTCAGGGCTGGTCCACGGCGATCGGCACGGATGCCAGTACTGACTTCTGGTTCATCGGCGCAGACGAGGACGCGACGAACGCCGCGCATGTCCGCGCTGCGCGGATCATCGTGCGCGACGTGCTCGAGCCAGGCGTACGCGCACTGGATCTCGAGATCGACCGGCGTGGTCCGTCGGCACGACTGCGCCTCGAGCTGCCGGCCCCGGAGCAATGTGCGCGCCTCCTTCGTGATCCGTTCGCGCAGGGAACAGGCTCGCCGCGCGTCGCGTCCGCGAGAAGTCCGGCGACCGACGTGCGGTTCTCCCCGGGTGTGCGCCGGCTCATCGTTCGACTCGCAGACGGCTCGTTCGAGACCTGGCCGATCCCATCATCGCCACGAGACAAGCTCGGGACTCCGCGGTCGTGGACGCCGCCCGCTGACCACCCCGTCCTCGCCACGGGCGTCGGCCGGCGGTCGATCCTCGCCGTGATCGCGAAGCGCGAAGATCCGATGTCATTCGAGCTGAGCTACGGCAGCAATCATCGGCTTGCCATCACGTTTCCCGATCCGTTTGCGAACGAGCTTGCAGCGCGGCTCGCCCAGCGAGAACCGTTCCCTCTAGGCACGTGCGCGCTCGTTCACGCCCGTGCGCTGCCGCAGCCCGATCTGTTCATCGCGATCCTTGGACGGTTGTTCGTCGTTCCAGGCTTCGTGATGTGGCCCAGACCTGGAACCACGCTGACGGCGATCTCGTACGTCAGCGGGGTGACCGCAACCGCCTTCTTCAAGACGGGCATCGTCTACGCACTGGACGAAGCAGGGCGCGTCGTCATCACGGAGGTGACCTCGAGCGGAAGCAGGCAGGTCGAGACGTTGCACGCGCGCGAGCCCCAAGGCGTGCACTTCGGCTTCTCGATGCCGCGGTCGGAGAACTGGTGGGCCGCGTCGGTCGCCGAGGACGCGGAGACCTTTACGGTGCTTGCTACCGCGCTCGAACCGACGACGGTCGACGCTGTCGTGCCGGTCGTCGGCGTTTGTCTCCGCGACGGTCGTCCGGCGCTTCTCACGCGCCCCCATCCATACCGCCTCGCGTGGCTCACCACCGATCCGCGCGGGAGAGTGCACCGCGAGCTACTGCCTACGGCCAATACGGCGATCGCCGCTGTCGCCGTGTGCCCGGACCAGCCAAACATCGCGTGGCTCACGGAAGCGGGCGAGGTCGTCGTCTACTCCATGCAGTACAATGCGGTGCTCTTGCGACGCACGCCGGGAGACGCAGCGTGATCCGGCCGCGTCGTATCGCGCATCACGGCACCGTGGTCGCCACGGGCTTCGTCGTCGATTCATCGCTCGTGGGCGCCGAGGAGTCGCGTCGACGCGTGCTCGCGCTCTGGACGCCAGGCGCCAGCGTACGCGAGCACGAAGGCGAGCTCGTCGTCGTCGGCCTCCGTGCGACACGCGTGCGCGTCTCGACCGCGGCCGGAACGCCGCTCGTTCCGCAACACGGAGTCGTGGCCGCCATGCCGCTCGACGCTGATGAGGCCGCCGCGCTCGGCGTCCGCGGGGTCGTCGTCATCGCGCGTGCCGGGGTCGCCGAGTCACTGGCTCTCCCCGACACGCGAGAGGTCGATCTTGCCGCCTGGATCGATCTCGACAGCTTCGAGATCAGCGAGCCGGATCCGCTCGCAGCGCCTCCGGCCAGGGCCTCGGTCCCGGCGGCTGCCACGGCGGATATTCGATCTCTGACCGGTGCTCCTGCGGAGGGCGCCGGCGTGAAGGATGTGACTGCGGCCCTGATGCGTGCGCGCTCCGGCTCGTCTGTCGGAGGCGGTGCACCGTCGAGCTGGACTCGCATCGTGCAGTGGTTCACGCAGCGCCTGACGCGGCGACAGCTTCCAGCGTCGACCGCCTCGCATCCCGCGACGCTCTCGTGGTTCGACAAGATCCGGAATCGACTGGCCGGTTTGCTGTGGAAGAGCCGCCTGGGCAGGGCGCTCGGACGCCGTCACGCCGAGTATCTGCGTCGCGTTCTCGACATGTTCGATCGTGGAGACCTCGAGGACGCGCTTCGTCACGCAATTCCGCTCGGTGGCGGAGGTGGCGATGCTCGGCTGGGCGTCGGCGTACCACGTCCGCGGCAGAACCTGGCTCTGACGTTCGGTGCGCGGCGCACGAGCTCGCTCATCCCTGTCGCGGACGTCGCGATCGCGATGATGCGCGATCGCTACCGCAATGCAGCCGACCGGCTCGAGCAGAGCGGTCGTATCGACGAGGCTGCGTTCGTGCTGGCGGAGTTGCTCGCGGATCCGAAGGCGGCAATCGCGCTCCTGGAACGGCGCGGACGCTACACCGTCGCAGCGCGCCTCGCCGAGGGGCGTCGTCTCGAACCGGGACTCGTCGTGCGCCTATGGTTCCTCGCCGGCGACGGCGAGCGCGCGATGGACACGGCACGGAAACACCACGCATGGGCAGACGCGGTCGCGCGTCTCGAGAAGGCGGCCGATTCGCGCGCCTCGGTGCTTCGCATGTTGTGGGCGGATCACCTCGCCGAGACGGGCGACTTCGTGCAGGCGGTCGAAGCGGCGTGGCCCGTGAAACCCTCGCGCGCCCTCGTCGAGGCGTGGATCGACCGCGGCATCGCGCTCGAAGGAACGGCTGCCGCGCGCCTGCTCGTGAAGAAGCTGGTGATCGCGCCGTCGAGCTTTTCCTCGGTCGCGCCAGCGCTGCTGAACATCCTCGGCGGATCGGGTGCCGACTCCGTCCGGCAGCGTGTCGCGATGGTCGAAGAACTGCTCCGCTCACCACCGAGTGACGAGCTGCAAACGATCGCGCGGCCGGCGCTGCGAGCCATCCTCCGGGACTGCGGTACCGCCGCCGTGGACGGCAGCTCGGAGCTGGTCGAGCGACTGGTCAAGTTCGCCGATGATGCCGCACTCCGTGTCGACCGGCCGAGCCTCCCTGCGGCTCGGCGGACATCACTTGTCGAACGCGGTGAACCGGTCGACCTCGGCTGGTCGGAGCACGAGGCGGGTGTCGTCCCCGTGTACGACGCCGCGCCGTTGCCCGGCGACAAGTTGCTGCTCGCGCTCGGCGAGCTCGGCGTGCGGATCATCGGGCGCAACGGACGCACGATCGCGCACATCGACCAGCCCGCAACGCGGCTCGTCGTCTCCGATCACGGAAGCCGCGCACTGGCGGTCGTATCGCGCGGTCAGGTGCAACGTGTCGCGCGTCTCGACTTGATCGAGCGTCGTGGCGAGCACTGGTGTGACGCCGAGCTCGACGGATACGTGGACACCTTCGACGGCGATCTGTGGATCACGACGCGAGGCCGCGAGGTGCTTGCGATCGACACGACCGCCTCGCGCTGGCGCGCCGTCTGGGGTGTCGAGGTAGGTTCCCCCGACGCGCGGTGCTCGGTACGCAGGGACGCTCGCTGGTTCGTGATCGGTGTACGCGACGGAGACGAGCTGGAGCACTGGCACTACGAAGACTTCACGCTTCGCGCGAGGAAGCCGTGGACGCCGAGCGGCGTCGAGTACGTCTGCGTTTCACCGAGGATGAGCGAGCGGCCGTTCGTCGTGCGCGATTCCGAGGACACAGCGACGAGTGAGATCGCCCAGATTGCATCGATCGAGCTCGCCGGCGCCCTGGCGGCGGTGTGCCGGCACGGACCGTCGGGCCTCGTGGTTGCGTGCTCGCATCGCGATACGCACCGCCAGCTCGCGACCCTGCGGCTCGACGGCGCCGCGGCGGCGCGTATGCGACTCAGTGCCAACCTCCTCACGATCGGAGATGATCGCGGTCGGGTGATCGGCTTCGACATCGCCCGCGGTACGACGCGCCTCGATCTGCGCACCACCTAGGGTCTCGCTATCTCGGCCCGGCGTCGGGTAGGTGTAGGGTGGTCACGTCCATCCGCGGGCTGCTCCGTACTACGATGGTGGGCGGACGTGTCTGACCCGAAGCGACCCATCGAGACGGCAAAGACGGTCGCCGCCGCCTCGACCTCCGCCTCCGATCCGACGGTCGCGGCAGGCGCGACGCAGCTCACCTCCGCACCCGCGACCGCACCGTCCGTCCGCCCGCCGATCAGCCGGTCGCCGTCGTCGGGTGCGACGATCCGCAAGGTCGGCGTCGAGATCGCGAGCGCCTCGATTCATCGGTTCGGGACCGTCGAGCGCGATCGATTCGAGGTCCTCGACGAGCTCGCGCGCGGCGGTCTCGGCCGCGTCTTCCGCGCGCGCGACCCGCGCACCGGGCGAATCCTCGCGATCAAGGAGGTTCTGCACCCGGTCCCCGAGATCATCGCGCGATTCGCGCGCGAAGCGCTCGTGACGGCGAACCTGCAGCACCCGTCGATCGTGCCCGTGTACGAGGTTGGCACGTGGGGCGATGGCGAGCCGTTCTACGCGATGAAGCTCGTCGCGGGGCACACGCTCGATCGCGTGATCGCCGAGGCGTCGACGACCGGCGCGCGCGTCGCGCTCGTCCCCCATGTCATCGCGGTCGCCGATGCACTCGCGTACGCGCATAGCGAGGGCGTGATCCACCGCGATCTCAAGCCGTCGAACGTGATCGTCGGTGCCTACGGCGAGACGGTCGTGATCGACTGGGGCCTCGCGAAGAGCGTCGCGATCGAGGACGTCGACGACATCGCCGCGGGCTCGACGATTCCGCCCGACATGCAGGAGACCGTCGCCGGCTCCGTGCTCGGCACGCCCGCGTACATGCCGCCGGAGCAGGCGCGCGGCGAGGCGCTCGACGAGCACGCCGACGTCTACGCGATCGGCGCGCTCCTCTATCACATGCTGACGGGCAAGCGTCCGTACGCGGACGTGTCCGACATCTCGGAGCTGATCGAGGCCGTCGCGAAGCGCGCGGTGACACCGATCCTCGAGCTCGCGCCCGAAGCACCGACCGAGCTCGTCGCGATCGCGGAGAAGGCGATGGCGCGCGACAAGCACGCGCGCTATCCGACGGCGCAGGGACTCGCTGCCGACCTGCGTCGCTTCCAGACCGGCAAGCTCGTCGGTGCGCATCACTACTCGCGCATGCAGTTGCTGCGGCGCTGGGTCCGGCGTCACGCCGCCGCCGTGAGCGTCGCGACGGCCGCGTTGCTCGTGCTCGCCGTGACGGGCGTGATCGCGGTTCGCCGGATCACGAGCGAGCGCGACGAAGCGCAGCGACAGGGCGCGATCGCGCGCGAGCGCGAGGCCGAGGCGGACGCCGCGAGCGCGGAAGCGAGACGCCGGCTCGCCGACACGCTCGAGGAGCTCGGTCGCCAGGCGCTCGTCGACGGTCACCCCGAGCGCGCCCTGCCGCTGCTCGCCGCCTCGGCGTCGACGCGCGCGAACCCGATCCCGACGCCGACCCTCGGTCTGCTCGCGGCACAGGCACGTGCCGCCTATACCGGGCTCGTCGCGATCGCGCCGCCGCCACGGACCGCGGCGACCTCGGGTGCACTCGCAGCGGGCGGGACACTGATCCTCGTCGCCGACAAGGACGGTCGCGTCAGTGCGTGGGATATCGGCGCGCGCGCGGTTCGGTGGACGGTCGACGCGGGCGTGACGATCGCCGTCTCGCCCGATGGCGCGACGTTCGTCGCGATCGCCGCGGACGGCACGCTGACGCTGCGCGAGGTCGCCGACGGTCACGTCCGCGACACCTGGAAGCTCGCGGCGCGGACCCGGCTCGCGAACCTCAGCTGGGCACCCGACGGCGCGCATTTCGCGATCGCCGGCGAGGAGGGACACTTCGAGATCGGCGCGCCCGGCCAGCCGGCGCTCGTCGACGTGGCGCTCCGCACGAGCACGACGTACGCCGTCGCGTTCTCGCCGGACAGCACGCGCGTCGCCACCGGCGGCACCGATGGCATCGTCACGATCACCGATGTGCGCACCGGCGCCGCGGTCGCCTCGCTCCGCGATACACCGCGCGAGATCGCGGCGATCCAGTGGATCGATGACGATCAGCTCGTCGATGGCGACGACACCGGTGTCGCGCGGCTGTGGCGGACGAGCCAGCGTCGCGTCGTCCGTCGCTTCGATCTCGGCAAGGCGATCTACGCGCTCGCCGCCGGGCCCGACTGGCTCGCGACGGCGGGCGACGGCGAGATCGTCCGCACCTGGAACCTCGAGACCGGCGCGCTGCGGGCGGAGCTCGGCGGCCATGACCTCGGTGTCGACGTGGTCAGTCGCGCAGGCGGCTGGCTCGTCACCGCGGACGAGCTCGGGGCCGTGCGCGTGTGGGATCCGCGCACCGGCGAGCGCCTGCACGCGTTCCCGTCGGAGGAAGAGGTCGTCACGCTCGACGTGCGCGATGGCCTGCTCGCGGCGATCGCGCGCGGACGGCAGCGCGTGTGGAAGCTCGCGCCCGATGCCGTCGTCCACCACATCCAGGCCCACACCGCGCGAATCCGCGCCCTCGCGTTCGGTCCCGACGACACGCTCTACACCGCGTCGCTCGACGGTACCGGTGCCGCGATCGATGTCGCGCGGGGCTCGGTCTCTCGACTCGGCAGCGCCGATGCGTTCGTCGAGCAGCCGAGTCGTTCGCTCGCCGAGCTGCAGGTGAACTCGCGCGCGAACCCGCACGGTGCACGCTCGCTCGCGATCTCGACCGACGGCCGGCTCGTGGCGCTGCCGTTCGAGGATGGCCGCATCGCGGTGTTCGACAGGGCCGGGAAACCGGTCGCGACCTGGCAAGGCCACACCGGCCGCGTTCGCCGCGTCGTGTTCGCATCCGACGACAGGACGGCGTACTCCGTCGGCGACACGACGGTCCGCATGTGGGACGTCGCGAGCGGCAAGGAGCGTGGGAAGGGGACGCTCGCGAGCACGGGCTGGGACATCGCGCTCGTCGACGCGACCACGCTCGCGACGCTCGGCGAGGATCCACCTGCCGTGCAGCTGTGGCGCACGGGGACGCTCGAGGAAGTGCCGGCGCAGCTGCAGACGCTGCTGCCCGAGCTCGTCGTGTTCCGCGATCACGTGCTGACGAGCGATCGCGCGAGCCTCGCGCTGGTCGACGCGAGCGGCAAGCCTCTCCACACCGTGCCGCACTCGGTGCCGTTCTCCGCAGACGCGAGCATCTCGGGCGAGCTCGCGGTCGGCTCGTCGAACGGTCACATCGTCCTCTACGGCGCCGACACGCTCGCGCCGATCCGCGAGATGCAGCTCGGGAATGGCGTGATCACGCGCGTCGCGTTCCGTCCCGACGGCAAGCTCCTCGCGGCGATCAGCGATCGTCGGCTCGAGCTGTTCGACCCGGCAACGGGCAGGTTGCTCGCGCGCTTGCCGGAGCTGCCGGTGCTGCTCGCGCAGCTCGCGTGGTCGCGCGACGGTCGCTATGTCGCCGTTGCCGGCGCGGGCGGCATGGTCTGGGTCTGGGACGTCGCGCCGGCCGACGCACGCGAGCTGGGGCGCTTCGCGCAGTGCGTCTCGCCGTGGCGGCTCGAGGACACGACGCTCGCCAAGAAGCCGTTCGATCCAGAGAGCTGCTCGATTCTCGCTCGCTGATCATCGGTCCCGGCAGCGTGTCCCGATCCCGATCGCTGTATCATCCGCGGATCATGTTGTACCGCTGGATGCTGATCGCGTTCGTTCTGACGGCATGTGGCGCGAGGAGCGGGTGGGGGCCGAACAAGGGAGGGCCGGGCGCCATCTCGGACGAGTGGCTGCAGAAGCGGCTCGACGCAGCGCGCGCGAAGACGAAGGCGCCGGCGTTCGCCGGTGCGGTGATGCTGAACGGTCAGCTGGTCGCCAACGCCGCGGTTGGTGTCCGCAAGCAGGGCAGTCCCGAGGCCGTGACCGTCGACGACGCGTTTCATATCGGCTCGGTCACCAAGCCGTTGACGAGCACGCTCGTCGGCGTCTTCGTCGACAAGGGCGTGATTCGCTGGGACACGACGCTCGGCGCGACGTTCCCCGAGCTCGCGACGACGATGAATCCGGCCTACCGCAACGTGACCGTGAGCGACCTGCTCGTCCACATGAGCGGCATGGCGTACCAGCCGCGCAACGAGCCACCGGACGAGTACTGGTCGATCACGCACGACATCGCGGCGCGCCGCTACGAGTACGTGAAGTCCGCGGTGAGCGATCCGCCCGAGGCCACGCCACGCACCAGGACGATCTACAGCGGCGGCACGATCGTCGTCGCGGCGATGCTCGAGCGGCTGACCAAGCGCACGTGGGAGTCGCTCCTCGAGGAGCATGTCGCCAGGCCGGTCGGCGTGACGACGCTGCGCTTCGGCGCCTCGCCGAGTCCCGACACCGTCGATGCACCGTGGGAGCACGCACTCGACAACGGCGCGATCACGCCGCGCCCGTCGCCGGAGCACTACGAGAACGAGCCGCACGGGCCGGCGGGTCGCAACGTGTTCATGTCGGTCGCAGATCTCGCGCGGATCGCGAACGCGTACACCGAGGGGACCAGCACGATCGTGTCTCCGGCCGGGCACGCCGTCACGGAGGTCGACGTCCTCGGCACGCACGGCAGCGTCACCTGGCCGTTCAGCGGCGAGCCGGGGACGTGCGGCATGGTGCTGGCGCACGAAGGATCGAACGGACAGAACTGGAGCATCGCGTGGATCTCGCCGCGCAAGCATCTCGTGATCGCGCTCGCAGCCAACTACTACTCGGACGAGGTCGCCGCGGCTGGCCGCATGCTGATCCAGGAGATCGTCTCGACGCTGCATCCCAGGTGCAACAACGCGCGGCAGGCGCCGCCGCCCTCGATCGCTCCGTCGCTGGCGTTCGGCGCGCGGGCGACCGCGTCGAGCGTCTACGGTCCCGGCTGGGGCCCCGAGCGTGCAGTCGACGGCATGGGTGGCGACAAGCGCTGGGCCACGCCGGATGACACGACGAGCGCCTGGCTCGAGCTCGACCTCGGCGTCGACGCGTTGATCGGCCGCTACGCGCTCTACGAAGCGTACCGTCGCGTCACCTCGTTCACCCTCTCGACGAGCACCGACCGCGTCACGTGGACGCCCGTCGCCACGGGCACGTCGATCGGTCCGTTGCTCGAGGGTACGTTCTCGCCGGTTCACGCCCGCTACGTGAGGCTCGACCTCGCCGGCGGTGCCGTGACGATCAGCGAGCTCGCGCTCTACGCGCCGTAAGCCGCGGAGATCGCGGGCGCAATTGCGGGCTGCAGCTTCGAGCCCGCGATCGCGTGTGTCGGGGTGTGGAGGACGCGATTGCCATGACGAACGCCGCGCCGGACGTCGATCATGCCGCAGCCGAGGAACCCGCGATCGCGCTGTCCGCGGACGGCAAACGCCTCGCGCTGGTGCGCGGCGGCGTGCTGACGATCGACGGGGTCCGTGGCGCCGTCCAGGGGCACGTTGTCGCGGCGACGCTGCTCGATCGCGAGGTCTGGTGCATCACGCGCGACGCGGCCGGGCACCGGCTGGAGCGCGTCGGGTTCGACGGCGAGCAGATCGCGGCCGCCACGCCGCTCGGTCCGCTCGGCGACGCGATCCGGATCACGAGTGCACGCGGCGGCATGCACGGCCTCGTCACCGGCGAGCGCGTGCTCGAGCTCCGCGCGACCGCGGGACGCGTCGAGATCGCTGCGCTCGGCGCGCGCACGTGCGATGCGCGAATCCTGTTGCCGGGTCGCGGCGTGCTCGAACGGCGCGGCGCCTCGCTCGTGCTGATGAGGGCCGGCCGGGTCGCCGAGCTGTCGCTCGCGATTCCGGTCGAGCTGGCGCACGGCGTCGTCCGGGACGGTGCGCTGCTCCTCGACGGTGCGATGGTCGCAGTCGAGCTCGTCGTGCGCGGCCAGCACGTCCTCCTCGTGTATGACGCGCGGCGAGGCACGCTGCAGAGCCGCGTGCGGATCAGCGATGCGGCGCTGCTCGCAGTTGCCGAGCGCGCGGGCGTCGTGGTGATCGGCCGCGACCGTCATCTCGCGCTGCTCGAGCTTCGCGGCGGTCGCTGTCGGTGCGAGCGCGTGCTGGCGGCGCCGGTGGCATCCGTCGCGATCGATGCGGCGGCAGAGCGTGTCGTCGTCGTCGACGTGCTGGGTCGCGTGACGGAGCTCGGCCTGGGCTTGAGCGATCGCGAAGCGCAACGAGAACAGGAAGCGGAGGGCCTGGCGTGCGGAGAGAGCACCGACGCCGAGAGCGACGTGAAGGTCGACGCCGTGACCGCCAGTGCCGTCGTCGAGACCGACGCCGTGATCGACGCGAAGGCTGCCGCCGCTGTCGCCGTGACCGACGGCAACGCCGTGATCGACGCGAAGGCTGCCGCCGCCGTCGTCGTGACCGACGGCAACACGGTGACCGAACGCCGCGCCGACGCCGATGCCGTCTTCGTTCCATCGAAGGCGCTGACCGATGCGGCCGCGCGCGTGCTCGTCGGCCTCGGCCCCATTCCATATCCCGCCCTCACCGACGAGATGCTCGCGCGCTACCTCGACGACCTGCGTGGATGGATCGTCGCGCTGTGCACCGGCGCCGCGGTGCGCAACGCAGGTCGCGCCGAGGCCATCGCAGGCGCGCGCGCCGGCGAGGACGCCGCGACCCGCCGCCTGCTCGCATGGTCCAGACGCGGCGCACCGCATGTCGAGCTCGCCCAGGAGCTGAGGCTCTCGACGCTCGGCACGAGCCTGCTGATCTTGATCGCGGCGCCGCAGATCTGGGGCGAGCTCGCGCGCGACTACGGCGTGGTCACCGCGGACCGCGCACGTCCGCTGGTCGACGAGCTCTTGCTCGCACACCTCCTCGATGCCGGCACGCAGGCGCGGTCGGACATCGCCACCGAGCTCGACGACGATGCTCCGCTCGTCGCCTCCGGTGCGGTGGTCGTCGCCGCCGGGCTGCGGCCGTACGCGCAGCTCTCCGTCCACCCGGCGATCGCGCGTCGGATCGCCGGCGCGCACCTCGCCGGTGATCCCGCCGGAGCGCCGTGCGCACTCGACGACATCATCGGTGCCGACGCGGAGCTGGCCGCACTCGCCGACCAGCTCGCCGTGCCCGCCGCTGCGCCGACGCGCATCGTGCTGCGCGGGCGTGCGGGCTCCGGGCGCCGCACCATCGCCGCCGCGTTCGCCGCGCAGGCAGGCCGCGCGCTTCGCCTGATCGCGGTCGAATCCGGCGCTGATGCCGACCGCAAGCTCCGTCAGGCACTGCGCGACGCGACGCTGCGCGGCGATCTGCCGTGCGTCTCGCTCGACGAGCTCTCCACCGATCCCGGACTGCACCGCCCGATTCGCAGCGTGCTCGACGCGCACCCGGCGCCGCTGTTCGTGCGCGCACCACTCGACGGCGAGTTGCCGCTCGCGGAAGGCCATGCCGTCGTCGACCTGCCGGCGCTCACCGCGACCCAGCGCAGCACGATGTGGCGCCGCAGCCTCGCCGCGCACGGGCTCGACGCCACCGCGGCCGACG
>JAEWJO010000492.1 GCA_023386455.1 Pseudomonadota bacterium | reverse complement strand
TACGCGTGGACCGCGCACGCGGCGACGACGTACGGCCGCTGCCCCGACATGTCCGGCGCGTTCGCGACGACCGCCGCGTCGACGAAGGCAGCCGCGAACACGTGCGACAGCACCGGCCCGACGGGCTCGCCGTGGCCCGGCGCGAACACGGTGACCGAGGTCGACGCGGCCGGCGCGCTCGGTGGCAACGTGAGCGGCCTGTTCTACGACGGCACCGAGCTGTGGGCCGCGCGCAACAACCCGGGCGAGCTCCTCGAGCTCGCGTGGAACGGCACGATCTGGTCGGCGGTCTCGGCGCGCACGCTGCGCTATCCGGACGGCACCGGCAACGTCGATGCCGAGGACCTGACGAAGGCGGAGCTCGCGTCGCCGGTGTTCTACGTCGCCGCCGAGCGTGACAACGACGCCGGCACGACGAGCCGCATGTCGATCCTGCGCTACGACACGAGCGCGGCGGGCTCGACGCTCGTCGCGACGACCGAGTGGAACCTGACCGCGGATCTGCCGCCGGCCGGTGCGAACGTCGGCTTCGAGGCGATCACGTGGATCCCCGATACGTTCCTCGTCGCCGGCGGCTTCTTCGACGCATCGAAGAGCCACACCTACAACCCGGCGGAGTACGCCGGCCACGGCACGGGCCTGTTCTTCGTCGGCGTCGAGCAGACCGGCACGATCTACGCGTACGCGCTCGATCACGTCGGCGGCGGCTTCACGCGGATCGCCACGATCGCGAGCGGCGATCCGGCGTCGAAGGCGCTCTACTTCGATCGCGACGTCGGCTACCTGTGGTCGTACTGCGGCGCGCCGTGCGGCAACCAGTCTGGCATCTTCAAGCTCGATACGACCGCCGCGTCGCCGACGGCCGGCACGTTCGTGCTGCGCAACCGGATCGCGGCGCCGTCGACGATGCCAAACCTGGCGAACGAGGGCATCGCGTTCGCGCCCGAGTCGCAGTGCGTGAACGGCCGCAAGACCTTCTGGTGGACCGACGACGGCGCGACCGGCGGCCACGCACTGCGTGCCGACTCGATCCCGTGCGGCGCGTTCGCCGCTCCATGAGAATCGCGACACCGCTGTCGCACCGGGTGCGAGACCAGCTGCACGAGCTCGGTCGGACCCTGATCTAGCGAGTGACGACGATGTCGACGTCGTGCGTGAGGTCGCGGCCCCACGCGATCTGCAGGCGCGTGACGACCTGCCACTCGATCGGGCCGGCAGTCGGCGAGACGGCGGATGCGATCGTGCGCGCGATGTCGCCGAGCGGTGTCGACGGTGCGCTGGCCTTCATCTCCATCGCGTCGGATGGAATCGTCAGCTCGAACGGCAGCGTCTCCGACTCGTACGACCTCGCGCTGCCGAGCTCGAGGTCGAACGCGTAGACGTCGGCGTGCGAGGTACCGACGCCCTTGCCGCTGCTGTCGCGGTTGACGGTGACCATCTTCTGGCGCGCGACGAGCTGGACGACGAGACGCTTGGCCTCGACGGGCTCGGACAGTGCGAGCACGACGCGGCCGGTGATCGTGCCGCCGGGCGACGACCTGGTCTGGTCGAGCTCGAGACGCACCGAGCCACGGCCGAGGCCGGTCACCTGCTTGGCGGTGTGCGCCACGGCCGAGCCGGCGGCCTTCGCGCCCGACGCGATCTGGGGACCGACGACCTTCGCGGTCTCGACCACCTTGGGGCCGGCGACCTTGGCGGCGTCCGCGATCTGGGAGCCCGCGACCTTGGCCGCCTTGCCGACCTGGCTGCCCAGCTTGCTGAGGAAGCGCCCGGCCTTCTTGAGTCCGTCGTCGGAGTCCGCCATGGCGCAGAGCATGCCACGCACCCGGCGTTTGCGTGGTAGCTATGGCGAGTGTCTGCCGACGAGGACCACCCGGACGCGCCGCTGGCGGACGTCCAGCTGACCGGGGTCCCTCGGGTGGCGGGCGGCCTCGGCGCGCTGTGGTCGACGATCCGCCACGTGCATCGCGACTCGGGTCTCGCGCGCGGCACGAAGGCGCTGCTCGCGATGAACCAGGCCGGCGGCTTTGACTGCCCGGGCTGCGCGTGGCCCGAGCCGAAGGCAGGCGAGCGGGCACGCTTCGAGTTCTGCGAGAACGGTGCGAAGGCGCTCGCCGAGGAAGCGACGACGGCGCGCGCGACGCCCGAGCTGTTCGCGCAGGCGACGGTCGACGAGCTACGCGCGCTCACCGACTTCGAGCTCGGCCGGCTCGGCCGCATCACGCATCCGATGGTGCTCGGCGGCGACCGCAAGTACCACGCGATCGGCTGGGACGACGCGATCGCGATGATCGCGAGCGAGCTGCGCTCCGTGGGGCCGGACGCGAGCGCGTTCTACACGTCGGGCCGCACGTCGAACGAGGCCGCGTTCCTCTACCAGCTGGTGGGCCGGCTGTTCGGGACGAACAACTTCCCCGACTGCTCGAACATGTGCCACGAGTCGAGCGGCAACGCGATGCTCGAGGTCGTCGGTGTCGGCACCGGCACCGTGACGCTCGCCGACTTCGAGCGCGCCGACATGATCTTCGTGATCGGCCAGAACCCGGGCACGAACCACCCACGCATGCTGACGACGCTGCGCGAGGCCGCGCGACGCGGCGCACACATCGTCAGCGTCAATCCGCTGCGCGAGGTCAGCCTGTCGCGGTTCGCGCACCCGCAGCATCCGCTCGATCTGCTCGCGGGCGGTGTGCCGCTCGCGAGCGACTTCGTCCAGGTCCAGATCGGTGGTGACCAGGCGTTCTTCCTCGGCATCGGCAAGGCCGTGCTCGAGCTCGACCGCAGCCGGCAGCTGGCCGACGGAACGGACGTCGCGACGATCGTCAGCGAGGCGAAGACCGCGCCCGATCTGCTGTTCCTCGCCGACAAGACCGACAACTTCTTCGCGTGGCGCGATCACGCGCTCGCCACGCCGTGGTCGCAGATCGTCGAGTGCTCGGGCGTCGACGAGGCGACGATCCGCCGCGTCGCCGAGCGCTACGCGAAGTCGAACGCGGTGATCGCGTGCTGGGCGATGGGCATCACGCAGCACAAGCACGCGGTTCGCACGATCCAGGAGCTCGTCAACGTGATGCTCCTGCGAGGCAACATCGGCCGGCCCGGCGCGGGCCTGTGTCCGGTGCGCGGGCACAGCAATGTCCAAGGCGATCGCACGATGGGCATCGACCATCATCCGCGCCAGCCGTTCCTCGATCGGCTGGGCGCCGCGTTCGGGTTCGAGCCGCCGCGCATCTCCGGCTTCGACACGGTCGCCGCGATCAGCGCGATGGAGACCGGCGTGCTCCGCGCGTTCGTGATGCTCGGCGGCAACTTCCTGTCGGCGTCGCCGGACACCGATCGCACCGCGCGCGCGCTCGAGAAGTGCGCGATGACGGTGTCGATCTCGACGAAGGTCAACCGCACGCACCTCTATCCCGGCGAGCGCGCGCTGATCCTGCCGTGCCTCTCGCGCAGCGAGCGCGACGGTGGCCAGTTCGTCACCGTCGAGGACTCGATGAGCATGGTGCACCGCTCGGAGGGCAACCTCGAGCCGAGCAGCCCGCACCTGTGGAGCGAGCCCGCGATCGTCGCGGCGCTCGGCAAGAAGCTCTGTGGCACCGACCGCGTCGACTGGCGCGAGCTCGCCGGCGACTACGACAAGATCCGCGACAAGATCGCGCAGGTCGTGCTCGGCTGCGAGCGCTACAACGAACGCGTTCGCACGCCCGACGGCTTCCAGCTGCCGAACAGCGCGCGTGACGGCTCGTTCGCGAACGTCGGTGGCCGCGCGCGCTTCACGGTGTCTGCCCTGCCCGACCTGACGCTGCCGCCGGGCCGCCTGCGCATGATGACGATCCGCAGCCACGACCAGTACAACACGACGATCTACGGCCTCGACGATCGCTACCGCGGCATCCGCGGCGAGCGGCGCGTCGTGTTCATGAACGCGACCGACATGGTCGAGCGCGGCCTCGTCGAGCGCCAGGTCGTCGACCTCGTCGGCGAGTGGCACGACGGCGAGCGCGTCGCGGAGGCGTTCATCGTCGTCTCGTACGACGTGCCGCGCGGCAACTGCGCGACCTACTTCCCGGAGGCGAACGCGCTCGTGCCGCTCGACAGCGTCGCGGACCGCTCGAACACCCCGACGTCGAAGTCGGTGATCATGCGGATCCGGACGCGCAGCCCGGCGTAGCGATTACCAGTCGATTCGCAGCGTCGCGCCGCCGCCCTGGGGCGACACGACCGGCGTCAGCACGAAGCGATCGCGACGGACGCGCTGACCGCGCGCCGCGTGCTCCTTGCTCGACGACGAGCTCTTCGCGACGAAGCCGCGATAGATCGCGTAGATCGCGAAGCCGCCCGAGACGACCGCGATGCCCGCGCCGACGCGACCGAGCGTCTTGCCACGGTCGCCCTGATCGTTGAGGTCGTTGACCTTCGACTCGGACAGCGGCATCGCCGCCATCTCGGGGCACGACGAGTCGACGCCGTGATACGCGCCGCCGTCGCAGAGCTGGTCGCGCGCATCCGTGCGCAGGCTGTTGCCGTAGAGCGCCATGCCGATACCACCGGCCGACACGAGGACCGCGCCGACCGAGATGCCCTTCCACATGCCGTTGCCACGCGCACCGCCCTCACCGGGGCCGCCGGGGCCGGGACCAGGACCCGGTCCGGGACCCGGACCGATGTCGCCGCCGCTGCCCTGCTCGAGCTCGGCCGGAACCGTCGCCGTCTGGCCGGCGGTGATCGTGATGTCCTTCTCCCAGCGGCGGAAGCCCTCCGACTCGATGGTCAGGCGGTACTTGCCCTCGGCGAGACCGGTGACCTGGCCCGAGCCGTTGTTGACGTTGCCCTTCTCCTGGCCGTCGATGAGGATCGTCGCGCGCTCGGCGTTCGACACCTTGACGAGCAGCGAGCCGCTCGACTGCTCGCCGGTCAGCTTCGCGTAGATCTTCTTCGCCCAGCCCTGCAGCGACGCGCCGTTAGCGTCGGCGAGCGGAACGAGATCGCTCGACGACTTCAGGATCGACTTCCGGCCGACGTCGAGGACCTTCATCGTCACCTGGTAGGACTTACCGTCCTTCTGGATCTTGCCGAACATCAGGACCTCGGCACCGAGCTGGTTGCCGATGCCTGCCATGCAGCTCGGCTTCTCGTCGTCGCAGTTGTTCAGGAGCTTCTGATCGACGAGCTCCTTGTCGCTGCCGGGCGCGAGCTGATACTGCCCCGTGCCGGCCTTCGCGCGACTGCGCAGCCCGTCGGTCAGCTCCTTCGCGACCTGGGCGTCGCCCGCGGTCGGTGTGCCGCTCGGATCGACGACCTCGAGTCCGAGCACCGCGATCGATGGCCGCGCGAACGCGGTCGCATTGGATCCCAGCATCAAGAGCGCGGCACAAACCAGTGAAAGTGCTCGGGTCATGGGTTCCCTCAGAGGAGGTAGTATATACCAATTGTGCCGACCCGATCAGCGCGGATCCCCCTCGGTTTTACGGCGCTGAGGACCCTCTCGGCGCGGATCCTGCTGGGGTTCACCGCGCTCACGCTGGCATTCGGATTCATCACCGGGAACATCGTTTACAACCAGCGGACCCTCGAGACGTACGTGGGGAACCTCAATGCCGGCGTACTCCCGGTAGCCGGCATGACGAAGGACCTCGCCCGCCGTGAGGACGAGCTTCGGCAGTTCCTGGCGGACGGATTCGACAAGGACGCGACCGTCGACAACACGCGCCTGCGGCTCGACAGCCTGCGCCAGCGCCGGAACAAGGAGCTCGCCGCGCTCCAGAAGTTCGTCGCCGAGTACAGCGACAGCGATCGGCTTGTCGGCCTGCGCACCACGCTCGACCGGATCCAGGAGCGCGTCGACGTCACCAAGCCGCTCTACGAGGCGCTCGAGACCCAGCTGCGCCAGACCGACTCGCTGCAGAACGACAGCGTCAACGCGAGCCTGGGTCCACTGAAGGACGGCGAGCGCGAGATCAGCCGCAGCACGAACGAGCTCGTGACCCGCTACGAGACCCAGGTCGCGCGCAGTCTCGATCAGCTCCAGAAGACCGAGCGGGACTCGCGAAACATCACGATCTTCCTCGGCGGCGTCGCGGTGCTGCTCGGCCTCATGATGACGACGTGGGTCGTGATCACGCTGCGCCCGCTGCGCCGGCTGCAGAACGCCGCACGCCGCGTGGCCGCCGGCGACTACGGCAGCCGCATCGAGGAGAAGGGTCCGTCGGAGGTCGCCGACCTCGCGCGCGAGCTCAACACGATGGCCCGCGCCGTCGAGGAGCGCGAGCGCGAGCTCGTCCGCTCGGAGCGCCTCGCGGCGGTCGGCAAGATGGCCGCGATGATCACGCACGAGGTGCGCAACCCGCTGTCGTCGATCGGCCTCAACACCGAGCTGCTCGACGACGAGCTCGTCGATGCGTCGCAGGAGGCGCGCGACCTGTGCCGGGCGATCCATCGCGAGGTCGATCGCCTCACCGCGATCACCGAGGAGTACCTGACGTTCGCGCGCCTGCCGAAGCCGAAGATCCAGCCCGAGGCGATCAATCCGATGGTCGGCGCGCTCGCGGCGTTCGTCCGCGCCGACCTCTCGGCGAAGGGTGTCGAGCTCGCGGTCGACCTCGGCGAGCCCGATCCGATCGCGCTCGTCGACGCCGGCCAGATCCGGCAGTGCCTCATCAACCTCGTGCGCAATGCGAGCGAGGCGCTCTCGGCCAAGGGTGGCGGCACCGTGACCCTGCGCACTCGCCGCGCGGGCGAGCGCATCACGATCTCCGTCGAGGACAACGGCGTCGGCATCGCCGCCGACGTCCTGCCGCGCCTGTTCGATCCGTTCTTCTCGACGAAGGAAGGCGGCAGCGGCCTCGGCCTCGCGCTCACCCAGCAGATCGTCAAGGACCATGGTGGTGACCTGTCGGTCGACAGCGTCGTGGGCAAGGGGACAACCTTCACGGTCAGCGTTCCCGCCAAGCCCTAGGCTTGCGATCTCGCCGTCGCAGATGGGATGATCCGCCTCGGGGATGTCCGACAACGACGACAAGCGCCACAGCGATCGCGAGTCCGTGACGCTGTTCGTCGAGTACGAGGGCGCTGACGATCTGGTCGGCGACTACACCGAGAACCTGTCGTCGGGCGGCACGTTCGTCGCGACCAACCGCCAGCTGCCGATCGGCACCCAGATCCAGCTCGTCCTCTCGTTCCCGGGCCTGCTCGAGCCCGTCGCGATCACGGGCACCGTCCGCTGGACGCGCGGCACGTCGCCGAGCGGCGGCGAGGTCGTCCCCGAGGGCGAGGAGGCCGGCGCCGGCATCCAGTTCGATCCCGGTCCCGCGCGCGACCAGCTCGCGACCATGATCGAGAAGATCCGCCGGCGCGATCCCAGGACCGTCTCGCGTCTGTTTCGCGTGCTCGTCGTCGAGGACAACAAGCACGTCGCCAACCTCATCCACGACGGCCTCAAGGGCTCCGCGCGCCGCGAGTTCGGCAACGGCGTCTCGTTCGCCGTGAGCAATGCCGAGGATGGCCGCCAGGCGATCGAGATCCTGCGGCGCGATCGGTTCGATGCGCTGATCGTCGATGTCTATCTCCCGATCGTCGACGGCGCGAAGGTGATCTCGACCGCGCGTGGCGAGCTCGCGCTGACCAACCTCCCGATCATCGCGGTCTCGGCCGGCGGTGATGCCGCTCGCCGGTCCGCGCTCGATGCCGGCGCGAACATCTTTCTCGACAAGCCCATGCGCCTGCGCCAGGTGATCGAGACCATCCAGAAGCTGATCACGTCCGCCTCCTCATAAGGGGACGGTCTTAACTTCGTTAACTTGTGGCGGGCAACGTCGCGGAACTACTGGCCCCGGTGCCGGCAAGATTTACTTGCAAGCGCGTTGCAATCACAAGCCGCGCGCGTTCGCGCGAGGGACAAGTTAATCTTACCGGTACGCGCACGCATGAATTCGCGCGCTTGCACGTCACAAGTTAACCAACTTAAGACCGTCCCCGCGTTGGGACGCGCTGATCAGTTAACCAACTTAAGACCGTCCCCGCTGATCACTTCAGCTTCGACCTGAGCTCGAGGATCTCGGCGTTCTCGGGCTCGGTCTTCATCGCCTGCGCGATCGCGGCCTTCGCGTCGGCCTTCTTGTTCATCGCCGCGAACGCACGGGCCCGGCCGAGGTGGACGAGCGCGGGACGGCGCGGCGCCGGGTTGGCGACGAGCACGGTGTCATACGCGAACAGCGCCTTGTCGGGCGACTTCGTCTCGAGGTACGCGCGGGCGAGCGACATCAGGACGTCGGAGTCCTGCGGATTGATGTAGGTCGCCATCTCGCCGTACGTGCGGACCTTCGGCCAGTTGGACTGCGCGGCGTAGGCGTCGACGAGCTCCTTGAGCGGCGAGAGCTCCATCTGCTCGATGAACGCGTAGGCCTCGAGCTCGGCGAGCGCCTTGTTGCGGTTGCCCATCTTCTTGTAGAGCTCGGCGAGAGCCTGGTACGGGTACGAGCGCTCGGGATCGAGCTTCTTCGCGGCGCACAGCTGCTTCTGCATCTCGACGAAGTCGTTGTCCGCCTCGGCAAGCTGGGCGAGGCGCGCGCGCAGGTCGTAGCTGTCGTGGCCGTCCGCCATGAGGCTCGCGTACAGCTGCTTGGCCTTCCCCGCGTCGTTCGTGTGGACCGCGATCTCGGCGAGGATGTAGCGCGCGATCGCGTTCTTCGGATCGACGGCGATCGCCTTGTGCGCCGCGATCGCCGACTTCTCGGCGTCGCCCGCGTAGTAGTAGCCGAGCGCGACGTTGGCCTGCTTGGCGGCATCGCGAGGCGCGGCGTCGGCGGCGATCTCGAGCTGCGTCACGTCGTCGAAGCCGCGCGTCGGCAGCTTGAACGTGCCGGCGTACGGGGCGAGCCGGAGGTCGAGGTACTTGTGGAAGTCGGCGTCGAGCTGCGCGATCGTCTTGCCGGTGATCGCCTTCAGCACCTCCGGCGTCTCCTGGCCCTTGCCGTAGAGCTTGAGCGCCTCGACGATCTTCGGGAAGCCATACGTCTGCGCGAGCCACTCGACGGTGACCGCCGACAAAAAGTACGCGACGACGACCGCCGACTGATCGGGCTGCATGAACTCGCTGTTGAGGTCGCCGATCGACGGCAGCGTCTTGTTCGCGATCGCGCCGTACAGGTCGGCGTCGTTCTCGCGCCGCCACTCGGGCCGCGCGATCAGCGTCTCGTACTCGGACAGCCCTTCGGTGAACCAGCGCGGCACGCGCGAGCTCGACAGCTGGATCGCGAACACGTGGCCGAGCTCGTGCCACAGGATCATTCCCCAGTTGAGGTCGCCGTTCATCGGCGACATCGCGGTGATGACCTGGCCGAAGCACACGCCGAGCGCGGCGACGTCGGGGAGGCCGACCGTGCGGACCGCGTAGGCCTCCTTGTCGGGATACAGCTCGAGGACGACCGGCGTCTTCGGCGTGAAGCCGTAGCGCTTCACCATGTCGGCGAACGCGCGCTCGAGCGTCGGCTCGAGGTAGCGCGCGAGCGCC
>JAEWJO010000482.1 GCA_023386455.1 Pseudomonadota bacterium | reverse complement strand
GCCGTCACCAGCTCGGCGGCACTCGCCGGCCGGTCCGCCGGATCGAGCTGCAGGCACGACGCGACGAGGGCTGCGAACCAGCCCGGGATCGTGCCGCTCGTGGTGTCGATCGTGCGCGGCGATGTCGTCGCCTGCGCGACCGCGATCGAGATCGGGTTGTCGCCCGGCCATGGCCGTGCGCCCGTCGCGCGCTCGAACAGCATCACGCCGAGCGAGAACAGATCGGCACGCGCGTCGAGCTCGCGGCCATTGCGCTGCTCGGGCGCCATGTAGCGCGGCGTGCCGACGACCGCGCCGACCTGGGTCACGCCGGGGTCGTCGCCGCTGCGCGCGATCCCGAAATCGGTGAGCACCGCGCGCTCGGTGCCGCGCTCGACGAGCACGTTGTCGGGCTTGAGATCGCGATGGATGACGCCGGCGGCATGCGCGGCGGCGAGCCCGGCGCAGATCTGCTGCGCGAGCCCCTCGAGCCGTGGCCACGCCATCGGCGTCTCGCCGATCTCGCGCGACAGCGGATCGCCGTCGACGAGCTCCATCGTCAAGAACTTCTCGCCCTTGTACTCGCCGATGTCGAACATCCGCGCGACGTTCTTGTGCTGGATCCGGCGCGTCAGCTTCACCTCGCGGCGAAATCGCTCGAGCGCCTCCTCGGACATACCCGTGCGCAGGACCTTCAGCGCGACGCGCTCGTCGAGCTCGGTGTCGAGCGCCTCGTAGACGCGGCCCATGCCGCCACCGCCGACGAACCGGACGATCCGGTAGCGCCCGCCGACGAGCTCGGCCGTCCCCTGCCCGAGGCTGGTCGTCCCGCCGTCGAGCGTCGGCAGCGAGCTCGCGAGCGTGTCGTCGTCTCCGCCGACGGCCATCTCCGAGAATCTTAGCGCTGTTTCGCGGCGGCTGCCGAGGCCGTGACAGACCCCACCTGCTCAGGGAGGTGTCTCTTTACCCTCACGCGCGTACAGCTTGCCGGCGCCACGGTTGGCGAGCCAGCGAGGATCGTCGTCGGAGATCGTGCCGGCGGCGAGCTCGGCCCGGATCTCGCGCTCGCGCTCGGACAGCTTCTTGACCGCCGCCATGAAGCGGTCTGCGGTCTTCTTGTAGAGGGTCGGGCGCGGCTTCTCGGCGGCGAGGTCCGAATAATCGATCGGGTCGCCGAACACGGTGATCACCGCCTTGGCGCCGCGCGCTTCCTTCGTGAAGTTCAGCCGGATGTCCTCGAGGATGTTGTTGCCCAGGCCGAGGATGAACGCCGGGATCACGACCGGCTGCGCGACGAGCGCGACCTTGCCGACCCCGGGCTGCGCGGGCAAGAACTTGTACGGATCGTCGCCCTTGCCGCGGGTCCCCTCGGGGTGCATCCCGAGCACGTTGCCGCGGCCCCGAAGGATCTCGACCATCTTGTCGAGCGCCTCGTCGTTGAGCGTCCGGCGCTCGGCCTGACGGAAGATCGGCGGGTACATCGCGCCGCCGGCGACGGCCGCGTTGACGAACATGCCGAGCGGCTGATCGTAGAAGAAGTTGGAGCGGACCGGGAAGTAGAGCCGCTTGGACCAGGCGACCGGGCCCATGTAGCAGGCCAGGAGCATGCAGTACTGGTCGAAGAAGCTCCGGTGGTTCGAGACGAGCATCACGCCGGTCTCGGGCCGAAGGGCCATCAGGTCCTCGAGGCCCTCGACGAACATCCGGTTGGCGATCGCCGCCCGGACCCAGACATAGGAGACACCGCGCAGGAACCGCGTCTGCAGCCACTTGCCCCGGGGGTCCTGGTTCGACAGCTCGCCGAACTTGAGTGCGAGCTTCTCGATGCGCGAAAGCGGCACGTCCTCGGCCATGAGAGGACCCGAATATCACAACCGCCGAGGCGCCAGAACCGCCCGTAACCCCGAGATCCGCGGCCGCTGTTTGTGCCCTGGGTGCGTTGACGATCCCAAACGTGCCCTCTATGTTCCGCAACATCTCGATGTCACTCGAATTCTCTGCAGACGCGCAGAAGAAGATCGCGGCACTCTGCGAGCGATATCCGACGAAGCAGCCGGTGGTCTTGGCCGCCCTGCATATCGCGCAGAAAGAGCATGGCCACCTGAGCGACGACGCGCTCCGGCTGGTCGCGCGCACGCTGGACCTTCCCTACGCGCACGTCTACGGCGTCGCGACGTTCTACACGATGTTCCGGCGCGAGCCGGGCGGCACGAACACGATCCGGATGTGCACCAACATCTCGTGCATGCTTCGTGGCGGCTACGAGGTGCTCGAGGCGTTCGAGAAGAAGCTCGGCCTGAAGAAGGGCCAGTCCAACAAGGACTTCACGCTCGTCGAGGAAGAGTGCATCGCGGCGTGTGCGAACGCGCCGTGTGCCGTCGTCGGCACGAAGTACTACCTCGACCTCACGCCGGGCGATGTCGACAAGGTCATCTCCGAGCTGAAGGCGAACCCGCATCCCGAAGGCGAGGTGCTGTGATGCCGACTCCGATCGGAACCAAGCTCGTCACCGCGAAGTTCGGCAACGAGCAGGCGCGCACGCTCGACGGCTACGAGAAGGCCGGCGGCTACCAGGCGCTGCGCAAGGCGCTGGCGATGCGCCCCGAGGACATCACCAACGAGGTGAAGGCGTCGAACCTGCGCGGCCGCGGCGGTGCAGGCTTCGCGACCGGCGTGAAGTGGGGCTTCGTCCCCAAGGACGCCAAGCAGGTTCACATCGTCGTCAACTGCGACGAGTCCGAGCCGGGCACCTGCAAGGACCGCGAGCTCGTCTACTGGGACCCGCACCTCCTCATCGAGGGCATCATCATCTCGGCGCACGCGCTCCGGGCCGTGCACAACTACATCTACATCCGCGGCGAGATGATGCGCGAGTACCTCGTCCTCGAGAAGGCCGTGCGCGACGCGTACGAGCGCGGCTACCTCGGCAAGGACATCCTCGGCACGCGCGGCTTCGAGTGCCACATCACGGTGCACCGCGGTGCCGGCGCGTACATCTGCGGCGAGGAGACGGCGCTGCTGAACTCGCTCGAGGGCCTGCGCGGTCAGCCGCGCCTCAAGCCGCCGTTCCCGGCGATCAAGGGCCTGTTCGGCAACCCGACGATCGTCAACAACGTCGAGACGCTGATGAACGTACCGTTCATCATCGAGAAGGGCGGCGCCTGGTTCAACGAGCTCGGCACCGGCCGCTCGGGCGGCACGCGCATCGTCTGCGTGTCGGGCCACGTCAACAAGCCCGGCGTGTTCGAGCTGCCGATGGGCATCACGTTCAACCAGATCATCGACGACGTCTGCGGAGGCGTGTGGAAGGGCCGCAAGGCGAAGGCGGTGATTCCGGGCGGCGTGTCGATGCCGCCGCTCGACGCGAGCGAGCTCGACGTGCCGTGCGAGTTCGATGCGCTCCAGACCGACGAGCGGATCAAGCCCGTCATGGTCAAGCCGAACCAGCAGTTCGACCTCGGCGGCGGCCGCGCGCTCCGCACGATGGCGGGCTCGGGCGGCATCGTCGTCATGGACGACCAGACCGACATCCCGCGCGCGCTGTGGCGCATCCTCAAGTTCTTCGCCCACGAGTCGTGCGGTCAGTGCACGCCGTGCCGCGAGGGAACCGGCTGGCTCGAGAAGGTCAGCCGCCGGATCGCCGACGGTGGCGGCAAGCCGCGCGACCTCGATCTCCTCGCGGAGATCGCGCACGGCATCGCCGGCAACACGATCTGCGCGCTCGGCGACGCGGCCGCGTGGCCGACGCTCGGGTTCCTCACCAAGTTCCGGGCCGACTTCGAGGCGGCCGTCGCCGCCCCCGGCAAGAAGGTAGCTGTATGAGGATCGTCGTTCTGCTCCTCGGTCTCGTGCTGTCGTTCGGAGCGGCCAGTGCGGTCGCGCCGTCGATCGCAGAGGCGCAGCCCGTACCCGGCGCGGTCCAGCCCGGCGTGCGCGCGAGCGTCGTCAAGAAGTACCCGCACGGCGATCGCGTCGAGTCTAAGGACAAGGGCATGGCGCTCCTGTTCTGGGCGTTCGCCGCGGCCTCGGTCGGTGGCGCGCTGTTCGTCGTCACGCGGCGCAACCTGATCGCCGCGGTCATGGGCATGGTCGGCAGCTTCCTCGGGATCAGCGCCGTCTACATGATGCTCTACGCGCACTTCCTCGCCGTGATCCAGATGCTGGTCTACGCCGGCGCGATCATGGTGCTGTTCGTCTTCGTCATCATGATCCTGAACCGGCCCGAGGACGAGCCGGTCGCGCCGAGCGGACGCATCGGTCAGGTCATCGGCGGCGCCGCGATCGTCTATCTCGTCGGTCGCCTCGCGATGCTGCTCGTCCACGTCAAGCTGCCGAACGAGGCGATCGCGAAGGCCGCCCCGGCGATGTACGCGCTGCCGCCGATCAAGCCGGGCCTGCCCGGCGAGCTCGTCGACTGGGGCGGGACGAAGTCGGTCGGCGCCGACCTGTTCGGTCCCGGCCTGTTCCCGTTCGAGGCCATCTCGATCCTGCTCCTCATCGCGGTGGTCGGTGCGATCGCGATCGCGCGCCACCTCGGTGAGGATCCACATGCCCAGGAACAGCTCTCGCCTCAGGCGGGTCCGGGAGGATTCAGCCCGTGAATGACATCCTGTTCAACGTCGGCTACGGCCACTTCCTGGTCCTTGCCGCGGTCCTGTTCCTCATCGGCGTCGCCGGCGTCCTCATCCGCCGCAACGCTCTCATCATCCTGATGAGCGTCGAGCTCATGCTCAACGCGGCGAACATGACGCTGCTCGCGTTCTCGCGCATGTGGGGCGGGACCGAGGCGATCGGCGCGCACACGTTCGCGCTGATCGTCATCGGTGTCGCTGCCGCCGAGGCCTCTGTCGGTCTCGCGATCGTCGTCGCGGTGTTCCGCGGCCGTCGCAACGTCGACGTCGATCGGCTCACCACCCTGAGGCACTGAGGAGTACGCCCCATGGACCTCGTTAACCTCAAGTTCGGCGGCGTGCCCCTGCTGCTGTTCATTCCGCTCCTGCCGCTGCTCGGCGCGACGCTCAATCTGATCTTCGGGCGATGGTGGTCGAAGGGCACGACGAGCCTCGTCGCGATCGCCGCCCCGGCGCTGTCGTTCGCGCTGTCGGCCTACCTCGTGTTCGGCCCGCTCTGGAAGCTGTTCAAGGCCGGGCAGGGCGCGGCCGGCATCTACCAGAACGTCTACACGTGGATCGAGGTCGGCAGCTTCAAGGCGCAGCTCGCATTCCACCTCGACACGCTGTCGGCCGTGATGATCCTGATCGTCACGTTCATCGGCACCCTGATCCACATCTACTCGACGGGCTACATGCACCACGAGAGTGATCGGGGGTACGCGCGCTACTTCGGCTACCTGAACCTGTTCACCGGCTCGATGCTGATCCTCGTGCTCGGCTCGAACCTCCCGGTGATGTTCATCGGCTGGGAAGGCGTCGGTCTGTGCTCGTTCCTGCTGATCGGCTTCTGGTACGAGAACGAGGCGTACGCGAACGCCGGCCGCAAGGCATTCGTCGTCAATCGCATCGGCGACTTCTGCTTCTTGCTCGGCATGTTCCTCCTGTTCTGGGCCGTCAAGGACACGTCGGTCGCGAACAACGCGCGCGGCAGCCTCGACTTCATGAACCTCAAGGACCCGGCCGTCGGTCCGGCGTACCTCCAGAGCTTCTGGGGCGGCGAGCGCCTCGCGGCCGCGGCCGGCATCTTCCTGTTCATCGGTGCGTGCGGTAAGAGCGCGCAGCTGCCGCTGTTCGTCTGGCTGCCGGACGCGATGGCGGGCCCAACCCCGGTCTCGGCGCTCATCCACGCCGCGACGATGGTGACCGCCGGCGTCTACATGGTCTGCCGGATGTCGTTCCTCTACGCGTCGTCGACGACGGCGCTGATCGTGGTGTCGACGATCGGCCTCTTGACCGCGCTCGCCGCGGCGTTCATGGCGTTCGCCCAGACCGACCTCAAGAAGGTGCTCGCGTACTCGACGGTGAGCCAGCTCGGCTTCATGTTCGTCGCCGCGGGTACCGGCAACTGGGTCGCCGCGATCTTCCACGTCGGAACGCACGCGTTCTTCAAGGCGTGCCTCTTCCTCGGTGCCGGCTCGGTGATGCACGGCATGGAGGCGGGTGGCTCGGACACGCCGGGCGACATCATGACGATGGGCGGCCTCGGCAAGCGCATGCGGATCACGCAGATCACGTTCGCGATCTCGTGCCTCGCGATCGCCGGCATCGTGCCGTTCGCGGGCTTCTTCTCGAAGGACGAGATCCTCGCCGGCGTGTGGAGCGTCCATCCGCCCGGCTGGCCGCCGTTCTACGGCAAGATCCTCTGGGGTGGCCTCCTCATCGCCGCGCTCGGCACGGCGTTCTACATGTGGCGGCTCTACTTCCTCGTGTTCGCCGGCAAGCCGCGCTCCGACGCGGCAGGCAACGCGCACGAGTCGCCGCTCAGCATGACCGGTGTGCTCGCGATCCTCGCGTTCTTCGCGACGATCATCGGCTTCCTCGGCCTGCCGCACCTCTCGGGCGTCCACATGCCGGGGATCTTCCACGGCCTCGCCGAGTGGCTCGAGCCGAGCGTGACGCACTCCTGGTACATGCCGAACATGGCCGAGCCGATGGAGATCGCCGGTCACGCGAGCGACGGCACGACGATCGGCCTCATGGTGGTCGCGCTGGCCGTCGGTGCGCTCGGCATCGGCATCGCGTACGCGCTGTACGGCCACGGTCCGACGAAGACGGTCGAGCGCCTCGTCGACGGTCCGCTCGCCGGCGCCTACAACGCCAGCAAGCACAAGCTGTGGTTCGACGAGATCTACGACGCGATCATCGTCCGCCCGTTCCGGGTGGTCGCACGCGGCCTGTTCGAGGTCGCCGATCGCTTCGTCATCGACACGGTCGCCGTCAACGGCGTCGCGTTCGTCGTCGGTCTGTTCAGCCGCGTCTCGCGGTGGTTCCAGAACGGCCAGGTCCAGCGCTACCTCGCCGGCCTCGTCGTCGGCGCGGCGCTCGTGTTCTTCATCACCGACTGCGGCGTGAAGCCCTCGTTCTCCTACCGCATGGTCGGCGACGAGATGCAGTTCCACGCGGAGCCCGGCTCGGGCGTCGCCGGTGCGAACGCGAAGCTGCGCTGGGACTTCAACGGTGACGGCCAGCCCGACAAGGACGCCGCCGGCAAGCCGATCACCCAGGCTGATGTCTCGGTCCGTGCGGGCGACGTCGGCTCGCACGTGACCCTGTGGATCGATGATCCCGTCTCGCAGAAGACCATCACGGTCACGCGGGCGATCAAGTTCGACGGAGCGCCCGTGCCTGTCTCGGAGGTGTCGCCGTGAACTCCGGCTCGTTCATCCTGCCACTGCTCCTCGCGCTGCCGATCCTCGGCGCGCTGTTCGTGATGTGCACGCCGAAGACCGAGTCCGCGCTCCACCGCGGCATCGGCGTGGCGATGTCGACGATCACGTTCCTGGTCTCGCTCCTCATCTTCAAGTACTTCAACCCGAAGTCGGACGCGTACCAGCTCGTGTTCGACGCCGAGTGGATCCCCGGCCTCGGAGCGCACTTCAAGACCGGCATCGACGGCATCTCGATCTTCCTCGTCATCCTGACGACGTTCCTCGTGCCGATCACGCTGATCGGCACCCGCAAGTCGGTCGAGAAGAACAGTCGCGAGTTCATGGCGACGATGCTCGTCCTCGAGGCAGGCATGCTCGGCGCGTTCGTCGCGCTCGACCTGTTCCTGTTCTACGTCTCGTGGGAGGTGATGCTGATCCCGATGTACCTCCTGATCGGCATCTGGGGCGGCCAGCGTCGCCTCTACGCGTCGATCAAGTTCGTCATCTACACGATGGTCGGCTCGCTGCTGATGCTCGTCGCGATCTTCTACGTGTACACGCAGGCCGCGCCCGTGCTCGGCGAGTACACGACGGACCTCGAGCGCATCATGACGGTGTCGTTCCCGTACCAGGCGCAGGTCTGGTGCTTCGCGGCATTCGGGCTGGCGTTCGCGATCAAGGTGCCGCTGTTCCCGCTGCACACGTGGCTGCCCGACGCGCACGTCGAGGCGCCGACCGCCGGCTCGGTCATCCTGGCCGGCGTCCTGCTGAAGTTCGGCATCTATGGCTTCATCCGCTTCGCGATGCCGATGTTCCCGCACGGCGCCGCCGTGTGGGCGCCGGCGCTCGCGATCGTGTCGGTCATCGGCATCATCTACGGTGCGTTCGTCGCGTTCGCGCAGGACGACTGGAAGAAGCTCGTCGCGTACTCGTCGGTCTCTCACCTCGGCTTCTGCATGCTCGGCATCGTCTCGGTGACCGCGATGGGCACGAGTGGATCGATCTACGCGATGCTGTCGCACGGCCTCACGACGGGCGGCCTGTTCCTCGGAATCGGCGTCCTCTACGAGCGCCGCCACACGCGTCGCCTCGCCGAGTACGGCGGCATCTGGAAGCAGATGCCGATCTTCGCGGGTCTGTACCTCATCGTCGTGATGGGCTCGGCGGGCCTGCCGGCACTGTCCGGGTTCATCGGCGAGTTCCTGACGCTGTTCGGCACGTTCAACGCCGGCGATACGCTGCCGGCTGGCTACCACCTGCCGATGCCGCGCCTGCTCGGTGCGCTGGCGACGACCGGCGTGATCCTCGGGGCCGTCTACCTCCTGTACATGTTCCAGAAGGTGTTCTTCGGGAAGCTCGACAAGGCGAAGAACGGCAAGCTGCCCGACCTCAAGGGCCACGAGCTGTTCGTGTTCGTCGTGCTCTCGATCGCCATCCTGGCCGGTGGTCTATTCCCGCGGCCGCTACTCGCCGTGATGGAGCCGTCCGTGCAGAAGTTCGTGCGTGACTTCGGCCAGCGCGTCGGCGAGCCCGACGGTCCGGCGCACATCTACGGCACGTTGCCGACGGGTGCCCCGACGCCACCGGTCGCGGCCGCGCAGGGAGGTGGCAAGTGAGCTTCAACGCTGCAGACCTCGGCTGGCTCGTTCCGTATCTCATCCTCGCGGTCACCGGCATGCTGCTGGTGCTCGCCGAGGCGTTCTACAAGGGCGAGGACCGCACCGCGCTCGTCGGGCTCGCCGTCGCGGGCTCGGTCGCATCCGCGATCGCCTCGATCGTGCTCTATCGCCAGCTCGGTGCCGGCGAGACGAAGCAGCTGCTCGGCACGATGCTGATCGCCGACCGCCTCGGCTACGTGCTGTCGGCGGTGTTCGCGCTCACGACCGCCGTCACCGCGCTGATG
>JAEWJO010000471.1 GCA_023386455.1 Pseudomonadota bacterium | reverse complement strand
GCTCGCGGCGAGCCCGGTGGTCGACACCGGCGGCCGCGTCGGCACCGGCGCCGCACACCTCGCGGTGTACTGCGAGGTCCCGCAGAAGACGCGCGGCTCGGCGTTCGGCGATCGTCTCGTCGAGATGCTCGCCGAGCTCGGTCTGTCGGCGCGCATCGGCATCGCCGACGATCGCTTCACCGCGTGGGTCGCCGCCGCGTACGGCGTGCACGGCCACACGCACGGTGTCGCTGCGAACAGCAACACGTCCGAGGATCACGGCGACACGGTCGTCACGGTGCCGCGCGGCGGCTCCGCCGCGTTCCTGGCGCCGCGCCCGCTGTCGCTGCTCGCGATCACGCCCGAGGTCCAGCACATGCTCGAGTCGCTCGGCGTGCGCACGCTCGGCGAGTTCGCGTCGCTGCCGGCGCCGTCGGTCGCGCGCCCGCTCGAGGCCGACTACCAGGCGCTCGCGCGCGGCGAGTCCGGCGCGTCGTTGCGGCCGTACATGCCCGAGGCACCGATCCGCGAGGACATCGTCGTCAGCGCGGGCTCGGTGCTCGAGCTGCCCGGCTCGCTCGGCGGTACGGCGGCGATCGCGCTCGTCGCACGTCGCCTCGCGCTGCGCCTCGCGGGTCGAGGCCGCGGTGCCGCGCGCCTCGAGGTCGCCGCGATCGATCGCTCGGGTGTCCACGAGGTGCCGATCACGATCGACGGCGCCCTCGTCGAGGCAGAGTCGCTCGCGCGCGTGCTCGCGCCTGTGCTCGATGCCGCCGCCGATCCGCTTCCCGAGGCGATCACGCGCGGAGGCTGGCGCCTGCGCGTCACGGTCGCGGGCGAGGCGGTCGTCGGTGATGGCGAGGCCGTCGAGATCGCGGCGGAGGGCAGCGGTCCGTTCGAGCGACCGTCGATCTACCAGTCGACCGGCGAGACGATCGATCCGCTCGAGGTCGTGCTGAGCTCGTCGTCGTCGTTATTCGCACTGGCGTCGCCGTCGCTGCGCGCCGAGCGTCGCGACGCGCATCGCCGCACGCGCCGCGGCAAGACGCGCCGGTCGCGGCCGACGACGGGCGTCCAGCCGCGCCTGTTCGATCGCACGCAGAAGGGCTAAGGGGCCGGCGCACGCCGCCGTACTCTCAGCACGCTGCGTCGTGGCCGCGAAGATGCATTTCCTCCTGCAAGGAGGAAACATCAGATGTTGATCGCACTTGCAGTCATTCTCGCAGTCGCGTGGCTCCTCGGATTCACGGTGTTCCATGTCGCGTCCGGGGCGATTCACTTGCTGATCGCGCTCGCGGTCATCGCGCTGATCGTGCACTTCGTGCAGGGTCGTACCGGGCGCGGGACCCTGGCGCCCCGCTAGTCAGCGGTGGTAAGTGGTCGACATGTCGACCAACCTCGAAGGACAGCTTCGCGAGCAGCTGACGTCCGCGATCAAGGCCAAGGACCTGAAGACGGCCAACCTGATCCGCATGATCAACACGAAGATCATGGAACGTCGCACCGCGAAGGGCTTCACGGGGACGGTCGACGACGCCCTGATCCTCGACGTCATCGGCGCGTACAAGAAGCAGATGGAGAAGGCGAAGACCGAGTTCGCCAGCGCCGGTGATCGCGCCAAGGATCAGATCGCCGAGATCGAGCAGGAGATCGCGTGGTGCGCGAAGTGGCTCCCGGAGCAGATGAGCGAGGCCGAGCTCCGCGACGCGATCGCGAAGGTCGTCGGTGAGATGCCGCAGAAGGATCCGAAGATGGCCGGCCGCGTGATCGGCGCCATCAAGAAGCAGTTCGGCGATCGCGCCGACGCGCAGATGACGAAGAAGATCGCCGAGGAGCTGCTGTCGAGCTAACGACCTCGCCGCCGGGAAGATGACGTTCGGGCGCGGCGAGTCGCGCCGACCGCGGCGCGCGGATCAGTCCCAGTCGTCCGCGGGATCATCGACGGCTGCAGCCGCCATCGATGTCGACGAGGACGCGGCCGAGGGACCTGGCTCCTTCGGCGGGATCGAGATCGGTGCGCCCATCGGCCTCTCGTTCGCCTCGTCCATGAGACGGGCGCCCTCCATCAGGAGGTGCGTCGTCGACACGGTGACGCGGTCGGTGCCCTCGACGAGGCAGGTGATGAACTCGAACTCGCCGGCGCCCCAGGTGAGCAGGTAGTAGACGCACTCGGCGTCGACCGGCTCGTCCTGGTCGTCGAGGCGCGCGTGGACGACCTTGCCGTCGCGAACCAGGACCTGCGCGGACGGCCCGTTCGGTGCGCGGAGCTGGAGGAGGCCGGTCTTGCGCTCCATCTCGATGAGGACGAGCAGCGAGGAGAGGCCGACCTGCGAGAGATCGCCGCGCAGGCCCGACCCGGACAGCTGATCGCGGGT
This sequence comes from Pseudomonadota bacterium, assembly GCA_023386455.1. Lineage (GTDB taxonomy): Bacteria > Myxococcota_A > Polyangia > Haliangiales > Haliangiaceae > JABFXX01. The sequence goes on along the minus strand of JAEWJO010000471.1, from coordinate 2,186 downwards.
GTCCTGGACGGTCTGCGCCGTGCGGCGCAGCGTCTTGGCGACGCGGAGGTCGAGCTCCTCGAAGCGAAACGGCTTGGTGACGTAGTCGTCGGCGCCGAGCCGGAAGCCGCGGATGCGGTCGTCCTCCGACGAGAGCGCCGTCAGGAAGATCACCGGTAGCAGCGCCAGCTCGGCGTGCGAGCGGAGCTGACGGACGAGCGACCAGCCGTCGAGCTTGGGCATCATCACGTCGGTGATGAGTAGATCCGGGGTGCGGGCGAGCGCGCGCTGATAGGCGTCCTCGCCGTCGACAGCGGTCTCGACGCTGTAGCCCCGCTTCTCGAGCACGGTCGCGACCATGCGCAAGATCCAGGCGTCGTCGTCTGCCACCAGGACGTGCGGAGCCATCGTCTCGTGCAAGGTAGCGTGCAGACTGCGGGGACGGCAAGGTTGCGGCGGGTCGCGTCGGGTTATGCGACGGACGTCGGCCGGGAGGGGCCGCGCGACGCTCAGCCGGTTCGTTCGAGGGATTCGGAGCCGTGCGCGGCCTCGAGGCGGGCCATGAGCCGGTTTCGGCGGGCGATCTCGATGCGGTTGACCGTGTGGGCACAGGCCATCGCGAGGAGGCCGACCAGGGCGAGTGTGAGACTGCGCGCACGGCCGACGAGCGTGACGAACACCCCCTGCGTGCCGGTCGCGCCGAGGACGGTGAACAGCGCGTAGTTGCCGCCGTCGGCGACGCCGAGCCCGAACGGCACGATCGCCGACGCCCAGCCGATCAGGACGCCGATCGAGAACACGCCGGCCAGCAGCGTGAAGTGCAGCTCGACGCCGACCGCGTAGAGCACGAGCGTCGTCGCCGACCACGAGCACAGCCGCGCGGCGCACACGAGCAGGAGCCCGCTGCGCGTGCCCGGCGAGCGCGATGCCTGCAGCTCGCGGATGTGGCGATCGACGTCGGCGAGCTTCGCAGCCCACGTCGCGCTGCGCTCCGCGGACAGGAGGCGAAGCTTACGCGCCGCGGTCAGCAGGGTGCCCAGCGCGCCGCGCTGGATCATGACGCCGACCGCGACGACGAGCGGCACGAGGATCGCGAGCCCGATCCACACGACGAGCTTCAGATCGTGTGGCAGGTCGACCAGGAGCGCGGTGATCGGGACGCCGGCGATCACGATCGCGACCGAGAGATAGAACGCTGCGAGGTTCAGAAGCACGATCGACGACACGACGCGGCCGCGCGGCGCCGACGACACGAGCATCGTGATCTTCGTCGGCTCGCCGAGTGCGCCGCCCGGCGTGAGGATGTTGATCGCGCGCCCGCTCACCTGCGCCGCGAGCACGCGCACGTAGCCGACCATCCGCGCCTCGGGGCGCATGAGCTCGCGGATCGCCGCGGCCTCGCACGCGAGCGCGGCGAGATCGAACGCGACGATCACGAAGAAGTAGTTGCCGACGCTCGCGAACACGGCGCGGACGTTCGCCATGCCGAGCCGGTCGAGCATCCACACGAGGGCGACGGTGCCGACGACGAGCACGCCGATGTTGAACGCGTGGCTCGCGAGGTGCTTCTGGGGCCGGTGCGCGCGCCGGGGCGTGCCATGCGGCGCGGTCGCGGACCCGGGCTCGCTGTCCGCGGTCACTGCGATTCCGCCGGCGCCGGCCCGGGCCTGGGGGCGGGCAGGTCGTCGCGGATCTCGGTGACGGTCCACGCGCCCTTGGGGTCGCGCAGCGCGATGTGACCGTCGCGCGTCGCGACGGTGACTCGACCGGCCTTGTCGCCGACGACGCCGACGATCGGGCTCACGTCGGTGAACGGAATCGTCTCGCGCTCGACCTTGCCGGCCTTCGCGGTGACGAGCTCGACGGTCTTGCCGCGCACCGAGACCCCGACGACGGCGGTGTCGCCGACGACGGTCGCGTCGGTGACACGCAGGCCGGCGGGCCACGGCGTCGTCTTCATCGTCTCGAGGTCGAGCACACCCTTGTCGACGAGCGCGAACCGGTCGCTGAGGAGCGCGTTGACCGAGCGCGGCGCCTTCTTGATCGGCTTCCACGCGGTGCCGGTGAGCCGGAGCAGTCCCTTCGCGGTCGCGGCGACGACCGCCTTGCCGCCGGCGACCGCGGTGACCGGAGCGGGCGCATCGGCGAGCTTCGTCGGCCGCGATCGGTCGAGCGCGTAGAAGCTCTTGCCGACCGCCGCGAGCGCG
>JAEWJO010000460.1 GCA_023386455.1 Pseudomonadota bacterium | reverse complement strand
GTGCAGGGCGAGGTCGTGCGCGTCGAGCATCGCGACCCGAGCGCCCTGCCCTCGCGTGGCCCGGCCAGCGCGCTCGTCACCGTCGAGCTGTTCTTCACGCCGGGTCAGAACTCGCGCCATCAGGTGTATCGCCTGCTCGACCGGCTGCAGGCCGCGCACCCGACGCGCGTGCGCCTGCTGTACCGCCTCGTGAAGGGCGGCGGCCAGTCGCGCATCCACTACGCGGCGCTGTTCGCCCAGGCCAACGGCAAGTTCTTCGAGTTCATGGATGCGTTCAACGCGGGCAAGTCGACGCTGACCGACAAGGATCTCGCAGAGCTCGCGGTGAAGGTCGGCCTCGATCCGGATCGGATGGCGGCGACGATCGCGAATCCGCCCGCGAGCTACAACGCGATCCTCGACGCGAACGAGCGGCGGCGGAAGCAGCGGATCCGCGGCAATCCGCCGACCCCGAACGCGCTGTTCAACGGCCGGATCCCGTCGACGCCGCTCGCGTCGCTCGGCATGGAGGGCCTCGAGCGCGAGTACCGCACCGCGCGCGACTTTGCCGAGGAGCTGCTCGATCACGGCATCGAGCCGGCCGAGCTCGGCAACGCGTTCGACCAGGTGGTGCCGGCGGGTCCGCAGGAGATCATCGTGTCGCCGGGCACGATCGACGAGGAGATCGGCGAGGTCCCCGACGATCCGGTGCTCGCGCAACCCGCGCTCGATCTACGCGGCCTGCCGTCGTACGGCCCCGCCGTGGCGACGACGACGATCGTCGTCATGTGTGCGCCGACGAGCTCGAACTGCAACGCGCCACTGCGGTCGGCGCGGATCGTCCAGGAGCTGTACCCGGAGTCGGTTCGCGTCGTGTGGGCGCCGTTCTACGACGTCACCCGCGAGGACGCCGCGGAGCTCTCCCAGCTCGCCGACGCCGCGCTGTGCGCCGAGAAGCTCGGCGTCACGCTCGGCCCCGACGACGACTTCGGCGGCGCGGCCTCCCCCGGATGGAGGTGGGTCGAAGCGGTCCTCGCGGAGGTCAACAGCCGGCACCGCCGGGTCGCGCCCGACAAGGTCATCGACAAGCTGGTCGAGAAGCTGCGCGTCGACCGCAGGGCATTCGCGACGTGCAGGGCGCGGCTCGCGGGCGCCTCGATCGGCTGGATCGAGGCGGCGCGGCATTCCGGTGCGCGAGTTACTCCGAGTACCGTCGTCGGCGGCCGCCTGTACGGGCCCGTGAACGACATCGGCACGCTCCAGCTCCTCGTCGAGGCGGAGCTCGAGCCGGGCTGGCTGTCGCCGTCGTGGATGCATCCCGACAGCAAGTAGGTGAGGACGCGACAGCACGTGACGACACGCTGCCCTGGCGGCTCGTTGACCCTGTTGTGACGGCATGTTACCCGGGAAGAGATGGAGCTTTCGTTCGCGGCGGCGACCGATGTCGGGCGCCAGCGAAACCACAATGAGGACAACTTCCTCATCGACAAGAAGCTCCGTCTGTTCATGGTCGCCGACGGCATGGGCGGCCACGCAGCCGGCGAGGTCGCGGCGTCGATCGCGGTCCACGAGATCCGCGACGCGATCAACAACAACCGCGACCTGATCGATCGCTATCGTGTCGATCACCCGGGCGTCCAGGCATACGAGATCCTGCAGGTGCTCGAGCACGCGGTGCAGGCGGCATGCGGCGCCGTCCACACGCGCGCGCAGGCGGAGCCCGACAAGCGCGGCATGGGCACGACCGCGACGGTGCTCCTCGTCGCCGGCGGCGGCGATCACCTGCGCGGCTTCATCGCGCACGTCGGCGACAGCCGCGTGTACCTCGCGCGCCAGAACCAGTGCCACGTCCTCACCGAGGATCACTCGCTGATGAACGAGCTCGTCCGCCGCGGCAAGCTCAACCGCGAGCAGATCGAGAGCTCGCCATACAAGCAGTACAAGAACGCGGTGACCCGCGCGGTCGGCGTCTATGGCTCCGTCGAGGTCGACACGTTCGACTTCGACATCCTTCCCGGCGATCGGTTCCTGATCTGCTCCGACGGCATGTACGCGTACGTCGACGAGGCCGACCTGCCGAAGCAGCTCGCCGACGGCGACATCAAGGAAGTGCCGAAGCGGCTCGTCGACACCGCGAACAAGGGCGGCGGTCACGACAACATCACCGCAGTCGTGCTGCGCGTCAGCGAGTCGACCGGCGCCGAGGCGACGCCGCGCTCGAACGAGGTGTCGCTGAAGCTCGAGGTCCTGAAGGGCCTGCAGATGTTCCGGTACCTCGCGTACAAGGAGCTCGTGCAGGTCGCGGCGATCGCCGAGATGCAGGAGCTCGCGAAGGACGAGAACGTGTTCGAGGCCGGTCAGCCGGGCGACGCGATGTACGTCGTGACCCAGGGCAGCGTGCGGCTCGTCATGGGCGACAAGGTCGTCGCCGAGCTCGGCCGCGGCCAGCACTTCGGCGAGATGGCGCTCGTCGATCGGTCGACCCGCTCGCTGACCGCGATCGCGAGCGACGCGACCCGCCTCGTCGTCGTCCACCGCAAGGACTTCTACGACCTCATCAAGCGCGAGCCGGGCAGCGCGGTGAAGATGCTGTGGGCGTTCGTCCAGGTGCTCGGCCAGCGCCTGCGCAAGACGAACGCCGACCTCTCGGAGGCCCTGCACGGCGACAAGCGCGGGCTCGAGACCGAGAAGGAAAACAAGTCGCAGGACTGAGCGTCAGCTCTTCGCGATCACGTCGGGCGGCGCCTGGACGAGCTCGATCAGCACGCCCTCGGCCGACTTCGGATGGATGAAGCAGACGTCGTGACCCGCGGCGCCCTTGCGGATGCCGCCGGGCGTGAACGTGAGGCCCTGCCCTTCGAGCCACGCGACCGCGGCCGGCAGATCGTCGACCCACAGGCCGAGGTGGTTCAGCCGCGGCTCGTGCACCTTCGGCTTCTTCTCCGGGTCGATCGGCTCCATCAGATCGATCTCGACGCCGGCGACGGTGAGGATGTCCTCGTCGACGTTCTCGCGCTCGCTGCGGAACGTCCCGGCCTCTGCGATGCCGAACAGGTCGACCCACAGGTGGCGCAGCGCGGCCTTGCTCGGCCCGCCGATCGCGATCTGCTGCAGGCCGAGGATACGGAACGGTCGCGCCGACATCACTTCTTCGCGTTGCGAACGTCGTCGAGCGTCCGCAGACCGGTGCGAGGGGCGTTGACGAGGATCGACATGTTGCCCGACGGGTGCTGGTTCTCGCGCATCAGCTGGTGACACGACGCGGTCTCGTCGAAGCGGAACACGCGCGACAGACACGGATCGACCTTGCCCTCGCGGACGAGGTCGTTGATGCCGTTCGCCTGCTGGTCGTTCGCGAAGTGGCTGCCCTGCAGGCGCTTCTGCCGCATCCAGTGGTAGCGGAGGTCGAGCGTCGCGTTGTAGCCGGTCGTGCCCGCGCAGATGACGACCATGCCGCCGGTCTCGCACATGAAGCACGACGTCGGCAGCGTGGTCTCGCCCGGGTGCTCGAACACGATCGTCGGGTTCTTCTTCTCGCCGAGCGCTTCCCAGAACGCGGCGCCGAACGCGCGCGCGCCCTTGAGCCACAGGTTGTACTCGATGTCGTCCGACCAGCGCGGCAGCTTGCCCCAGTGGTCGAACTTGCGGCGATCGATCACGCCGACGGCGCCGAGCTTCTTGCAGAACTCGTTCTTGCTGTCGCCCGAGACGACCGCGACCGGACGTGCACCCGCGGCGCGCGCGATCTGGATCGCCATCGAGCCGAGGCCGCCGGCGCCGCCCCAGATCAGCACGGGCTCGCCGGGACCGACGACGTTCGGCGCCCAGCCGTGGAGCATGCGATACGCGGTCGCGCCGACGAGCATGTACGCCGCGGCCTCCTCCCACGTCAGGTGCTCCGGCTTGGGCACGCACTGGTGGTCCTGGACCTTCGTGTACTGCGCGAACGAGCCCCAGTTCGACTCGTAGCCCCAGATCTGCTGGGTCGGCGCGAACATCGGATCCTTGCCCGAGACGACCCACGGATCGTCGGGCTCCCACATGCCGCAGTGAACGACGACGTCATCGCCGACCTTGACGTTCTTGACGTCCTTGCCGACGGCCCACACCACGCCCGACGCATCCGAGCCGCCGATGTGGAAATCTTCCTTCGCGCCCCAGCGCTTCTGGCGTCCCTTGATGACGTCGATGGGCACGCCCATCGCGGCCCACACGTTGTTGTAGTTGACGCCGGCGGCCATCACGTAGACGAGCACGTCGCGCGGCCCGAGCTCGGGCACCGGTACCGCCTCTTCCTTGAAGGCGTCGCGGGGCTCGCCGAATCGCTCGGCGCGGATGACCTGCGCGAGCATCTTGGTGGGAACTGCACCGAGCTCCGGAACATCGCCGAGCTCGTACACGTCGTTACCATTGGAGGCAAAGGCGGTCGACACCATGCGTCAATCTACTGGATCCCGACGGAACTGGATCCGGAATCTCACGGCGATCTCCCAGAAGGCAGCTCACCGAGATGAACCGCGCGCTGACGCGCGGTCGCTCAGTCCACGTGATCGGGTTCGACGAAGCTCCACTTCACCTGGGGCACGCGAGCCTGCAGCTTCTCCTCGAAGACGTTGATCGCGTCTACGAGTTGAGACGCAGTCATGTCGTCGCGAAACTTCAGCTTCAGCGCGACCATGACCTCGCCCGGGCCCTGCTGCACGGTGAGCGTGCGAAGCACCTTCTCGATCCGCACGTCCTCGGCCGCGACCGCCTCGATGTCGCGGAGCAGCGCCGGATCCGCCGCCTCGCCGAGCAATAGCGACTTCACCTCGACCGCGAGGAACACCGCGACGCCGAGGAGGACCAGGCCGATGCACAGCGTGCCGAGCGCATCCCAGTGATGCTCGCCGGTGATCCACGCGATCGTGACCGCGATCAGCGCGAACGTGAGGCCGAGCACGGCGGCGCCGTCCTCGCCGAAGATCACGACGAGGTCGGAGTCCTTCGTCTCCCTCAGGTACTGCAGCACCGACCGGTTCCCCTTGCGCGCGACGATCGCCTTGTACGCGCCGGCCATCGCCCAGCCCTCGATCGCGAGCGCGAACCCGAGGATCGAGACGGCGACGATCGGGCTCTCGAGCGGCGCCGGATGCTGGAGCTTGTGGATGCCCTCGTAGATCGAGTACACGCCGCCGCCGAGGAACAGCAGCATCGCGACCATGAACGACCAGAAGTACAGCTCTCGACCGCGGCCGAGCGGGTAGCGCTCCGACGGCGGCGTACGCGACTTCTTGAGGCCGAGCAGCAACAAGAGCTGGTTCGCGCAGTCGGAGAGCGAGTGAATCGTCTCCGCGACCATCGAGGCCGAGCCGGTGATGAACGCGCCGACGCCCTTGGCGCACGCGATCAGGAAGTTCGCGCCGAGCGCGCGGAGGATGTAACCGGTGCCTTCGCCTGCCATGGAGGCGGCTAGCGTAACCGACGATCGGCGAAACAGCCCGCGGAGATCTCGAACTTAGTCGGCGTGATCGGGCTCGATGAAGCTCCAGCGCACCTCGGGGACGCGCTGCTTCAGCTGGCGCTCGAACGCGTTGATCGCGTCGACGAGCTGGGTCGTCTCGAGGCCGGACCGGAACTTGAGCTTCATCGCGACGACGATCTCGCCCGGGCCCTGCTGGACGGTCAGCAGGCGCAGGACCTGGTCGACGTTCGGGTCGTCGACCGCGAGCTGCGCGACCGCCTTCTGGAGCTCGCTGTCGGCGGACTCGCCGACGAGCAGGCTCATGATCTCGCGCGCCAGGAAGATCGCGACGCCGATGAGCACGCAGCCGATCGCGAGCGAGCCGATCGCGTCCCACCGGCCGTCGTTGGTCTCCTTCGCGATGACGAGCGCCGTCGTCGCGAGCGTCAGGCCGAGCACGGCCGCGCTGTTCTCGCCGAACACGACGACGAGGTCGGAGTCCTTGCTGTCCTTCAGGTACCTGAAGAACGGCGTGTGCTTGCGCCGCTGGTTCAGCACCTTGACGTTGCCGAACGTCGACCAGCCCTCGAGCAGGATCGAGATACCGAGGATGACGAGCGCGATCGTGATGTCTCCGACCGGCTCGGGGTGTTGCAGCTTGTGGACGCCCTCGTAGATCGAGAACACGCCACCGCCCGAGAACAGGAGCAGCGCGACGATGAACGAGTAGAAGTACATCACCCGCCCGTAGCCAAGCGGGTGCTTCGGGTCGGCCGCGCGTCCGCTCTGCTGGATCCCGAGGAGGAGCAGCAGCTGGTTGCCGCAGTCGGCGAACGAGTGGAGCGTCTCCGCGAGCATCGCGCCCGAGCCGGTGATCGCCGCGGCCACGCCCTTCGACGACGCGATCACCGCGTTGACGACGAGCGACTTGATGACTTCGCCTTTGGAGCCAGCCATTACTTGCCCCCGGGGGCCCATTCGGGCCGAGGTGCTCGCGATTCGTGCTTCGCGCGAACCGCTCGCCGATCGAACGCCCTCATTTGATCAGCTTCGAGAGTGCCTTGAACTCGTCGGTGCCGGCGCGGCCGAGCAGATCGAACACGCAGACCTCGGTCGACGTGATGATCGCGCCCGCGCGCTGCGCGAGATCGAGGCCGATGCGCCAGTTCGCCTTCGTGCGGCTCGACACCGCGTCGGCGACGACGTGCGTCTCGTAGCCGCGCTCGACGAGACCGCGCGCCGACTGGAACACGCAGACGTGCGCCTCCATGCCGGTGACGAGCCACTGGTCGCGGCCGAGCTTCGGCGCGATCGCGGCGAAGTCGGGGCACGCGGCCGCCGAGAACTCGGTCTTGTCGAACCGGTGGAGGTTCGGCGCGTCGCGCAGGCCCTCCTCGATCGCGGGCACCGTCGCGCCGAGACCCTTCGGATACTGCTGGCTGACGACGATCGGCACGCCGAGCCGCTTCGCGGTCTCGACGAGGACGTTCGTGTTGCGGATGACCTGATCGCGGACGCCCTCGGGCATCGCCGGCGCGAGGCGCTCCTGGATGTCGACGACGAGCAGCGCGGCGCGGCTGCGCGACAGACCGCTCACTTGACGACCCCGAGGGTCTCGATCGCCTCCTGCAGCGTCTTCTTCCGCGCCTGCTCCTCGACAAGTCGCGCGCGGATCTCGGCGACGACCTCCTCGGGCGCACGCGCCAGGAAGTCGGCGTTGCCGAGCTTCTTCTCGAGGCCGCCGATCTCCTTGTCGGTCTTGCCGATCTCCTTCGTGATCCGCGCCTTCTCGGTCGGCACGTCGATGAGGCCGCCGAGCGGCATCACGACCTGGATGTCGGCACCGACGAGCGCCTTCGCAGCACCGGCGACCTGATCGCCGCCGCTCGTGATCGTCGCGGTGACGCGCGCGCGGCTCTCGACCATGTCCTTGAAGCGCTCGAGGATCGCGCGCGGCGCATCCGCGGTGACGCGGAGCTCGACCGCGATCGACTGCGCCGGCGGGATGTTGTACGTCGCCTTCAGCATGCGCGACGTCGTCACGACGTCCTGCAGGATCTTCATCTCGGCCTCGGCGGCCGGATCGACCCACTGCTGGTCCGCGCGCGGGAACACCGTGATCATCAGCGAGCCCGGCAGCTCCGGCTTCTTCGGCAGCTTCTGCCAGATCTCCTCGGTGACGTACGGCGCGAACGGGTGGAACAGCCGCATCGTCGTCTCGAGCGCCGTCGCGAGCACGCCCTGCACGACGTGGCGGCGCGCCGCCTTCGCCGAGTCGGGCTGCAGGCCCTCTGCCTTGTGCAGGTGCGGCTTGGCGAGCTCGATGTACCAGTCGCACAGCTCGTCCCACACGAAGTGATAGATCGCGTTCGCCGCGTCGGAGAACCGGAACGCCTCGAGCGCGGTGTCGACCGCGGCGGCCGTCGCCTGCAGGCGCGACAGGATCCACTTCTCGGGCATGCCGAGCTGCGCCCTGCCCGCTGCCGTCGACAGCTGCGCCTCGAAGCGCTCGGGGTCGTAGCCGTCGAGGTTCATCAGCGCGAACCGCGACGCGTTCCACAGCTTGTTGATGAAGTTGCGGAAGCCTTCGACGCGCTCGACCGACAGGCGGATGCGCGAGCTGCCGGTGTTGAGCGCGGCGAGTGCGAAGCGCAGCGCGTCGGCGCCCATCGCCGGGATGCCCTTGCCGAAGTGCTTCTTGACCGCCTTCTTGAGGATCTCCGGATCGACAGGCGGCTTTTCGACATCGATACGGTTGAGCAGCGTCTCGAGTGTCGCGCCGTGCACGATGTCGAGCGGGTCGATCACGTTGCCCTTGGTCTTCGCCATCTTGTCACCGTTCTCGTCGGTGACGATCGACGTCAGGTACACGGTGCGGAACGGCACCTTCCCCATGAAGTGCATGCCGAACATCATCATGCGGGCGACCCAGAAGAAGATGATGTCGGGCCCGGTGACGAGGACGTTGTTCGGATAGAACGTCGACAGCTCGCGTGTCTTCTCCGGCCAGCCGAGCGTCGAGAACGGCCACAGCGCCGAGCTGAACCAGGTGTCGAGGATGTCCTCGTCCTGCTTCACCGCGCCGCCGCACTTCGCGCACGTCGTGACGTCGGTGCGCGACACGGTGATGTGACTGCACGCCTCGCAGTACCAGGCCGGGATGCGATGGCCCCACCAGAGCTGGCGCGAGATGCACCAGTCCTTGATGTTGGTCATCCAGTGCATGTACGTCTTCGTCCACAGCTCGGGGACGAACTTCGTCTTGCCGGTCTCGACGGCCTCGACGCACTTCTCGGCCAGCGGCGCGGCCTTCACCCACCACTGGTCCATCAGCATCGGCTCGATCACCGCGCCCGAGCGCTGGCTACGGCCGCGCGGCACCTTGTACGGCTTCACCTCGCCGAGGAAGCCGCCGGCCTCGAGATCGGCGACGACGGCCTTGCGCGCGTCCTCGACCGACATGCCGACGTACTTCGCCGGCGCCGGCGCGCACATCGTGCCCTTGGCGTCGATCACGGGGACGATCGGCAGGTTCGCGATCTGGCTCGCCTCGTAGTCGTTCGGATCGTGCGCGGGCGTGATCTTCACGGCGCCGGAGCCGAACGCCGGATCGGGCCACGGCTTGCCGTCGCGCACGAGCTCGAACGCGACGATCGGAATCTGGCGGCCGGTCAGCGGCAGCTCGACCATCTTGCCGTGCAGCGCCTTGTAGCGCTCGTCGCTCGCGTGCACCGCGACCGCGGTGTCGCCGAGCATCGTCTCGGGGCGCGTCGTCGCGACGATGACTTCACCGCCACCGCCGACGATCGGATACTTGATCTCCCAGAGACTGCCATTCTCCTCGGCGGTGTCGACCTCGAGGTCGGACACGACGGTCTCGCTCGCCGGATCCCAGTTGATCATCCGCTTCGCGCGGAAGATCAGGCCCTCCTCGTAGAGACGCACGAATGCCTCGCGCACGGCGCGGTTGGACTTCTCGTCCATCGTGAAGCGCTCGCGCGGCCAGTCGAGCGAGAAGCCCATCAGCTTCTCCTGCTCGCTGATGCGATTGCCGCTGCGCTCCTTCCAGGCCCACGCGCGCTTCATGAACTCGTCGCGGCCGAGCTCGAAGCGCGTCTTGTTCTCGCGGCGCTTGAGGTCCTTCTCGAGCAGCACGTGGACGGCGATCGACGCGTGGTCGATGCCCGGCATCCACATCGCGTTCGAGCCCTGCATCCGCTTCCAGCGGATCAGAATGTCCTGCATCGTCGAGCCGAGCGCGTGGCCGATGTGCAGCGAGCCGGTCACGTTCGGCGGCGGCAGCGTGATCGAGTACGGGATCTTCGGGGCCGCCTCGTCCGCGTGAAAGAAACCGTTCTCGAGCCAGAAGCCGAGCCAGCGAGGCTCGACTTCCGACGGGTCATACTGCTTCGGGAGTGCCGACGACGTGGTCATTGCGCGCGAGCGGACGCTAGCACGCATGACGCGCTACATCACGCGGCCCGAACGGCCTTCCACCGTCGACGCGCGCGATCGTCTGGGCAGCGCTTAGCTGCGCTTCGCGAGGTCGCTGAGATTCTCGCGAATGATCTGCTCGGCGAGCTCGGGCACGACCTCCCAGACGACCCTCTCGACCACCTCGGTCGACAGCTTGAGCAGCGCGAGCAGCTCGGGCGATCCGGGCTCGAGACCCGCGGTCTCGGCAAGGCGCGCCGCCATCTTCGCGAGCGTGCGCTCGACGAGGGCCGAGCGCTTCGTGGGCGATCCGGAGACCATGGGACTACGATTCATGCCACCGATTCCTGCTGGGGAGACCGAGGGAGCGGACGAGGCAACCGCCGACGCGGCAGCCTGAGCGGGAGGACGCAGGCCAGGCGCGGCGCCCGGCGTCGTGCTGGCGGCCTGCGGCGCCATCGGCGGCACCGCCATCGCGGTCGTCTTCGGTGCGGCGG
>JAEWJO010000422.1 GCA_023386455.1 Pseudomonadota bacterium | reverse complement strand
GCTTCGGAGCATGCCGGGATCGCGACGGCGACGCGCGGCAGGCGCCGGTAGATCGGCGCGCTCGTCGCGAACGCGAGCTTGATCGCCGCGGCAGACACCGCGCCGTGCGTGAGCCCGAAGTCGCGCGCGAGGTGAGGCGGCAGCATCACTGCGGTGATCGCTTCCGCGAGGCGACCGAGAGGAGGCTGAACAGCGTCGGCGGTCCGTCCAAAGAGGAACATCGCCATCTCCTTCGCGCACGGCGCGACGGCGATCGCATCCGACGTTAGCATTCGCTGCATGTACGCATCGTGCGCAGACCAGCCGTCGGGCAGCCGATCTCGGGGAATTCCGAACAGCGCCGCGAAGCGGTTCATCTCGACGATGTAGGTGTCCTTGAGCGCGGTCGGGAGCGCACCATCGAGGCGCTCGCGCACGGCGATCGTCGTGTCGACCAATGTCGCATGAACCCACAAGAGCGCGTCGACATCGTTCGCGTGGTACCGGGTCCCTGCGCGATAGCGCCCGATCGAGTGCGGGATCTCGCCGGTGATCCGCGTGTGAATCGAATGGACACGGCGCGCCGCCTTGAACGCGTCGTCGAGATCGCCGAACACCATCGCGAAGACGTTCCGGAACGTGCGCTGGAAGCGCCCCACCACATCGGCGCGCGTGCGCGAGTGCTGATCGACGGCGAACGCCACCATCGGATGTGCGAGCTGGAGGAGCGCGGCCCGACCTCCGCCGAGGAACACCGCGAGGTCCCCGCCGAGCTGCCACGCGACCGATCGCGGGCCGAGGATCCCTTCGGCGCGATCGCGCACCTCGGAGGCAAGCGTCGCGAGCGACGCTTCGTGTTCATCACGTGTCACGGTCGCCACGGCTCGACTCTACCGTGCTCGCCTGCCACAACGCGCTCGATCGTCACGAGGGTGTGCGCGAAGTGCCCGGTGCATCCGGGAGCGTCCAGCCATGACAACGGCATAAGCACTGCACTGGCTGCCTTCCGGTATGCAGACGATGGTCTCCACCGCAGGTACCGCACTGGCCCAACCACCCGCCGCGGCGGGGGGCCCGGCGGCCGAGCCGGACGACATGCTGCCGGGTTCCAAGGCGGGACCGTGGATCGTGGAGCGCGAGCTCGGGCGTGGCGGGATGGGCTCGGTGTACGCCGTGACGCACGAAGGTATCGGCAAGCGAGCCGCCCTCAAGGTCATGCATCGCCGGCTCGTCACGAGCTCGAGCGCCGAGCGAATTCTCCAGGAGGCGCGCGTCGTCAACCAGGTCGGACACCCGAACATCGTCGACATCTTCGAGACCGGAACGCTCGAGGACGGCCGCCCGTACATCGTGATGGAGCGGCTCGAGGGCATGCCGCTGAGCTTCCGCGCCGACGAGGGCAAGATCCTCCCGGATCAGGTCATCGGCATCCTCCTCCAGGTATGCGACGCGCTGATCGCCGCGCACGCCGCGAACGTCGTCCATCGCGACCTCAAGCTCGACAACATCTTCCTCATCGACAACCCCGACGATCCGGCGCAGCCGAGGGTGAAGCTGCTCGACTGGGGCATCGCGAAGGACATCTCGACCGACGTCCGCCACACGATCGAAGGTCAGCTCGTCGGCACGCCGCAGTACCTCGCGCCCGAGCAGGCACGCGGCGCGGCCGTGTCACCGCAGACCGACGTCTACTCGCTCGGCGTCATGGCGTACGAGCTGTTCCTCGAGCAGCTGCCGTTCGAGGCCGAGACCTCCGCCGAGATCATGGCGATGCACCTCCGCGCGACGCCGCCGCCGCCGAGCGACATGTGGCCGGATATCCCGCCGGGCCTCGAGAGCCTCCTGCTCGCGATGCTCGAGAAGGATCCGGACACCCGCCCGACGATGCTGACGGTCGCGCACACGCTCGAGCTGATCCGCTGCGAGCTCGTCCGTCGCCGCACCGAGCAGACCGAGCAGGCGATCGCGATGATCTCGCCGGCCGAGGGCTCGCGCCGGTTCACCCGCGCGCGCTCGGTCCCGGGTCAGTCGGCGAGCAACCGGACGCCCGCGCACGTGACGCCCGCCGGGTTCGCACCGACCGAGCAGGCCGAGGAGTGGCAGCAGCCGAGCCGTCGCTGGCAGTACGTCATCGGCGCGTTCGCGGTCGCCGCGAGCGCCGTCATGTTCATCGTCAGCCGCAGCACGGAGACCGCCTCCGCCGCGCCGCCGAAGCACGCGATCGTCGACGAGGCCGAGATCGCGCTCCCGACGCCGGCCGTCGACACGCCGTCGCCGATCGCCGACATCTCGCCGGAGACCGCGACCGCCGCCGGGTCCGACCTGATCGTGCCCGAGGTCGCCATCGACACCGCCCCGGCCGCCAAGGTCATTCCCGTGTCGGCGCCGGCCGCCACGTCCCACCGCACGCGCACCCCGTCCGCTCGTAAGGCAGTCCCGGCCAAGCCGCGCCGCGATGTGAAGCCTCTCGATCCCGACGGCACCCTCGATCCGTACCTGTGAGTCGCGCGGCTGTCATCGCGACGGTGCTCGTCGCCGCCTCCACGGTCGCGCATGCCGACAACGCGCTGCGTCCGGAACAGATTCCGGCGAAGGCGCGCGAGCTCGCCGAACGTGGTCGCGCGTTCCACGACGCCGGCGACTACACCGCGGCGGTCTCGGCGTTCAAGGAAGCGTACGTGCTCGCGCCGAGTGCAGGCCTCCTGTTCAACATCGCGCAGGCGTACCGGCTCGCCGGCAACTGCGACGAGTCGGCGTGGATGTACCGCCGGTTTCTCGACACGAACCCGGCCGGCGACCGCCGGCAGATCGCCGAGACCAACCTCGCGATCGTCGAGAAGTGCGGGCACGGCGGCCTCCGGATCGGCATCGAGGCGCCCCGCCCCGAGGCAAACGTCCCGGTCCCCGAGGACAGGACCGCACTCGTCGACCAGACCTCGCCGTCCGATGCCCGGAGCGCGAGCTTCAAGCGCGCCGGCATCGGCGTCGCGGTCGGCGGCGGCGTTGCACTGCTCGGTGCCGCGGTGTTCGCGATCGACGCGCACGAGCAGTCGAACACGGTCGCCGGCTTCTACGCCAAGGGCGGCAAGTGGGCCGACGTCAAGGACGCCGACGAACGCGGCCGTCGCGATCAGATGTTCGCGACCGTGCTCGGCATCGGCGGCGGTCTCGCGGTCGCGAGCGGCGCGATCCTCTACGCGGTCGGTCATCATTACGAGAAGGCTCAGCACGTCGCCGTGACCCCGACAGGGCGTGGCGGCGCTCAGGTCACGATGTCATGGCGCTTCTGAGGCTCGGGGCGGCACTCGCGATGTCACTCGGTGGAGCGGGCTGCTATTCGCCGGCGGTCCTCGACTGCACGATCAGCTGCGCGTCGCAGAACGACTGCGCGTACGGCCAGGTCTGCGGTGCCGATCAGTTCTGCGCGGCGCCGGAGATCGCTGGCCGTTGCTCGGAGTTGCCGGTCGATGCCGGCTCCGCCGATCGCGATGCCGGCGTCGGCGGCGGCAACCTCGATGCGGGCCTCGACGCCGCCCCTCCTCCGCCCGACGCACGCGCGATGGTCCCCCTCCACCTGAAGATCGACGGCGACGGCCGCGTCACCGTCACCGGTCATCCGACCTGCGAGAAGCAGGGTCCGCAGAACGGCGACTGCACCTATCAGGTCCTGCTCGGCGTCGCGCTGACGCTGACCGCGCAGGCCTACGAGGACTCGAGGTTCGAACGGTGGAACGGCGCGCCGTGCAACCAGCAGGACGAGACATGCGCCGCCATCCCGACCGGGTCGATCGACGTCCACGCGCGATTCAAGAAGGAGAACTGATGCGGTCTCTGCTGCTCGCGGTCGCGCTGACGGGTTGCTACGACGCCGGTGCGATCGACTGCACCGTGTCGTGCGCGAGCCCGGGCGAGTGCGCGAGCGGTCAGGTCTGCGGCAGCGACGGTCTGTGCGCCGCACCCTCCGTCGCCGGCCGCTGCGCGTCGCACGGCGCCGACGGCGGCCCCGACGCTCGCGATGCCGGGACCGATGCCGCGAGCGATGCCACGCTCGACGGCGGCAGCCGCGTCCCGCTGCACCTCAAGATCGACGGCGACGGCAAGGTGACCGTCACCGGCTACGGTACGTGCGAGAAGATGGGCCCGCAGAACGGCGACTGCACCTATCAGGTCGAGCTCGCGCACCAGCTCGATCTCGTCGCGACGCCATACGCCAACCGCAGGTTCGAGAACTGGTCGGGCACGTCGTGCGCGCTGCAGGACGACACCTGCACGTTCATCCCGTTCGGCTCGAACGACATCCACGCGAAGTTCAAGTAGGCGCACCCATGAGACCTCTGCTGTTCATCGCGATGCTCGCCGGGTGTTACGACCCGGGTGCCGTCAACTGCACGATCTCGTGCGAAGGCAACGGCGAGTGCGCGTCGGGTCAGGTCTGCGGTGGCGATGGGTTCTGCGCCGCGCCCGACGTCGCCGGTCACTGCAGCACCACCGACAGTGGTGCCGGAGGCTCGGCGGTCACGCTCAAGATCGCGATCATGGGAAAGGGCAGGATCGAGATCCAGGGCGCCGGTCACTGCGACTCGGAGGAATCGCAGAGTGGCGGTCCGTCGGGACAGTGCACGTTCATGGTGCCGATCGGCGTCTCGCGAATGCTGAGTGCCGTCGAGAACCACGACAAGATGTTCAAGTCCTGGTCGATGGGCTGCACCGGCACGACCCCGTCGTGCACGGTCACGCCGACCCAGATGTCGATGACCGTCGGCGCGAGGTTCGAATGAGGCGTTGCACACGCCTGCTCCCGGCGCACGTACACGAGCGCCACGGCTGCGCGAGCACGCGCGTTGTTCCGGTAGAGAACCCAAGATTCTCCGAGGCATTGGGCGCGCGGTGTGCTGGTCCGCGTGATGCACAGGCAGCGCATCACCATGGCAGCGACTTCCACATCCGCTCAGGCACTCGAGCGGCCGGGCAGTGACGCGCAGAAGTCGCGCCGCCGCGGTCGCCCCGACGATGCTCTCCCTGTGAGCTCACGCGTCAGCTCGTGGCGTGTCGAGGGCGAGCTCGGCCGCGGCGGGATGGCGAGCGTCCACGCCGTCGTTCACACCAAGTTCGGCAAGCGCGCCGCGATCAAGATCGCGCACAAGTCGGTGCTCGGCGATCAGTTCTCCGCCGATACGTTCCTGCGCGAAGCGCGAATCGTGCACACCGTAGATCACCCCGCGGTGATCGACGTGTTCGCGACGGGCTCGTGCGATGGCCGTCCGTACCTCGTGATGGAGCGCCTCGCCGGCAAGACGCTCGGCAAGATGTTCGACGAAGGTCCGCCGATGCCTCGCAAGGAAGCGATCGGTTACCTGCTCGAGCTCTGCGACGTCCTGCGCGCCGCGCACGCGTCGGGCATCGTCCACCGCGACCTCAAGCTCGACAACGTCTTCATCACCGACAAGTCGTTCGCCGACGGCCGCCGCGTGAAGCTGCTCGACTGGGGCGTCGCTCACGTCGATGGCGAGGACGATCCGTTCCGCGGCCTCATCGCCGGCACGCTCACGTACGTCGCTCCCGAGCAGATCCGAGGCGACGCGCTGACGCCCGCCGCCGACATCTACTCGCTCGCGGTGCTCGCGTACACCCTGCTCTGTCGCCGCACGCCGTTCCACGCGCACAACGACCTCTCGCTGATCCACATGCACCTGCGCGCGGAGCCGCCGCACCCGAGCATCGCGTGGCCGGACATCCCCGTCGGCCTCGAGGACCTGCTCCTGCGCATGCTCGCGAAGATGCCCGAGGCGCGCCCCGATCTCGAGGAGGTCGAGGACATCCTCCGCGCGTGCCTGTCGCTCGTCGACGCGCGCGGCAATGGCATCCGCTTCGCCGAGGGCAGCTCGGCGCACATCCCGCTGCCACCGGACGGTCCGTGGTACCTGCGCTGGCTGATGGTTCGCCGCGTCGCGCCCGAGATGATGAACGACCCGCTCGGGCGTCCCGTGTTGCCGGCGCCGCCGTTCCGCATCGGCTGGGCGGCGATCGCCGTCGGGGTCACCGCGATCGCGAGCCTCATCTCCGCGGTGTCGTAGTCAGCGCTTCAGGCCGACGACCAGGCCGTCGGGCGTCGGCACGCAGACCGAGTCACACGCCTTCGCGACGAGCTCGTGGAACGCGCGCATCGCCCTGGCGCGATCGTCGTCGCCGAACAGCTCGCCGAACAGGTACGCGTTGTCGCCGATCACGAGGCCGCCCTTGCGGAGGTTCTCGACCGCCCACCGGCCGTAGCTGTCGTAGTTCTGCTTGTCGGCGTCGATGAACACCGCGTCGAACGGACCCTTGTCGGTCAGCGTCGGTAGCACCTCGACGCCGGGACCGACGAGCACCGTGATCTTGTCGGTGAAGCCGGCCTTCGCGATGTTCGTGCGCGCGACCTGCGCGTGCTTCGGATCGAACTCGACCGACCACACGTGACCGTCGGCGGGCATCGCGCGCGCCATGTGGATTGCCGAGTAGCCGACGAGTGTGCCGACCTCGACGACCTTCTTCGCGCCGGCGAGACGGAGCAGCAGCTGCAGCGTCTTGCCTTCGCTCGGTCCGACCTGGATCGCCGGGATTCCCTCGGGAACGTCGAACGCCTGCGCGAGCGCCGCATCGTGACCGGCGTGCACGTCGTTCGTGTACTTCATGATCTCCGGGGTCTGGTAGCTCTTGCCTGCTCGGGAGTCGTTGTCGGCCATGCCCGAACTCTTGCGCTAGTCGTCGTCGTTGTCACTGCGATAAGGCCCGTACTTGGCCATCTCGGCGAGCTCGGCGGCCATCGCGGCGGATTCCCGTGTCGTGTAGTCCGCGATCGCTGCGGCAAGTCCCGGATGACGGATCCAGTGCGCGGAGTACGTCGGGCTCGGCTCGAAGCCGCGCAGCAGCTTGTGCTCGCCTTGCGCACCGGCCTCGAACAGCGGGATGTGCTTCTCGATCGCGCGATCGATTCCCGCGTAGTACGCGGTCTCGAAGTGCAGCATGTCGATGCGCGTGTCGGCGCCCCAGTAGCGGCCGTAGAGGCCCTGCGGCGTCTCGAAGAACAGCGCGCCCGCGATCCGCACGCCGCCCGCGACGACCTCGACCATGCGCATCGCATCCGGCAGGTGCTTCGCCAGGCTGTGAAAGAAGCCCGGGCGCAGGTAGTCGCGCCCGCCGTGGTTGTCGGTCGTGTTGCGATAGAACCGATCGAGATCGTCGAGCCGCGACTCGTCGAGATCCGGCCCCTCGATCCAGGCGAGCCGATCGATCGCGGCCTGCGCCTTCGCGCGCTCCTTGCGGATCTGCTTGCGCTTGCGGCTCTTCAGCTCGCCGAGGAACGCGTCGAACGAGGTGTAGCCGCGGTTCTTCCAGTGGAACTGCAGCGTGTCGCGCGGGAAGTAGCCGTGCTGCTCGAGCATGCGCTGCTCGTCGGCGGTGCAGAACAGCCAGTGGATCGACGAGCACCCCGTGTCGTCGGCGACCTGACGGACGGCGGCGAGCAGCGCCTCGGTGACGACCGGCGGCGCGTCCTCGGCGAGCAGCAGGCGGTTGCCGGTCGCCGGCGTCGCGGGCGCGGCGACGACGAGCTTGGGGTAGTAGCGGATGCCGGCTCGCTGCGCGGCGTTGGCCCAGCCCCAGTCGAAGATGTACTCGCCGTAGCTGTGATCCTTGACGTATGCCGCGACGGCGCCGACGAGCTGCGAACCTCGCTCGGCGAGCAGGTACACGGGTACCCAGCCACTGCGTTTTCGCCCGGTTCCACCGACGGAGCCGGACTCCTCGAGCGCCTTCAGGAACCCGTGCCGCAGAAACGGCGATGGGCCGTGTTGCAGGCCATCCCAGGCTGCGACGGAAACCTCCGAGATCGACGGAACCGCGCGCACGGAGATCGTGCTAGAAGCCATGCACAACACCCATGTCGCTCGACCCGGCTATCAAGCAAAAGATCGACCAGCTGGTCGCCCAGGATTCGGTTGTCCTGTTCATGAAGGGCACGCGCAGCTTCCCGCAGTGCGGGTTCTCTGCGTCCGTCGTGAACATCTTGAACACCTTGATCCCCAAGTTCGCCACCGTCAACGTGCTGTCCGATCCAGATGTTCGCGGCGGCATGAAAGAGTACTCGGACTGGCCGACGTTCCCGCAGCTGTTCATCAAGGGTGAGTTTGTCGGCGGTGCCGACATCGTTCGCCAGATGTACGAGACCGGCGAGCTCGAGAAGAAGCTCGGCGACCTCGTCGCGCCCGCAAAGCTGCCGGCCGTCACGGTGACGCCGCGCGCCGCGCAGGAGCTCGCCGCGGCCCTCGAGGAGGGCTCGCCCGGCGACGTCATCCACCTGACGATCACGCCCGCGTGGGAGCACCAGCTCGACATCGGCGCCAAGGAAGCGAGCCACGTCACGATCGAGAGCAGCGGCATCACGCTGCAGCTCGACCGCGCGAGCGCGTCGCGCGCCAGCGGCGTCTCGGTCGACTTCCTCGAGGACGCGACCGGCGCCGGGTTCAAGATCGACAACCCGAACCGCCCGCCGATGGTCCGCGAGGTCGGCCCGAAGGACCTGAAGTCGCTGCTCGACAGCGGCAAGGTCAAGCACCTCTACGACGTCCGCACGCCGAAGGAGCGCGACATCGCGAAGCTCGAGGGCGCGACGCTGCTCGACGACGCGACGATGGCGCAGATCGAGGCGCTGCCGAAGGACACGCCGATCGCGTTCCACTGCCACCACGGTGGCCGCAGCCGCGGTGCGGCCGAGCACTTCCTGAAGCAGGGCTTCAAGCAGGTCTACAACCTCGCCGGCGGCATCGACGCCTGGTCGAAGGACGTCGACCCGTCGATCAAGCGCTACTAAGTTCGCTCTTGAACGCGCGCCGCCGTGCGGGCACTGTCCGCGGCGATGCACGCCCATCGAGTCCTCGTCGTCGGGATCGCCCTCGCCTTCGCCGCCTGCGGCGACGATGGCGGCTCCCATGTCGAGCCGGTCGCGCCGACCGCGAACCTGGCGCGCGAGATCGTCGATACCAGGCTCGCGATCGACGTCGCCGCGAAGACCGGCACCGCGACGATCACGTTCGGCGCCTCGTCCGATCCGGGTGCGTCGCTCGAGGTCGGCGACCTGACGATCGCCACCGTGACGCTCGCGGGCACGAAGGCTCCGGCCGGAGACGTACCGTTCGCCGTCGCGGCCAAGCAGCTCGACCTCGGCCTGCCCGTCGCGACCGAGAACCTCACCGTCGAGATCGCGTACACCTGGGTCAACCACGAGAGCTTCCAGGGCGCGTCCAAGAACGGCTACACGCTGATCTGGCCGTACTACTGCGGCAACGTGTTCCCCTGCCACTCGGCGCCGAGCGACGGCACGACGTTCACGCTCGACGTCACGGGCGCGGCGGCAGGCACGACCGCGGTCTTCCCGCCGACGATTCCCGGCGAGGCACCGTCCTACCAGATCGCCTGGGCGATCGGCGACTACACCCAGCTCGACCTCGGCACGACGACGGCAGGCACGCTCGTCTCGATGTGGCACCTGCCCGCGAACGCCGCGCGCGCGGCCAAGGGCGGCGCGAACCTCGTCGCCGCCTTCGACTGGCTCGAGACGACCATCGGCCCCTACAAGTTCGGCAACCACGTCGGCACCGTCGACGTCGCGTGGCCGCGCGGCGCGTTCGGCGGCATGGAGCATCATCCGCGCTGGCACGTCGGCTCCGCCGCGATCGACGACGAGGAGACCAACGTCCACGAGGCCGCGCACGGCTGGTTCGGCGACGGCATCCGCATCCAGTGCTGGGAGGACTTCGTGCTGTCCGAGGGCACGGTCAGCTACCTCGCGGCGCGCGCGCTCGATGTCGTCGCGCCGACCGTCGGTGCGACGGTCTGGCAGGGCTACACGACCGACCTCGCCGCGCTCGCGCCGACCGATCCGGTGTGGCCGCAGTCGTGCGGCATGGTCGACGTGATCGAGGACAACCTGTTCTCGCGCGCGCCGTACATGCGCGGCGCGTTCTTCTACAAGGGCGTCGCCGACAAGGTCGGGGCTGACAAGCTCGACGAGGCGCTCCACGCGTTCTACATGGCGCACAGCGGTGGCGCGGCGACGATGCAGGACATGCTCGAGACGATCCAGACCGTCACCGGCTACGACGCGACCGCGTGCGCGCAGACCTGGCTGAAGGATGCCGCGATCCCGACGCCGGGCTCCTGCCCGTAGTACGTAGGGAGCTGGCCGTGCGCCGAGCGCGACGCGATTGCACGAGCCGCGTTCGGCGCGCCATCGAGGTTCATCGACGACACGGCTCCCGCTTCCTCGAGGACGAAAACCGGGGCATGCCCCACTTCCGCACCCTCGACGACAGATGCGCCGTGGCCTTTCTGCCGAAGGCGTATGCCATTGCCGAGTTGCTCGACGGCGAGATGGCAA
>JAEWJO010000403.1 GCA_023386455.1 Pseudomonadota bacterium | reverse complement strand
GCACGCGAAGGCACATCCGCCGGCGACACCGCATCACGCGCCGCCGCCGCCACCTCCAGCCGCCGCGCAGCACAAGCCGCCGGCCCCGCCGCCGCCGCAGAAGAAGCCGCTGCCGCAGGCCGCGGTTGCCGCGGTCGTCGCGAAGGAGCCGAGCAAGCCGACGTCGGGCAAGGCGCGGCCGTGGTTCGTCGACCTGTTCGACGAGGATTACCTGCGCACGCTGCCGTTCCTCACGCCGCAGGCGACGCAGGCCGAGGCGGAGTTCGTCATCAACGCGATGAACCTCGCGCCGGGCGCGCAGGTGCTCGACCTCGGCTGCGGCTACGGCCGCCACGCGATGGAGCTCGCGGCGCGCGGCTTCCACGTCGTCGGCCTCGACCTGTCGACGCCGCTGCTCGTGCGCGGCGGCGAGGAGTCGCACCGGCGCGGGCTCACGATCAACTTCGTGCGCGGCGACATGCGCGAGCTGGACTTCGAGAACCAGTTCGACGCCGCCTACTGCCTGTTCTCGACGTTCGGCTACTTCGACGACGAGACGAACAAGAAGACGCTGCAAAACGTGGCACGGGCCCTCAAGCCCAGCGGCAAGCTCCTCGTAGAGATTCTGAACCGCGACTACGTGATCGCGGACTTGCCGACGCGCGTGTGGTGGGAAGGCGACGGCTGCGTCGTCCTCGAGGAAGTCGAGCTCAACTACTTCTCGTCGAGAATTCAGGTGAATCGCTCGGTTGTCTTCGACGACGGCCGCCAGCTCGAGCAGGAGATCTCGGTCCGGGCATACTCGCTGCATGAGGTCGGTAAGCTCATGCACGCGGCTGGCTTCCGCGTCCTCGAGGTCTCGGGCGGTTACCAGACGCGAGGCCGGTTCTTCGGCAACCAATCGCGCCATATCATTGTCCTAGCGGAACGGAAGGAAACTTCAGGTACTTAGGGCGGAATAAGCCCGGTTCGTCACTTGTCGTCCTTCTGTGCCGCGCACGCCAAAACATTTGGCCGTCTCGCGCGTCTCATCTCGGTAAGGCGCCCCGCGCGCAAGGGAAGGACCGCAATGGCCGTATCTGTCTCGAAGCTCCCGGTGGACTCGCGCTCGACTGCTCGCAAGAGCCGCGTCGCGCGCGTCACGGCCAAGCGGCCCAAGCACGAGAAGTCCGACGACGAGGCCGTCGACGTCGACGTCGACGACGAGGTCGTCGAGACCGAGGCGTCCGAGACCTCCGAGGCGTCCGAGAAGCGCGCGCGTCCCGATAACGGCACGTACCTCTCGATGTACTTCCGCGACATGGCCGTGCTCGACGTGCTCCGTCCCGAGGAGGAGTTCACGAGCGCGCGCGAGCTCGAGGCGCTCGAGATCATGCTGTGGGAGCAGGTCCTCGCGCACGCGCCCGCGATCGAACGCGTGCTCGAGGCGATCGCCGAGGTCCCCGACTTCGTGATGCCCGTCGAGGCGAAGAACCTCCGCCGGCTCGCCGCCGATCGCGATGCGAAGGCATTCGCGCGCGCGTCGGCGCGTGCGGCGCGCAAGCTCCGCGCGTCGGACACCGACCACCTGTTCATCGAGGCCGCGCTCGGCGCGATCGATCGCATGACGCTCGGCATCGGCGTGCGCGGCAGCTCCGTCGGCTCGCTCGGTCATCGCGCGAAGGTCACCGAGTGGCTGCGCCGCGTGCAGCAGGCCAATCGCGCTGCCGCCGACGCGCGCAACGACTTCGTGAAGGCGAACCTGCGGCTCGTCGTCAGCATCGCGCGCCGCTTCAACCACGGCCGCATGGCGCTCGCCGATCTGATCCAGGAGGGCAACATCGGCCTCATGAAGGCCGTCGAGCGCTACGACTACAAGCGCGGCTTCCGGTTCTCGACGTACGCGAGCTGGTGGATCCGCCACGCGATCAGCCGCGCGCTCGCCGACAAGGGCCGCGAGGTCCGGCTGCCCGTGCACATGATCGACGCGCAGCACCGCCTGACGAAGGCGCGCCGCCAGCTCACCGGCAAGCTCGGCCGTCAGCCGACGACCGAGGAGCTCGCGGAGGCGACGAGCATGCCGCTCGACAAGGTCGAGAAGATGCGCAGCTGGCTGCTCGAGCAGAGCGTGTCGATCGACAAGCCGGTCGGCGACGACGAGGGCCGCGTGCTCGGCGAGGTGCTCGAGGATCCCGATCGCGAGGTCGGCTCGCCGACCGACGACCTCGAGTGGACCGCGCTGACGACCGAGGTCCAGGAGCTCCTGCGGGAGCTCCGGCCGATCGAGGCAGATATCCTGCGCCAGCGCTTCGGCCTGGGGACCGAGCAGGAGCTGACCCTGAAGGAGATTGGCGACAAGTACAACCTGTCGCGCGAGCGTATCCGCCAGCTGCAGGAGCAGGCGCTCGCCAAGATGCGCCGCGCGCTCTCCCGCCGCGACCTCCTGTAAGGGCGAGACCGCACGGTTTGCGCCCCGTCGAGGACCGGTCAGAACCGGGGCGCCGACGGGAGTTGCCCATCCCTGCATACATTAGGTACTTTCTCGGCATGACCCGCCGCCTGCCGCTCCTGCCGCTCCTCTTGCTGGTCCTCGGACTCGCTGCGTGCGGCAGCGAAGACACCAAGCTCAAGGTCACCGGCATCGAGCCCGAGAAGGGCGATACCGAGGGCGGCACGTACGTCCGCATCAAGGGCAACCGCTTCATCGCCGACGGCGCGCGCAACGCGAAGGTCTACTTCGGCTCGCGCCAGGGCACGGTCATTCGCTTCGCGAGCGACAGCGAGCTGATCGTCGAGGCGCCCGGCGGCAAGCCGAACGAGAAGGTCGACGTCCTCATCATCTTCGAGCCCGGCGGCGAGCTGAAGATTCCCAACGGCTTCACGTTCGTCGAGAAGAACGATACGGGGCCGTCGGTGCAGGACCTCGACACGAGCAAGGTCAAGAAGAACTGACCCGCTCGCGCGGCCTTCCGCGCTCGAGCGTTACGAGAAGTTCAGCCGGAACAGCTGCTGACCGAGCAGCACGTACGAGTCGTGGCCGACGCCGCGCTCGCCGTTCACCTTGATGAACGTGCCGTTGCTCGAGCCGAGATCCGACAGGAACACGCGGCCGTCGCGCAGCGAGATGCGCGCGTGCAGACCCGACACGTAGCCATCGTCGGGGAAGTTGATCTCACCGCGCTCGCGGCCGAGCGTCACGCTCTCGCCGAGCAGCGGGAACGCCGCGCCGGTCACGTCGCGCCCGATGATCACGGTCAGCTTGCCCCAGAAACCCGGGTTCGGGCTGCCCATGAGCTCGGTGCCATCGGCGGTCGGTTCCGGCGTCGGGATGACCTCGTAGCGGAGCAGCTCCTGGCCGATGCGGATGATCTGACCGTTCTGCAGCTCCTCCTCGCCCGTCATCTTCACGAAGACGCCGTTCAGCGAGTCGAGGTCGCGGACGACGCCCTGCACGCCGCGGATGTCGAGCATCGCGTGGACGGGCGAGAGGTAGCCGTCGTTCTCGAACACGGGACCGAAGCTGCGGCCGAGCTTGTTCTCGCCGGGACGCAGGTCATGGGTTCCGCCCTCGCTGCCGTCGGGGCGGATGAGCGTCATCGACAGGCGCGAGCGCTGCTGCTGCGCGCCCATGTTGCCCATCGGCTGCGGCGGGCCGGGCAGGGGCTGCGCGGCCGACTGCTCGTCCATGCGGAAGCCGCACGTGCCGCAGAACCGGAACGACGGCGGAACGTCGCTGCCGCACGACGGGCAGCGGCGCATCCCGCTCGCGGTGACCGGCGCACTCGGCGCCGGCGGGAAGCCCGCGTACGACGGCACGCCCGGCGGCGGGCCCATCGGCGGTGCCATCGGGGGCGGTGCCATCGGACCGGGTCCCGGACC
>JAEWJO010000390.1 GCA_023386455.1 Pseudomonadota bacterium | reverse complement strand
CGCCAGACGGTCAAGACCTCCGGCATCGACGGCATCGCGCTCACCAAGCTCGACATCCTCGACGGCTTCAAGGAGATCAAGGTCTGCACCGGCTACAAGCTCGACGGCCAGATCCTCGAGCATCTGCCTGCCGGCCAGGCCGACCAGGCCCGCGTCGAGCCGATCTACGAGACGATCGAAGGCTGGGAAGGCTCGACGGCGAACGCCCGCTCCTGGGCCGATCTGCCGGCGCAGGCCATCAAATATGTCCGCCGTATCGAGGAATTGATCGGCGCGACCGTGGCCGTGCTCTCGACCAGCCCCGAGCGCGACGACACCATTCTCGTCCACAACCCCTTCGAAGGATGACCTCGCCCTTCGAAGGATGACGCCGCCTTCCGCCGGACGCCCTCCGAGTTTCGAGGGTTGACCTAGGCCGCCATCAGCGACAAGTGAGGCCAATGGCCGACTTCCATCCCATCCTGGCGCGCGCCGTCGCCGGGCTGTCCGACAACTCCCCCGAGGCGCCCCTCGCGGAGAACGTCGCGTACATCGTCCGGGCCGCCGACGATCACCTGCGCGGCATCACCGCCGACGGCGAGACCGAGCCATCGTACGCGCGCGCGCGCGACCTCGTGCTCGGCGCTGGCTTCGATCTCCTCGGCGTCGAGCACGCCGAGGCAGGCGAGTTCCGCGACGACAAGCTGTCCCAGCTCGACACCGCGCAGGGAGTGCGCCGCGCGCTCGCGATCGCCCGCCGGTTCGCGCGGCCGTCGCGCGAGGACTACCTCGTCAGCAACCGCGGCTATCCGCTGTCGCGCTGGCGCGAGCTGCGCCGGCTCGTCCTCGAGTCGGCCGTCGCGTGGGGCATCTGGATGGGTCCCGAGCTCGCCCAGATCGCGGTGTCCGAGGGGCTCGCGCGGTCGCGTCGCGACCTCATCCTGAAGCTCGATGCTGGCTTCGAGGTCCTGCGCCGCAACCCGGACGCGTTCGATATCGACGCGGATGCCGCCGACGACAACATGCAGGCGATCGCCGAGGAGGCGAGGGCGCTCGGCGTCGAGCTGCGCGGCCGCAAGTCCAACGGCGCGATCAAGAGCGAGGAGAACGCCGTCGTCTCGGGCTCGATCGAGCGCACCCCGACCGGTGCGGTCTCCGTCGCGCGCTCGACCGACGACCTGCTCGCGCTCCTCGACGACAAGGTCCAGCGCGTATCGGTCGCCCAGGAGCTGTGCGATCGCGGCGACCCGCGCGCCGCGACGCCCGTGATCGCGGCGGTGAAGAAGATGAGCCGCGCCGAGGCGGTCCGCATCCTCGGCAGGTCGGTGAAGTTCGGACCGGCCGCGGCCGCGCCGCTCATCGAGGGCCTGACGAGCAGCAAGGCGTTCTTGCGCCACGGCTGTGCCCTCGCGCTCGCGCTGCTCCGCACCGAGGACGGCACCCATGCGGTCATCGAGCAGCTCGTCAGCGAGCCCACGGAGATCTGGCGCGAGATCGCGCGCGCGATCGGTCAGATCGGTCCGACGGCGCTGATGCCGCTGGCCGCCCACGTCGGCCGGCTCGGCGACGCGATCACGCCGCAGGTCCAGGAGCGCGTCGCCTGGGCGATGGCCCACGTCGGCGTCCGCGGCGGCAAGGCCGCCCTCGACCAGATGGCCGCCGGCCAGAGCGTCATGGCGCCGATCGCTCGCAAGGCGCTCGAGCTGCACCAGAATGCGGCTCGCGACGAGGTCAGCGTCCGTCCCGGCCCGCAGGCGGGCAGGGATGTCACGGTCAATCGGGCGTTCTCGCGCCGGTTCTTCGAGGCGCTGGAGGCCGACCGGCCGGATGTCGCACAGGCGGCCCTCCACGACCTCGACGCCAGCCAGCCGCAGGAAGTCCTCGACGAGGCGGACCTGATCGTCGAGGACGACGACGAGGCCGAGCTCGACGAGTCGGATCTCATCCAGACCTAGCGCTCAGCGGGCCCGACTTCAGGTATTATTGAACGGCCGTACATGAGGATCGGGATCTTCTCCGACGTGCACGCGAACATCGAAGCGATGAACGCCGTGCTCGATGCATTCAAGTCGGAGCGCATCGATAAGTACGTATGCATCGGCGACGTCGTCGGCTACGGCGCGTCACCCAACGAGTGCTGCGACCTGATCCGCAAGACCGCGTCGTTCACGATCCTCGGCAACCACGACGCCGCCGTCGCGGGCCGGATGGATTACTCGTACTACTACGACGCCGCCCGCCAGGCGCTCGACCTCCACGCGCGCCAGCTGAGCGCCGAGAACATGGAGTGGCTGAAGACGTTGCCGTACGAGGTCCGCGAAGGCGACCTGACGTTCTGCCACGGCTCGCCGATCAACCTCGAGGAGTTCGAGTACATCTTCTCGGTCGAGCAGGCGACGCGCTGCCTCGATATCTGGGACGACCTCGGGCTCGTGACGTTCATCGGTCACTCGCACCTGTGCAAGTCGTTCGCGCTGACCCGCGACGAGGTGTTCGAGGTCGTGGCGACGAAGTTCGTCATCCGCCCCGAGCATCGCTACATCATCTCGGTCGGCTCGGTCGGCCAGCCGCGCGACTACGACAACCGCGCGAGCTACACGATCTACGACTCGGAAGAGAAGACGTTCGAGTTCAAGCGCGTCGCGTACGATATCGACGCCGCGGCGCAGAAGATCTTCGCCGCCGATCTCGAGCGGAACTTCGGCAATCGCCTCTTCCTCGGCGTGTAGACACGCCGGTTTCTCGACGGCTGATGTCTACCGGTCCGTGGACTCGGCGACGATCCGCGCCTCGGGGAGCGAGACCTTGGGTGCTGCCGCCTTACCGGGACGAACGATCGCGATCATGATGAGCAGGACCGCGATCCCGGCGAACTCGGAGCCGGCATCGACGAACAGCATGTTCGTCGCGCCGTGCTTCTGCGAAGCCCAGCCGGCGATGAGCGTCATGTACCAGATCGGGATGTTCGAGAGCGATGCGAGCGCGTTGTACTTCGTCGCGACCGCACCCTTGCCGATGATGTCGAGCACGAGGCCGGTGAAGCATGCGTACGAGATGCCCGTGCCGGCGGCATAGGCGAGCGTGAAGAAGGCGTAGGCGATCGCGTTGTGAGGTGCGACCGCCATCGCGACCGCGAGCACCGCCAGGATCGCGCCCGAGAGCGCATAGGCCAGCTTTCGGCCCAGCTTGTCGGAGAACCAGCCGCCGGCGAGGCACCCGAACATCGAGACTACACCGCCCACCATGCCGGTCGTGATCGCCACGAGATCGGCGGACGCTTCCCACCGGCCTGCGATCGCGGAGAACAGGTTCTGCGCGGCGCCGGAGCCGATCGGCAAGAAGCAGATCGTGACGCCGATGATGCCGCGCCTCGAACCGAGCATCTTCAGGAGGTCCTTGATCACCTCCCAGATCGCGCGCAGGAAGTCGACCGCGACGGTACCGATCGGCCTCTTGCCGGCCAGCGTGCCGTCGGCCTCCACGCGCGGGGCCTCGGGGACAAAGCGCAGGGAGAACGTGCAGGTGAACAGCACCGCGGCGAGCGTGATGAACGCCGCCTGCGTCGAGACGTTCTCGGCGATGATCAGCGCCAGTCCGCCACCGAGACCCGCGCCGCCGAGGTTGCCGGCCTGAAACCAGCCGGCCGCGCGTCCTCGCTGATCGTCGGGCGTCGCATGTGCCATCAAGCCTTCGACCGCCATCCCGAGCACGGTGATCGCGAGCGAGTTCACGAACACCAGCGTCTGGAGGACGTGAGGGACCTCCGCGTGGAGCAGCCAGGTATGCCAGTCCCATGTGAAAGGTGGTCGCGTGATCGGTACGAACGCGATCCCCAGGATCGTCGCGCAGGACGCGATGTTCGCGATCACGTACCACTGCTTCCGCGTCAGCGTCGTGTCCGCGATCGGCGCCCAGAAGAACTTCCACGTGTGCGGCAGCAGATTCAACGCGACGAGCGCGCCGATCGCGGCGTCGCCGACGCCGAGATCCTTGAGGACGTAGCCGAGCGTCACGGTGACGAAACCGCTCGTAGCGCCGAACGGGAGGTTCAGCGCGAACCAGACCTGGGGACGTACTCTTCGCTCGGACACCGCCGGCGACGTTACACCGGTCTAGCCCTCGCGGCGGAGCGCGGACGCCGAGAACCACAGCGGCTTCTCGCGGGCCGCGTTGAGCTCCTCGGTCGTGATGACGCCGTCGCGGCGCATCGCGCGCAAGATGATGTCGACGCGGGCGGCGCTGTCGGGGTCGAGCGTGCCGGCGCGGCGAATGCGGCGCGTCATCGTCGTCGGCTCCGACGTCAGGGCCGCGAGAAATGCCGACTCGCGGATCGACAGCTCGCGGGGCGACTTGTTGAACCAGTACTGCGCGGCGGCGCGGAGGCCGAACATGTGCGGACCGAGCTCGATGATGTTCAGGTACCGCTCGAGGATCGCCTCCTTCTCGAGGCGCGCCTCGAGCCGCCACGTCAGCAGCGCCTCCTGGACCTTGCGATCGAGGCTGCGGCGCTGGGTGAGGAACGCGTTCTTGATCAGCTGCTGGCTGATCGTCGAGCCGCCGCGTGCGAGACGGCGATCGCGCAGATCGATCTCGAAGCTGCGCGCGATCTGGGTCACGTCGAAGCCGGGGTGCGAGAAGAACCGACCGTCCTCGGCCGAGACGAAGGCGCCCCAGACGTAGGAGTGGAGGCGGCGGAGCGCGAACCACGACGGCTCGTCCGGACCGACGCGCGCGTGGCTGCCGTCGGGGAACGTGTGCTCGGTCGACGTGACGAGCGTCGTGACGTCGGCCGCGGGAGGCTCGGCGGTGACGGTGCACGCGTTCGCGAGGTGCGTCTCGAGCGTCACGCCGTCGCCGGGAGGCGCCGCGAGATCGATCGACAGGCGAGCGCGGCCGCCGAACGTGCCGGTCATCGCGATGCCGTCGAGGGGACCGCGCAGCGCGACGGGGATCGAGTGCACGAGGTCCATGCACGCGGCCGGGGCGAGCGTCACGTCGACCTGGCCGGACACCGGCGAGCCGCGGCGCAGCCAGCCGCTCGCGCTCCACGCGGCGGCACCGAGCGTGACGCTGGCGTGATCGACGGCGATCGCGGTCGGGCTGACGGTGAGCGACGCGTCGAGTGTGCCGTCGACGGGGACGGGTCGCGGCGCGATCGTCTTGTGATCGAGGAAGAGGCCCGTCACCGAGCCGTCGACCGCGAGCTGGACGGTGTCCCTCGCGCGGCGGAGCGTGACCTCGCCGCTGGCGCGCGCGCCGGCGAGCACGATGCCCTTCGGCGCGAGCGGGGTCAGCGGCGCGAGCGGGATGCGCTCGCCGCGGAGCGTGAGCGAGAAGCCGCTGTCGCCGTGCGCGACCTCGGCGCTGATCGAGCGCTGGACGCCGCCGTCGTCGAGGAAGCCACGCAGATCGAGGCTGCCGCCCGGGGTCAGGCGGCCGATCGCGACGTCGCGGACGCCGATCCGGCGATCGCCGATGCGCAGCGTGCCGGTCCCGGCGACGCCGAGCACGCGGCGGAAGCGAGCGTGGGGCAGGGACAGCTCGGCCGCGCTGCGCGCCATCACGATCTCGCCGTCGAGCGGACCGGCGGCGCCGCGGACGCGGAGCGGACCGGTGATGACACGGACGCCACCCTCGTCGGGAACGAGCTCGACCGAGTCGGCGGAGATCTCGCCGATGCCGGCGACCTTCGCGGTCAGCGTGCCGGAGCTGACGACGATGCGGCGGACGCGCGACGCGCGCTTGCCGCCGGTGCGAGGCCCGGCGTGGGCCAGCCGGGCGACGAGCCGGGCGAGGTCGGAGTCGCCATCGCGGTCGACGGCGATCGCGAGATGCGGACCGGCGACCCGGATCTCGTCGGCGGAGACCTCGCCCGCGAGCAGCGAGTCGAGCGCGACCGAGGCCTCGATCTCGTCGGCGGCGATCATCTCGCCGAGCGCGACGTCGGAGAGCCGGATCGTGCCGGTGAGGTCCGCGTCGACGCTGCCGATCTGGGCGGTGACGCCGCCGGCGCTGCCGAGATGGGACGCGAGCTCCTGTGTGCGCCGATCGACCCAGATCGCCGCGCCGATCGGCACGCCGATCGCGAGGACGGCAGCCGCGGCAGCGATCTTGTGTTCGGCGCGGATCTTCATCAGTGCGTGTTCGCCTCGGCCTCGCGGCGGTCGTCGCCGACGAACGTGCGCTGGACGATCCGGCGCTCGCCACGGCCGCGGCGGGTGGCCAGCGAGGCGCCGGCGAGCATCAGCTCGCACAGCTCGCCGAACGAGATGCCGGCCGCGTCGGCGATCTTCGGCAGGAGGCTCGTCGGGGTCAGGCCCGGGACGGTGTTGACCTCGAGGATGAACTCGTTGCCCGAGTCGGAGACCATCATGTCGACGCGGGTCGCGCCCGCGCAGCCGAGCGCGAGGTGCGCGCGGGTTGCCTGCGCGAGCACGCCGCGATAGCGCTCCGGCGACAGGCGCGGCGGGACGAAGTAGTCCGTCGAGCCCTTCGTGTACTTGTTCTGGTAGTCGTACCAGCCCGCGCGCGGGGCGATCTCGCACGCGCCGAGCGCGCGGTCGCCGAGGATCGCGACCGAGACTTCCTTGCCGGCGATGAACCGCTCGACGAGGATCTCGTCGTCGAAGCACAGCGCCTTCTCGACGGCGGGACCGAGGTCGGCGAGCGAGTGACAGATCGCGACGCCGACGGAGCTGCCCTCGCGGATCGGCTTCACGACGCACGGGAAGCCGAAGTCACCGTGGACCGACGGCAGATCGCCGACGTCCTCGGCGGTCAGCGTGTAGTAGGCGGGGGTCGGCAGGTTGTGGAGCCGGAACAGCTCCTTGGCCTTGCCCTTGTGCATCGCGAGCGCCGACGCCATCACGTCCGAGCCGGTGTACGGGATGCCCAGCAGCTCGAGCAGGCCCTGGATGCAGCCGTCCTCGCCCCACCGCCCGTGGAGGGCGATGAACGCGACGTCGATCTGCTCCTGGCGCAGGGCGACGTCGATGTCGTGATCGACGTAGACCGGGATGGCGTCGTGGCCGCGGTCGCGTAGCGCGTTCAGGACCGCCTCGCCCGTGCGCAGCGACACCTCACGCTCGCTCGACAGACCCCCGAGCAACACACCGATCTTGCGGGACTGCATATCCGTACTCCTTTGAAGACGAGAACGTTGCAGGATCCCGCCGTAATCCGACCGTAAAGGCCGGTGATCCGACGGGCAATTTTTCGGCCTCAAACGTGGTAGGAACGCCCGGCAATGAGTCCGAAGAAGAAGAGCGCCGACGGAGCGTCCGACGAGGGTGGCGCGTCCACCTCGAAGGCCACGAAGAAGAAGTCGAGCGGCGCCAAGAAGGCGGCGCCCAAGAAGGCTGACAAGAAGCCAGCCGCCAAGAAGCCCGCGAAGAAGAAGGCCGACG
>JAEWJO010000330.1 GCA_023386455.1 Pseudomonadota bacterium | reverse complement strand
GTTCGAGCCAATCCACCCATCAATCCGGACTAGGCTGGCGATCACCATGGCGTCTCAGCAGCTCCCGAGCGCGATCGCGTGGAGCTGCAGTACGTGCGGGCGCAGCTATCCCGCTGAATTCGCGGTGTGCCCGCTCGATGCCACGCCGCAAGGCGAGCTCGCCAAGGCCAGCGATCCGCAGATCGGCGTGGTGCTCGGTCACACGTACCGGATCGCGCGCGTGCTCGGGCAGGGCGGCATGGCGCGGCTCTACGAGGCAGAGCACCTGCGCATCGACGCGCGTTACGCGATCAAGATCATTCACGCCGAGCTCGCGGGCGAGCCGAACCTGCTCGCTCGCTTCGAGCGCGAGGCGCATGCCGCGGGGCGAATCCGCTCCGAGCACGTGGTTCGCCTCGTCGATGTCCTGCGCACGCAGGACGAGCGGCCGTGCCTCGTGACCGAGCTGCTCGAGGGCGAGGACCTGCAGGCGCGCCTCGATCGCGTCGGCAAGCTCAGCGTGGCGGAGGCGCTTCCGATCGCGCGGCAGATCTGTCGCGGCGTCGCGGCGGCCCATGCGGTCGGCATCGTGCATCGCGATCTCATGCCGTCGAACGTGTTCCTGTGCACGACGGGTGGTGCACCGCTCGTGAAGATCTTCGACTTCGGTCTCGCGAAGACCGAGGACGACGAGAAGCTGACACGCACCGGCGCGGTGATGGGCACCGCCGCGTACATGCCGCCGGAGCAGGCGCGGCGCGCGACCGATGCCGGACCGCTCGCCGACGTCTACGCGATCGGCGCGATCCTCTATCACATCCTCGCGGGGCAGCCGCCGTACGGCAACCTGCCGCCGGTGAGCCGGTTCGCGCTGCTGCTGCACGAGGAGCCGGCGCGGCCGCGGTCGATCGAGCCGTCGATCCCCGAGGGCATCGAGTCGGTGATCCAGCGCGCGATGGCGCGCGATACCGCGGCGCGCATTCAATCGGCGCTCGACCTCGAGCGCGAGCTCGCCGTGTTCGACGACGCGGCGCCGGTACCCGTCGCGATCGAGCGCGCGCCGACCGAGCGCGTGTCGGCCGCATACGTGCGCAAGCCCGCAGAGACGGTGCAGACGATCACGCTGCGTGCGCGCCTCGCCCGACCGACGGCGCTGCTCGTCGCGATCGCGTCGTGTCTCGCCGCCGGCATCTGGGTCGCGTCGCTGCTCGGCTCGCTGCTCGAGCCGACGAGTCGCGGCGAGCGCACGCTGCTCGGCATCATGGGCGGCGCGGCGATCGGCGGCATCGCGGCGCTTCACATCCGCCGGCTGCGCGGCAAGTGGCAGAGCAGTCCGGCGGTCGGGGTCTACATCGCGCCATTCGCGCGCGCGCTGATCGCCGGCACGATCACGTACGGCTCGCTCGAGCTCGTGCGCATCGGCTGGTTCTCGCTCGCGCACCGCCAGCTGTTCGGCGTGCGCGTGACGCTCGTCGCAGCGGCGCTCGCAGCGGCCCTCGGGCTCGCGTGGCGAAGGTTGGACCTCCAGACGCGGATCGGTCGCCGGATCGGCTAGGCTCGGCGACCCATGCAGGAAGGCTCGATGATCGGTGGCCGTTACCAGCTCGTGCAGCTGGTCGCCGAGGGCGGGCTGTCGTCGGTGTGGCAGGGCGTCACTCGATCGAGCGAGGTGTTCGCGCGGCCGGTCGCGGTCAAGGTGATGAAGCGCTCGTTCACGACGATCGGCGGGCCGTACCTGTCGATGTTCCTCGAGGAGGCGCGCATCGGCGCGACACTGCAGCACGCGAACCTCATCCAGGTGCTCGACTTCGTCGTCGAGGCCGCGGCGTCGGGGCCGGTCTACTGCCTCGTCCTCGAGTGGGTCGACGGCATCGATCTCAAGTCGCTGTTGCGCGCGCACAAGAAGCTCGGCAAGCCGACCGGCTGGGGCATCATCGCCGCGGTCGCGCTGCGCGTGCTGCGCGGCCTCGCGGCGGCACACGAGCGCCGGCTTCCCGATGGCACGGTCTCGCCGGTGATCCATCGCGACATCTCGCCCCAGAACATCCTGCTGGCGCAGAACGGCGACGTGAAGCTCGCCGACTTCGGCATGGCGCGCGCGCGCGACCGCATCGCCGAGCACACCGATCCGGGCATCGTCAAAGGCACGCTCTCGTACATGGCACCCGAGCTGCTCACCGGCCAGCCCGCGACGCCCGCGAGCGACCTGTTCTCGCTCGCGTGCACGCTGTGGGAGGCGCTCGCCGGCCGCCGGCTGTTCGACGCGCCGACCGACCCCGAGGTGTTCGCGCTCGTGAAGCGGTGCGAGGTCCCGTCGCTCGAGAAGATCCGCGAGGACTTGCCGGTCGCGCTTGCCGAGACCGTCCATCGCGCGCTGTCCGCCGACCCGGAGAAGCGATTCCCTTCGGCGCGCGCGATGGTCCACGAGCTGAACGAGATCCTCCGCGTCGACGACTCGTGGGGCGATGCCGACGTGATCGTCGGCGACGCGGTGGCCGAGGCGCGCGCCGCACGACCTCCCACGAACGCATGATCGTCTCTCGCTTCGCACCGTCGACGACGGGAGAGGCGCATCCCGGCACGCTGCTCTCCGCACTGCTCGTGTGGCTCGACGCGCGCGCTCGCGGCGGCCGCGCGTTGCTTCGCCTCGAGGATCTCGACACCACGCGCGTCAAGGCCGGGTGGTCGGCGCAGCTCGTCGCTGCGCTCGCCGAGCTCGGCATGGACTGGGACGAGACGATCGTGCAGAGC
>JAEWJO010000299.1 GCA_023386455.1 Pseudomonadota bacterium | reverse complement strand
ACTACTACAAGCGCGTGTTCACCGAGTACGTCGCGGCGCGCCGCGCGTCGGGCTCGCCCGACGATGTCTCGTTCGAGAACTTCATCGCGAAGCTCAAGGTGAACGAGGGCAAGCTCAAGGCCCAGTACAACTGCCGTGCGGTTCGCTTCCGCGTCGTGACCAGCAACAACAAGGTCTCGCTGAAGCCGGTCCCGATCTTCGAGTGATCGCGAGCAGGCGATGACCGTCCAATCCGGCCTGGCTCGCCTCGTCGCCGAGAGCGGCAAGCTGATCGCGGGCCGGCGCGTCGGCCTGCTCTGCAACGCGACCTCGGTCGATACCGAGCTGCGCCATGCGATCGATCTCGTGCGCGCGCTGCCGAACGTGCACCTGACCGCGCTGTTCGGTCCAGAGCACGGCGTCCGTGGCGACGCGCAGGACATGATCGGCGTCGACGCTGCGACCGACGCGGCGACCGGCCTGCCGGTGCACAGCCTCTACGGCCACACCGAGGCGTCGCTGTCGCCGACGCCGGCGATGCTCGACGACATCGACGTCCTCGTGTTCGACATCCAGGACGTCGGGAGCCGGTACTACACGTTCGTGTGGACGATGGTGCTCGCGATGCGCGCGTGCGCCGCGGCGGGCAAGGCCTTCGTCGTGCTCGATCGGCCGAACCCGATCACCGGTCTCCACGTCGAGGGCAGCGCGATCGAGCCCGGCTACGAGTCGTTCGTCGGCCTCGTGTCGTGTCCCAATCGTCACGGCATGACCGCCGGCGAGATCGCGCGATGGCGCCACCATGCCGAGAACCTCGACCTCGATCTCGCGGTCGTGACGATGCGCGGCTGGCAGCGCGACCTGTGGTTCGAGCACTCGGGCCTGCCGTGGGTCCTGCCATCGCCGAACATGCCGACCGTCGACACCGCGCTCGTCTATCCCGGCATGTGCCTCGTCGAGGGCACCGAGCTGTCGGAGGCGCGCGGCACGACGCGGCCGTTCGAGCTGTCGGGCGCGCCGTTCATCGACGGTGCGCGGCTCGCGAAGGACATGGAGGCGATGGCGCTGCCGGGCGCGCGGTTTCGCCCCGTCGTCTACACGCCGACGTTCCACAAGCACGCGTTCAAGCCCAATGGCGGGATCCAGATCCACGTCACGAACCACGACGTGTTCCGGCCGTACCGCACCGGCGTCGCGTTCCTCAAGGCGTGTCACGACCAGGCGCCCGAGCAGTTTCAGTGGCGCGTGAAGGCGTACGAGTTCGTCGACAAGATCCCGGCGATCGATCTGCTGTGCGGCACCGACGCCGTGCGCAAGGGCATCGAGGCAGGCGCCTCGCTCGACGACATCGCGCAGCCGTGGCCGCGCGCCGAGGGCATGTTCGCGGAGGAGAGGGCGCCGTTCCTCTTGTACGAGTGAGGACCGTCGGGCTGTTCGGCGGCAGCTTCAACCCGCCGCACGTCGCGCACCAGCTGGTCGCGCTGTATGTCCTCGAGACGGTCGTCGACGAGGTCTGGTTCGTTCCAACGTACAGCCATCCGTTCGGCAAGCACCTCGCACCGTACGAGCACCGCGTCGCGATGTGCGAGCTGGCGACCGCCGCGCTCGGGGCGCGCGCCCAGGTCAGCCGGGCCGAGCAGGAGCTCGCGCTGCGTCCCGACTTCGTCGCGAGCCGCACGCTCGATCTCGTCGAGCACCTGATCGCGAAGCACGCCGACGCCCAGTTCCGGCTCGTCGTCGGCGCCGACATCCTCGGCGAGCGCGACAAGTGGTACCGCTGGGACGACGTGATCGCGCGGGCGCCGCTCGTCGTCATCGGCCGCGGCGGCTACGAGCTCCCCGCAGGCACGGTCGAGACCGGCGTCGCGATGCCAGAAATCTCGGCGACCCGGATCCGCGAGCTCCTCGCAGCACGCGACCCGGCGGTCTCATCACTTTTGCCAAGGGAGATCCTGCGGTATATCGCCCGGCACGGTCTCTACGCATGAGCACGGCACGCAACCCCACCACGTTCGTCGTCGGCGCCGGTCCTGTCGCGACCGCACTCGCCGGTGCGCTCCGGCTCGCCGGTGTCCCTGTCCTCGGGCTGTGGGGGCGCACGCCGCCGGCCGCGCGTGCCGCCAGCTCGGTCGCCGGCGTCGCCGCGTTCTCGTCGGCCCCGCCGGATATCCTGCTCGAGGCGGAGGTCGTCATCCTCGCGGTGCGCGACACCGCGATCACCGAGGTTGCGTCGACGCTCGTCGGCACCGGTCTCATCGGCAAGCGCCACGTGCTGCTCCACTGCGCCGGTGCCGCCGCGGCCGAGCAGGTACTCGGTCACGTGAAGAGCACCGTCGGGGGCATCGGCACGCTGCACCCGCTGCAGGCGATCGCCGACGGCCGTACCGCGATGCGCGCGCTCAAGGGCACCGTGTTCGGCATCGAGGGTGACGAGGTCGGTCGCCGTGCCGCCACGAAGCTCGTGCAGGCGCTCGGCGGCATCGTGCTCGGCCTCGACAGCTCGCAGATGGCCTCGTATCACGCGGCCGCCGCGCTCGCGTCGAACTACATCGTCAGCGCGATCGACGCAGCGGCGCAGGTGCTCGCGGGTGCGGGCGTGTCACCTCAGCAAGCCGCTCAGGCACTCGTGCCGCTCGCACAGGGTGCGCTCGCAAATGTCGCCGCGAAGGGCACGACGGACGGCCTGACCGGCCCTGTTCGACGTGGCGACGTCGATACCATTCAACGTCATCTCGATGCACTTCAAGGTAAGCCGGAGCTAGTCGAGATCTATCGCGCGCTTGCGCGCCGCGCCGTCGAGATCGCGACGAGGATCGACGGACCTGATGCTCCCGATCGCAAGGGCCTCGCCGCGATCCGCGCACTCCTCGGATCCTGATCTCCGAGGGCGCGTCGTCGTGTACCATCGGTCGCGATGAGCGTTCGCACCATCTTCGTCGCGTCCATGCTGATGCTCGCTGTCGCGGTCACGCCCGCGCATGCCGGCGATCCGAATCAAGTGTTCAACGGCCGCATCATGCTGTCGACGAAACGCTTCCCGCTGACTGCCAAGAGCAAGAACGCGTACATCGCGGCCGTGCGCAAGCAGTCCTCCTCGAACTTCCGCGAGGACAACGAGAAGAAGGGCTGGAAGATCTACTTCGCCGCCTTCCTCAAGAAGCCGCTCAACGACGTCGAGTACGTCATCAAGTTCTACGAGCTCGGTCGCGGCACGCAGCAGCTCCTCGGCGCGAGCGAGGCGTTCAACGACGAGCGCGGTCAGAGGACGATCGTCTCCAACATCGTGCTCGAGAAGAAGTCGTTCGGCGTCAACAAGGAGCTGCTGATGACGATCGAGAACAAGGGCCAGGTTCTCGCGAGCGCACGCTTCAAGATCCTCGGCGAGGGCGAGAGGTTCACCGGCAAGGTCAACTTCTCCGAGGACGAGGCCGGCGGCAAAGAAGAGGAGTAGCTCCGTCGTCGGAGCGACCCTCGCGGTCACTGCACGTCGATCGGAATCTCGAACGAGCTATCGATCGACGGTGGGAACACGCGGAGCATGTAGCGTCCCGGCTTCGGGAACGTGTAGCGGAAGTAGTAGCGGCCCTTGGTCTCGCCGCGCGGCCGCGCGGTGATGCCCTTCGCGGCTCCCGTCTCGTCGGCGATCGTCAGCACGATCTCCTCGGCGACGATCGGCTGACCGAGCTTGTTCTTGATGTCGAGGCGCGAGCGGATCTCCTGCGCCGCGACGAGAGGGTCGGGCACCATCGCCTGGACCAGCATCTCGCCGTTGTCCTTGAACAGGGTGCGGCGGCGGCCGACGCGCGGATCGGTCGGCTCGTCCGGCTCGGCGGCCGTGGCGGTGGACGGCTTGTCGCTCCACTCGACCATCGCGAACCCGGCGGCGGCGAGCGCGGCGAGCATGACGACACCACCGAGGATCACGCGGCGGGTGCGGCGCTGGCGCGGCACGACACCGTCGGGCAGGTCGCGGCGCGTCGCCAGCGTGCGCTTCGGCGGCGGGATCGTCGAGCGGCGCCGAGGCGCGACCGGGACCGATCCGCGATCGCCCAGCTCGTCGAGCACGGCGTCGATCTGGGCGACGACCTCGTCGGCAGACTGCAGCCGATCGTCGGGCTTCTTCTGCACGAGCGCGAGGCAGAGGCGGTCGACGCTCTCGGGCACCGCGGGATTCTTCTCGCTCGGCGGCACCACGGGACGGCCGAGGTGCGCGAGCAGGACCTCGAAGCCGGAGCCCTCGAACGGCGGCGCGCCGGTGACGAGCTCGTAGAGCAGGCAGCCGAGCGCGTAGAGATCCGCGCGCGCGTCGACGACCTCGCCGTGCGCCTGCTCGGGAGACATGTAGTGCGGCGTGCCGATCAGGCCGTTCGACGTCAGGCGCGTCGCGTCGGCATTGCCCGGCTTGCACACGGCGATGCCGAAGTCGACGAGCGTGATGAGGTCGTCGCCGTTGCGATCGCGGCGCCACATGATGTTCGACGGCTTGAGATCGCGATGCACGACGTCGGCACCGTGGGTCTCCGACAGCGCACTCGCGATCGCGCGCGCGATCTGCAGTGCACGTGGAGCGGGCAGGGGACCGTCGGCGAGGATCCGGTCGAGCGGCTCGCCCTCGACGAACTGCATCGCGAGATACGGCCGGCCGTCGGGAAGCTCGCCGATCGCGTGGATCGCGACGACCCCGGGATGATGCACGCGCGCGGCCGAGCGCGCCTCGCGGGCGAACCTCCGCGCCATCACCGGATCGGCGGCGATCTCGTGCGTCGGCACCTTGATCGCGACGGTGCGATCGAGCCCGAGCTGGCGGCCGCGATAGACCGTGCCGAACGCGCCGCCGCCGATGATCGACTCGATCTCGAACTGGCCGTCGATGCGCGCGCCGAGGAGGCGCGACGCCGACGACGTCGCGGCCGCACCACCTGGCTCGCCGGACACCGGCAACGGTGTCGTCGCCGCCGAGGCAGCGTCCTTCGCGAGGTCGGCAAACTGCGCACCGCAGTCGGGGCAAAACCGCCCCGACTCGTCGGTCCTCGTCGCGCATGCCGAGCAGATCCTCACGACATTTGAACGTAGCAGCCTGGCGATTCTTCACGACGCCGTTTGCGGTCACGATCACGAGCTTTCGCGCAGATAGCGGGATCGCCGACGACGATTTCTGAGGACGGCGTGATGGAGGCCGCTCAGGGCGCGGCTGGAGCGGGCTCGGTCTGCGGCTCGTCTGACGGCGGTGCCTTGGAGTGCGGAATCAGGAACACGACGCCGATCGTGCCCTGCCGGTTCAGGCCGGGTGGGGCCTGACCCTCGTCATGGAACACGACCTCGGTCGGCGACTCGAGCTCGAGCTCCTGCGTCGCGCTCGGCCGGTCGCGCGTGTGCTCGTCGACCTGCAGCTTGGCGCTGACGGCCGTCACCGACACGTGACCCGCCTTGATCTTCACCGAGGTGGTCGCGTTGGGCGCGACGACACCGCGCGAGGCTCCCCGCGCTGCGCCCGTCGGGTAGACGTACAGCTCTTCGATCGGACGTGGAGAGCGATTTACGATCTGGATCGTCTGGAGGTTCGCACCACCACAAGCGACGAGACCGAGCGCGAGAACGAGGGTGAGAGCACGCATCGCGGCTATCGTAGGCGAAACTCGCCCAGTCGCGAG
Source organism: Pseudomonadota bacterium (assembly GCA_023386455.1). GTDB lineage: Bacteria > Myxococcota_A > Polyangia > Haliangiales > Haliangiaceae > JABFXX01. Next base: position 6,489 of record JAEWJO010000299.1, on the reverse strand, counting down.
CCTGCTGTGCGCAGGCTTGCGATGCTTTCCACCCGGGTACGTCGCGGCCGGAAACGCGGCTCAGGCGACAGCGCGCAGCGACGCAGCAACCTGCGGCGCGAGCGCACTCTCGATCAGCGCGAGGGCGCGATCGGTGCGGACGTTCAGCGACTCCGCGGCCAGGCCGAGGTTCGTGTGCATCTCGGCGCAGTCGAGGCTGCCGAGGAGCACCGCCCAGGCGAGGTCGGCGATCTCGCGCGCATTCACCTGGCGGTAGAGGCCAGCGTGGATGCCGTCCGCGATGCACGCGCCCATGTGGTCCTGGATGCGGCTGATGCCGGCCGAGACGGCCGTCACGACCTCATCCGAGAGCTGGGGACGGATCGCCGGCTGCGCGAGCAGGCGGAGGATGCGCGGGCCCTCGGCCTCGCGCTCGGCCCAGCGGACCAGGATGGCCCAGGTGTCGCGGAGGCGTTGGTTGACCTCGGCGTTCTCGCGAACCTGTCCCATCTCGACGTCGAACACCGTGAGGGCGTCCTCGACGAGGGAGACGTACAGGTCCTCCTTGGAGCGGAAGTAGAGGTAGATCGCGCCGACCGAGAGCTGGGCCGCGCGTGCGATCAGTTCGATCGATGCACCCGCGTAACCGCGCTCAGCAAACACCGACCGTGCCGCTTCCTGGATGCGACGGCGTCTCGCCTGTCGCTCTTGCGCCTTGCGTTCTTGAGCGTTCGTCATGCGGGTGAGATAGTAATTTTGACGCAACAGGTCAAGACAGATGTTTGTCACACACGATTGCCAGTAGATTCCCCGAGTTGGCAACAGACGGGGGTGGCTACTCCAGTAGTCAGATCCATGTCCGCTAAATCTGACTCGAATTTCGGTTCTGACCGCGTTCACTGACCAGATCGGACCGACTTGTCATGCGTCGATAGGTCACATGTTTTTCATCGGCCCGCAGGCTCGCACTTCCATCGCTCTCGCGGCTGCCGGCGGCGCCGTGATCGCTGCGCTGCTCCTGACGCCGAGCACGGCGCCACCGCGCGAGCTCTCGAGCACGTCGAGCGACATCCTCTCGGCAAAGCTCGTCTCGTCGAAGATCCTCGCCGGTGATCGCGAGCAGGACATCGCGGTGACGATCACGATGCCGCGCGGTGCCACCGACGTGCGCCCGCCGCTGTCGCTCGCGATCGTCATCGATCGCTCGGGCTCGATGGAGGGCGAGCCGCTCGCGAACGCCAAGCTCGCCGCGGCGCAGCTCGTCGGCCAGCTGTCGTCGCGCGATGCGTTCTCGGTGGTCACCTACTCGTCCGTCGTCGAGACGGTCGTGCCGCTGACGCGCGCGACCGACACGGCCAAGCGCGTCGCGCAGTCGGAGATCGCGAAGATCTGGGACGACGGCAACACGTGCATCTCGTGCGGCATCGAGCAGGGCGCGGGCGAGCTCGCGCGCACGCCGATCGAGGGCGGCGTCCGCCGCATGGTCCTCATCTCCGACGGTCAGGCGAACATGGGAGTCTACGATCGCAACGAGCTCGCGCAGCTCGCCGTCGAGACCGCGGCGCGCGGCGTGTCGATCTCGACCGTCGGCGTCGGCCTCGACTTCGACGAGGTGACGATGACGCGCCTCGCGGACGTCGGTCACGGCCACTACTACTTCGTCGAGGACACCGCGAAGCTCGGCGAGATGTTCGCCGAGGAGCTCGGCGGCCTGACCGAGACGGTCGGTGCCGACGCTCGTCTCGTGATCTCGCAGCAGGGCGCGCACGTCGAGGAGGCGTACGGCTATCCGATCATGCGCCAGGGCGATCAGGTCGTCGTGCCGATCGCGGACCTCCGCGCCGGCGAGACGCGCAAGGTCGTGCTGCGCTCGACGATCGGCACGTCGGCGACGGGTGCGCTGCCGGTCGCCGCGTTCGAGCTGCACTGGCGCCGGACGACCGATGGCCGCCAGGCCACGGCGCGCGCGACGCTCGCGACGACGATCGTGACCGATCCCGCGCAGGTCGCGGCGTCTATCGATCGCGCCGCGGTGAACGCGGTCGAGCAGGCGCGCACGGCCCGCGTCCTCGAGGAAGCGACGAGCACCTACGAGACCCAGGGCGCCGAGGCGGCGCAGCGCGTGATCGAGCGCAACGTCGCCCGCGTCCGCGCGAACAAGAACATGGACGCACCGGCGATGCAGGCAATCGAGGCGGCGAGCTCGGGAGCCTCGAGCAACTTCGCGACGGCGCCTGCGACGAAGGCGAAGAAGGCGACCCGCGCCGACGCCTACAAGCTCGCCCACTAGCGTCGAAGCGTGGGCGTAGGCGTAGGCGAGATCGGTAGTAATCAAGGTTGTTGTCGCGTGAGTCTTCATGCGGCTGCGACCTCGTCGGATCTGAGGCTGCTCGGGTCTTCCGGTACCAGCGTCACGACCTTCGGCCGCCGCCAGGCTCGCGTGCGCCGTGACCAGCGGGATGGATGTTGTCTGCGCGCTCGCTCGTAGGTGCGTCGCCCAGTTGCCGGGTACGCGACGTCATCGCCGGCGTGACGAGCCGACGGTGTGACGACGCCGATGCTGCTGACCCGACCGGAACCGCTTACGCTTACGCTTACGGGTTCAGATCGGAGAGCTGGACCTGAAGATCGCGCGTGATGAGCACGGCGCGATCGGCCGGGACGTCCTCGAAGCCCTCCTTGGGATCGCCATCGCCGCCGGAGACCAGGAGGACACCGCGGAAGGATTCGTCGCGCTCGTTCTTGTCGGTGTTGACCCAGAGGCGACGCAGGCGGAGCGGCTGCGCCAGGCGGGTGACGACCATCGAGCGTCCGTTCGAGACCGCGATGTTGCCGAGCCCACCGATCGCCGCGCCGGCCTTTGCCTGCTCGGCGGCGACCAGCTTGGTCGTCGCGGCGAGCGCGCGGCGCGTCGCACCGACGGGGAGGTTCGGATCGTCGACCGAGCCCTCGTCGTGGAGCATCGCGAGGAAGACGTGGAAGATCAGCTCGCCGGGCGTGCGACCCTTGAGGTTGCGGCGGAGGTACTCGGGAATGTGCTCGAGCAGGCGAGGAGCCGTCGCGTCGAGATCGGGATTGCCCTGTTGCGCGAACATCCACCGCCGGAACCGGAACGGAGGCGTGTTGTCGGTGCCGCTGTAGCGGTCGTCGTTGACCGCCTGGCCGATGGCGCAGTCCGTCGGAATCTCGGCGAGGGGGCCCGCCATCTCGATGGGCTTGGCACTCGACTTCGGGGTGCGAACGAGCAACACGTCGCCGCCCTGCGAATACGCCAGACCCCAACGGCTCACGGGCGGCTGTGCGAGCAGCACCGTGCGCACGGGCGCGAGCGCGGCCCATAGCCGTTGAGGTTGGTTGCACATGCAGGCGAAGAGCTTCATCTCGGGGCTCCGACGGAAATCAGTTCCGATTTCCGTGCCGAAAAGACCGACGCTCGAAGATCAAGGAACGCCACCACCACCCGCCGATGAGACGAGTATAGGTGGAACGTCTGATGACGCCAATCTAGACGCCACAACTCCCAGGATGTTCAGGCGCTTGCCGCACCGTGTGCCGCAAGCACGCTCGTCAGCTGGGAGAACACGCGGGCGCGATCGACCTCGTTGAAGACTTCATGCCGCAGCCCGGCAAGGTCGTGGTAGTGCGCGTTCGGGACGCGCGCTGCGACACGCTTGCTCGCCGCGGGATCGGCGATCGGGTCCGCTCCTCCGACGAGCCACGTCGTCGGAACCTTGATGCGACTCGCGTGCTCGGCGACGAACGCCTGCGCGGCGCTCGATTCGGTGTACCAGCGCGCCGTCGCGACGTCGAAGCACAGCTTGTCGGCGACACGCTCGGCCTGCTTCTGCGTGTCGTGGGTGAGGTCCTCCACGCGCAGCGAATTGGGCTGTGCGAGCGCGGGCGCCACGCGACTGGCGACGCGCGCGAGGAGCTTCTTGTAGCCGGGGACGGCGAGCCGCAGGCCGAGATAGGGCGACGCGACGACCGCTGCGACGGCGGCTGGCGGGCGTTCGCCGCAGAGCGCCCGCAGCGTGATCAGGCTGCCGTGCGAGTGACCGAGCAGGACGAGCGGCTTGCCGGGCGCGAGCTTCTGGGCCTCGGCGTGGACCGCGCGGAGATCGTCGAGGTAGGTGTCGAACTTGTCGATGTAGCCGCGCGCACCGGGCGACTGGCCATGGCCGCGGACGTCGTAGGCGAGGGCGGCCCAGCCCGCGTTCACGATCACGTGGGCAACCTCGTGGTAGCGCCCGCAGTGCTCGGCGTAGCCGTGCGTCACGACGACGACGCCCTTCGGCGCGGCCGCGGGCAGGAACGCCTCGGCGTACAGCGCACCACCCGGTGCGGTGATGGTCATCGTTCTCGTCGGTGCGATCGGTCCAGGCGCCTCGCTCATGGAACACGTTCTATAACAGCCCTGCGAGATCTCCGGGTTGTGCGCGCGACACGCGTGCGCTAGGTTCTGACGCCGTGGGTGCTAAAGCGTCAGGATTCTTCACGATCCTCGCTTCAATCGTCGCGTTCGCGGCGACCGGTTGTCATACGGGTGGCACCGAACAGAGCGTCGCGAAGAGCAACAAGCGGCTCGAGATCGCGAAGGACTATCTCCAGAAGAACGACCTCGAGGGTGCCGAGGGCGAGGCGAACAAGGCGATCGCGCTCAACGTCAACAACGACGAGGCGTACTGGCTGCGTGGCCTCGTGTCGTTCGTTCGCGCACAAGGGACGAAGCGCACGCTCGAGATCGACGGCTGCCTGACCGGCGTCGACGCCGAGGCGACGGAGCGAGACCTCGACACGTTCCTCGAGAAGGCCGACCAGGACTTCGAGCGCGCGACGAAGGTGTCGCCTGACTACGGCGAGGCGTGGGCGAACCGCGGCGTCGTGCACACGCTCCAGGATGACTACACCGTCGCCGTCGAGTACCTGACCAAGGCGCTCGAGCACCCGCTGCGCCTGCGCGACCCGTCGCTGACGCGGGCCAACCTGGGCTGGGCGTACTTCTTCCAGAACAAGCTGGTCGAGGCCGCCAAGGAGCTTCGAACCGCGCTCCAGTTTCAGCCGAAGATGTGCGTTGCAACTTATCGGCTAGCGAGGGTTTACTTCGCCCGCCAAGAGTGGGAAAAAGCCGCAGAATCCTTCCAGGCAGCGTCGGACGACCCTGCCTGTGGTTCTCAGGAAGCCAGCTACTACCTGATGAAGACTCGGATGCAGCAAGGGTTGGTCAGCGAGGCCAAGAACGCACTCGGGGCGTGCGTGAAGATCTCGCCGAAGAGCTGCATCGCCACCAAGTGCCGAGCTGAGGGACCGTAGGGATGGAAGCTCGTACGAACGTCGGAAGTGAAGCAGCAGACGCGCGAGAAGCACTCGCGGCGTGGCTGCGCACGGGTCGAACGAAGCGCAAGCTCACCCTCGAGGACGTCGCGAAGATCACCAAGATCCAGCCGCGCATTCTCGAGAAGCTCGAGAGCGGTCAGCTCGACGGGCTCCCGGCAGACGTGTTCGTGAAGGGATTTGTTCGCAGCTTCGCGAAGTGCGTCGGTCTCGACGAGAGCGAGGCGCTCGATCGCTACGGCGCGTGTCAGCTCGCGTCGGCGAACCCGGTCGCGAAGGCGCTCGTCGAGTCGATGGGGCTCGCGGCCACGCGCCGCGCCGAGGCGCTCGCGAAGTCGAAGGCCGCGCCGCAGAAGCTCGTCGACGCTCCGGCGCTCGAGGCGACTCCGGCGCCGAACGTCGCGCCCGTCGAGGCAGCGCCCGACAACGCGATCGTCATCGAGGCTGCGTCCGCGTTCGAGAGCGAGCCGATCATCGAGGTGATCGTCGAGGCCGCGCCGGTCGTCGAGGCGCCGGCGATCGCCGCGTCGAACGTCGACGTCGTGGCCGTCGATGCCGCGCCGGCCATCGCGTCGTCGAGCGGCGATGTCGAGGCCGCGCCGGCCGTCGAGCAGGTCGCGGTTGCCGTCGAGCAGCCCGGCAAGAAGAAGCGCGGGTCGCGCAAGAAGGATCCGAACGCGAAGCCGCGTTCGCGCAAGAAGAAGTCGGCCGCGGCCGGCGATGCGAGCGCGACGAACGTCGCTGCGAGCACGACGTCGGTCGAGCCGAGCGCCACGCCCCTCGCTGCGAGCACGACGCCCGTCGAGACCAGCGCGACGCCCGTCGAGGCGAGCGCGAACATCGTCGACGCGGCGCACGTCGCGCACGCATCGTCGAGCGCCGAGCTCGCCGCGCAGAGCGCACACGTCGACGAGGATGCACAGACGACGCAGATCGAGCGCGTGTCGATCGAGGCCGTCGTCCAGGCGACCGTCGGCTCGATCGAGACCGGCCCGGTCGCGAAGACCGATGCCGAGTCGCTGACGGTCACGTCGATCGAGGCGAAGACCGACTCGAACGACACGAGCGACGCGAGCCTCGGCCTCACCGACGGCACCATCGTCGAGCCCGCGCTCGCCGAGGGCAGCGATCGCATGCGCGCGGTGCATGGCGAGGGCGATGCATCGTCCACCGCGAGCG
>JAEWJO010000281.1 GCA_023386455.1 Pseudomonadota bacterium | reverse complement strand
CCGCTGCATCACGCTCTCGGCCTCCGGCGCGAGCGCCGTGCCTCGCTCGACCGCGACCTTCGCCTCGATCACGTCGCGGGCCCGATGGAGCACGCTGTGTGTCGCGGCGACGGATTGGTCGAGCGTGGTCGCGACCTCCCCCGCACTCATGCCGATGACGTCGCACAACAGCAGCGCCGCGCGCTGCGGCGGTGTCAGCACCTGCAGCGCGGCGATGAACGCGAGCGCGACACTCTCGCGCAGCAGGTACCGCGCCTCGGGATCCTGCGAAACGCCCGCGAGCCACGCGTCCGGCATCGGCTCGAGCCAGCCCGCCTCGATCGGCGCGGCCGGTGGATAGCTGTCGCCGGGAACGGGCTCGAACACGTCGGACGCGAGCCCGCGCCTGGGCCGGCGCGCCAGCTCGTCGAGGCACACGTTCGTCGCGATCCGATAGAGCCACGGCCTCAGCCGTCCGGGATCCTGCAGCGTGTCGCGCGCGCGCCACGCACGCAGCAGCGTCTCCTGGACCATGTCGTCGCCGTCGCTCGCCGAGCCGAGCATGCGATAGCAGTGCAGCCGCAAGGCTCCGCGCAGCGGCGCGACGGTGGCTCCAAACTCGGCTTCTGTCTTCATGATGCGGCCCGGATGATGCGCGCCTCGGACAGCGCACGACGCATGCTATCGCGCGCCGCGACGCGGGCAAGCCATGCCTCGACCCGGGGATGCCGCCCGAGATCGAGGCGGCATGCGCTGGCGAGGCTCAGGTGCGCGGCGAGCGCGAAGTCGGCGATCGAGAGCGTGCCGGCGACGTGGTCCTTGCCGGCGAGCGCGGCGTCGAGGATCTCGCACTGCGCGTGAAACTCGGCGGTGCCCTCGGCGATCTTCGCCTCGTCGGGCGGTCCCTTGCCGAGCTCGACCTTCACGAGCCTCTCGAACGCGACCTTCGACATCGCCGGGCCGAGATGCGCGAGCTGCCACGCGACCCAGCGATCGACGTCCGCCGCCGCCTTCGGCTCGGTCGGCAGGAGCGCCGAGCCACGCGCGAGGTAGCGCATGATCGCGGTCGATTCCCAGAGCACGAGCTCGCCGTCGACCAGCACCGGCACGCGGCCGTTCGGGTTGAGCGCGAGAAACGTGGGCTGGCGCTGCTTGCCTGCGAGCAGATCGACATGCACCTGCTCGACCGCGAGGCCGAGCTCGTAGACGACCGCGCGGACCTTGCGACTGTTGGGAGAGAACGGGAAATCATAGAGCTGCATCTTCAAACCTCCTGTCTCCAGGACTGTCCTGCCCTCGAGATCTGGTCGCGACGCGCGAACTTTCTCGCAACCGCCGGACCTCACGGAGCAATTACCCGTCCGGGTACGAGCGCCGCGCGTCCTCGCATCTGCGAAAGAAACCGTACGGAACCCGACGATCCTTTCAGATTCGCGGCGAGGGCCGCTTTCGTTACCCTGGTAATCGTCGCTGTGGTCATGCAAGTCGATGTTCACGACGAGCCGACCGAAACGAGCGCGGAGCTGGCCCAGGATCGGGAACGCCAGCGCCGCGTCGGTTCGATGCTGGGCCGTTACATCGTGCTCTCGGAGCTCGGCCGCGGTGGCATGTCGGTCGTGTTCGTCGCCTACGACCCGCAGCTCGATCGTCGCGTCGCGCTGAAGGTCGTCCGCGGCGACAAGCTGACCGAGGCCTACCGCGCGCGCCTCCATCGCGAGGCCCAGGCGCTCGCTCGCCTCTCGCATCCGTCCGTCGTCACCGTGTTCGACGTCGGCGACATCGAGGACGACACGTTCGTCGCGATGGAGCTCGTCGAGGGCCAGACGCTGCGCGACTGGTGGCGCGAGAAGCCGCGCACGTGGCGCGAGGTCGTCCAGGTGATGCTCGCCGCCGGCCGCGGGCTCGCCGCCGCGCATGCCGCCGGCATCGTCCACCGCGACATCAAGCCCGACAACATCGTCGTCAGCGACAGCGGCGTCGTGAAGGTCGTCGACTTCGGCCTCGCGCGCGACCTCGGCGATCGCTCGGTCGACTCCGTCGATTCGCCGGCGACCGCCTCGGGCGATAACGATCCCTCCGACAGCGGCAGCGACCTCGTCTCTGCGGCCGGCAGCCTCGGCGGCTCGAGCTCCAGCACGCTCCGCCCGCTCGAGCAGATCACCGCATACGGTCACGTCGTCGGCACGCCCGCGTACATGCCGCCGGAGCAGCGCGGCCGCGCCGTCGACGCCGACGAGCGATCCGACCAGTTCAGCTTCTGCGTCACGCTCTACGAGGCGCTCTACAAGCAGCGCCCGTTCAAGGCGACGAAGAAGATGGTGCTCGATCCGCAGGAGCAGCTGACCATCGCCGACAAGCCGGGCATCGCGCCGCGCACGCTCGCCGCGCCACCGCCGCCCCGGTCGGACGTCCCCGCGTGGCTGCAGAGGATCGTCGAGCGCGGGCTCGCGGCGGAGAAGAACCATCGCTATGCCTCGGTCGCCGACCTCCTGCGCGAGCTCGAGCGCGATCCCGAGCGCACGCGCCAGCGCGTCCTCATCGGTACGGCCGCGCTGCTCACGGTCGCGACGATCGCGACGCTCGCGACGTGGCGCCTCGTGTCGTCGCCCCGCGGCGCGTCCGCCCCGACGTGCGGCACCGGCGACGATCGCCTCGCCGCGATCTGGAACACGGGCAAGCGCGCGGCGCTCGACAAGGCCGCCGCGAGGTCCGGCGCCGCCTGGGCTCCCGCTGCCGCGGCGACGTTCGGCGAGCGCGTCGACGCCTACGCCACGCAATGGAAGACGATGTACCTCGAGTCGTGCCAGGCGACGCGCGTGCGCAGCGTGCAGTCCGCCGAGGCGCTCGACCTCCGCTCCGCGTGTCTCGATCATCGCCTCGCCGATCTCGGCGCGCTCGTCGACGTCATGGCCGACGCCAAGGTCGACGTGCTCCGCAAGGCCGGCGAGGTCGTCGCGAACCTCCGGCCGGTGTCCGACTGCGCCGACGTCCAGGCGCTCCGGCAGGTCGTGCGCCGGCCGACCGAGCCCGCGACCGTGAAGCGCCTCGACGCGATCGACGGCGACCTCTCGCGCGTCACCGCGCTCTACGCGATCGGCGATGCCACCAAGGCGATCGCGCTCGTCGACAAGATCGTCGCCGAAGCCCGCGCCGTCGACTATGCCCCTGCCCTCGCCCAGGCCCTCTACTGGCGCGGCCGCGCACTCGCCGATCGCGATGGCGGCGCGATCGCCCAGGCGGCGTTCAACGAGACGCTCGCCGCCGCGCTCACCTCGGGCGACGACCGGCTCGCCGCCGATGCCTCCGCGCGCCTCGCGCAGGAATCGCTCTGGGCCGGCGAGCTCCCCGAGTTCCGCCGCTGGTCTGCCGTCTCGCACGCGCTCGCGAAGCGCTCGCACCTCGCAGAAGTCGGCATGTTCGTCGACCAGCTCGAGTGCATGTCCAATCACTTCACCGGCAAGGTCCGCACGCGCCTCACCTGCCTCGAAGCGCTCGCGGCGCGGCGCGACGCCGCGGGCAAGCAGAGCGAGTGGCTCGTCACGACGCTCGGCCTCGCCGCGACGGAGGCGGGCGAGCTCACCGAGGCCATTCGCTGGCTCGAGCGCGGCGTCGAGCTCGCACGCGCCGAGAACGGCGCCGATCATCCGCGCACGCTCGAGATGCGCGCCTACCTCTGCCACGGCCTCAACGCGATCGGCGACTACAAGCGCAGCGCGACCGAGTGCAGCGATGCGCTCGAGCGCCTCCTCAAGTTCGCGCCCGACGACAAGACGCTCGTCGCCCGGCTGCAGCTCTACCTCGGCCAGGCCGAGCGCGAGCTCTCACACGCCGATCGCGCCCGGCAGCTGTTCGAGGCCGTCGTCGCGTCCGGCGACGAGGAGCTCACGATCGAAGCCAAGACCGACCTCGCCGATCTCGCGAAGGCACGCGGCGACGTCACGACCTCCGTCGCGCAGCGTCGCGAGGCGCTCGCCGAGACCATCAAGGGTTTCGAGCAATACAACCCGAAGCACCCGAACATCATCGCGACGCGCCACGAGCTCGGCGCCGCGCTGCTCGCCCAGGGCAAGGCCGCCGAGGCCGTGAAGGAGCTCACCCAGGCAAACACCGACGCCGACCCGGACGAGACGAGCCCGCTCGAGCTCATCAAGCTGCGCTTCGTGCTCGCCCAGGCGATCATCGCCGCGAAGGGCGACGTCGCGAAGGCTCACGAGCTCACGGCCGGCGCGATCGAGCTGCATCGCCAGGTTGCTCCGAGCTCCGAGCGCTTCGTCGCCGAGCGCCGGGACATGGAAGCCTGGCTCGCAGCGCACTGACTACGCAGCCGCGCGCTGCTGGCCGACCAGCTCCAGCAGCTTCTGCGCCGCGCCGGTCGACGACGCCGGGTTCTGCCCGGTGACGAGGCGTCCATCGACGATAGACAATGGCTCCCAGTTCTTCACCTTCTCGAAGATCGCGCCGAGCTTCATCAGCTCGTCCTCGACGAGGAACGGCACGACGTTCGTCAGCTCGATCTCTGCCTCCTCGCCGTCGGTGAAGCCTGTCACGTGCTTGCCCTTCACGAGTGGCTCGCCCTTGTACGTCACGTGGCGAAGCACGCCCGGCGAGTGGCAGACGAGCGCGATCGGCTTGTCGGCGTTGTAGAACGACTCGAGGAGCGCGATCGACTCCTTGCTCTCGGCGAGGTCCCACATCGGTCCGTGACCGCCGACGTAGAACACCGTGTCGAAGTCCGTCGCCTTCACCTCCGAGAGCTTGCGAGTATTCGCGAGATCCTTCTGCGCGGCAGGATCCTTCTTGAACCTCGCCATCGCATCGGTCTGATTCTCGGGAAGGTCGCTCTTCGGATCGATCGGCGGCTGGCCGCCCTTCGGCGATGCGAGCGTCAGGTCGACGCCTGCATCCCTGAACACGTAATAAGGTGCCGCAAACTCCTCGAGCCAGAACCCGGTCGGCTTGCCGGTATCGCCGAGGCGATCGTGCGACGTCAGCACCATCAAGATCTTCATGACCGTCCTACTTTTTCGATCGGAGGGCGTGCACTGTTCGAGCCAGCGCCCAGGCTAGCCTCGGGGCACGACGTCGAGCTCCTGCCGGAGCTTCACGATGCTGTTCGCCGGATACACGCCGCGCCGCAGCTGGACGCCGGGATAGATCTGCGTCTCGCGTCCGACCACCGCGCCGGGATGGAGCACCGAGTTGCAGCCGGTCAGCACGCCATCGCCGAGGATCGCGCCGAGCTTCCTGCGACCGGTCCCGACCTCGCCGACGCGGATCTCGGCCTTGTCGTGGCGAAAGTTCGACAGGATCGTCCCCGCGCCGAGATTGACGTCCGCGCCGAGGATCGAGTCGCCGACGTAGTTGAGGTGCGGCGCCTTCGCGCCCGGCAGCAGGATCCCGCGCTTGATCTCGGTGTTCGTCCCGACGACACACTTATCCCCGATCCACACGCCGCCGCGGATGTACGCACCGGGCCGGATGTCGACGTCGCGTCCGATGATCGCCGGTCCTTCGATCACCGCCGTCGGATGGATCCGCGTGCCCTCGCCGACGACGATCTCTCCGGACAGGAACGCACCCGCCGAGATGTTGCCGGCGCGCACGCCCGATGCGGTCGCCGCGAGAACCTCGTCGAGCGGCTCGCCGAGGAGCGCCCATGGCGCGCCGGCGTCGTGGTACGCGGCGAAGACCGGAGGCAGGCTGGCGAACAGCGGCGGCAGGGAGCTCGGCACGCGTACAGGGTACGGCCAGGTCGAGCGGTGCGCGAGGCGACGCGATGACGAAGCTCACGCCTGGCGATGCGCGATCGCCGCGACGTACATCGCGGACCGCAGCCGGAACCCGAGCGATTCGTAGAGCTGGATCGCCGGCGCGTTTGTCGCGTACGCATGCAGGTACGGCGTCTCGCCGCGGTCGACGATCTGCTGCGCGACGAGCGCCGACAGTGCCCTCGCGAGCCCGCGTCCGCGCGCATCCGGATGCGTGCAGACGCCGCTGACCTCGGTGAAGCCATCGTGCTTCATGCGCTCGCCCGCCATCGCGACGAGGACACCGCGTTCCTTCACGCCCCAGAACGCGCCGAGCATCGGGGTCCGCGCGGCGAACGGACCGGGGCGCGTCAGGGTCGCGAGCGCGGCCATTGCCGGCCAGTCCTCCTCGGTCAGCGGCTCCACGACGAGCTCCCTCGCGCCGCGAAGCTCGGCGGCGACCATCTGCACGCCGGCCGCGGTCGTCGTCGCGATCATGTCCGCGGGCACCTCGATCGGCTCCGCCTGCAGGAGCAGCAATGTCCCGTCGACGGGCACCAGCGCCGCGAGCTCGGCAAGACTCTCCGGCTGCTCGTCACGTGCGCCCGCCAGCGGCCCGATGTCGGGCACGAAGCGACGCGCGCGCTCGCCCCCGGCCGCGAACCTC
>JAEWJO010000197.1 GCA_023386455.1 Pseudomonadota bacterium | reverse complement strand
CGGCGACCGGTTGGCGCTCGAGCGTCGGCACGACGACCCAGCGCTTGCCGCCCTTGCCGACGGAGACGTCCGTCTTCCACGGCTTCGCGCCGGGCGCCTCGGCGACGATCGTGTGCGAGCCCGGATCGACGACGATCGCGGTGCCCCACACAGCGGGATCGAGCGTCTCGCCATCGCGCTTGACGACGAGGCCCTCGGCCTTGCTCTTCGAGCCGACCTGGACCGTGAGCGTCGCGAGGCTGCCCTCGAGCTTCTCGGCGCGGCGCGCGGCCTCGCGCTGGCGCTTCCGGTCGTCGCCGGTGCGCTTGGCCATCGCCTCCGCCTTGCGGAACGCGGCCCATGCGGTCGCGGTGCGGCCCTGCTTCTCGCGGCAGTCGCCGAGGTTGAGGAGCGTGCCGACGCTGCTCTCGAGCTTCTCGCTCGCCTCGAGCTTGTCGCAGCCGGCGTCGAGCTTGCCCGACTTGATCAGCGTGCGGCCCTCGCGAAACAGCGCCTCGGCGCCTGCCGACTGGGCGTGTGCGATCGAGGACGAGAGCGTGAGGGAGGCGACGGCGGCTACTACTACTCGTTCAACGGGTGTCATAGAGGTCCTCGCTGGCAGGCTCGTGCGCTCGCTTGATCGAGCGCGTCTGCGGGGGCTTCATCACGTGAGGCCGAGGCGGCCGCTTCACCTTCGCGGGCCTCGTCACGACCGGCGGCGGCGCGGCGACCGGCTCCTCGGCTGCAACTTCCTCGGTCGGTTCCGGCGGCATCGTCTCGAATGCGCCGCGCCGCTCCGGCGCCGCGATCTCCTCCGGCGACGGCACGATGGTCGGCGCCGACGGCATCGACACGGTCGCGGCCGACGCGTTCTCCGCCGATAGCGCGAGGCTCGTGACGAACAGGCCGCCGGCGAGGCCGACGACCAGCGCGCCGGCGAGCGCGACGCGCTTGCCGAGGCTCATCTTCCGCGGCACGTCGTAGTGATCGGAGTACCCCGATGCGGGCACCGACATCGAGTCGATGAACCACGAGTGCGAGTCGCGCGATCGCGGCGTCACGTCGTAGGTCGGGATCCGGTTGGCGGCGTTGACGTCGTACTCGGACTGGAAGCCCTCGCCGAGCGCGGTCTTGGGGACCACCGGCTCCGCGACGCGCTCGCCGTGATCGCTGATCTCCGCGAGCGCGCGCTCGATCGCGACCTGCAGCTCGGCCATCGACTGGAAGCGATCCTCGGGCAGCTTCTGGAGGCAGCGGATGACGAGGCCGTCGACCGCCGCCGGGATGTCGGCGACGACGACGCTCGGCGCCGGAGGATCCTCCTTGAGGTGCGACGCGATGAACTCGCCGACGCTGTCGCAGTCGAACGGCGGCCGGCCGGTCAGCATGTGAAACAGCGCGCAGCCGATCGAGTAGATGTCGGCGCGGTGGTCGACCTCGGCGGCGCTCCGGCACTGCTCGGGCGACATGTACACGGGCGTCCCGAGCATCGTGCCGACCAGCGTCGTGCGAGCGTCCTCGTCGCTGCTCAGCTTCGCGATCCCGAAGTCGAGGAGCTTCGTGCGCTCGCCGCCCTGCGCCTCCGCGTCGCGGATGACGTAGACGTTGGCGGGCTTGAGATCGCGATGGATGATGCCGAGGTCGTGCGCGGCCGCGAGCGACGCCGCGATCTGGCGCGTGATGCGAAGCGCCTCGGTCACCGGCAGCTTGCCGAGTCGATCGATGCGCGCCGACAGCGGCTCGCCCTCGAGCAGCTCCATCACGATGTACGCGGTGCCGTCGACGTGATAGCCGAAGTCGAAGATCTGGACGACGCCCGGATCCGAGATCGCCGAGATCGCGCGCGCCTCGTTGAAGAAGCGATCGACGATCTCGCGCTGGCTCGACAGCGCGGGGAGCAGTGTCTTGATCGCCGCGCGCTTGCCGAGCAGGATGTGCTCGCCGAGGTACACGGTGCCCATCCCGCCGGCGCCGAGCGTGCGTAGGATCTTGTACTGACCGATGTGGCTCTCGACATTGGCAGCAGGTCTGGTCACGGCTGCTCTATGTGTAGCGTTACGTCAGGAATTGTCTAATGAGTTCGAGCAGTTGAGTCATATCGGCTCGGTGTGCTCCGACGCCCGTGGCGCACCTGTCAGCGTGGCGCGTAAGTCGGGGGAATCTCGACCGTGCCGGGGCGCTCGATCGGACGCTCGAGCGGACGCCGGATCGGTGTGTCGAGCGAGTGCCCCGTCTCGTCCTCGAGCTCGCGCGGATCGTGCGAGCAGATCACGTGAACCTCGGCGGCGTGATCGCGCACGAGCTCGCGAAGCCGTTGCTGGTTCGCGAGCCGGCTGTCGCGATCCTTCTCCATGAAGCGCTGGTACACGCGCAATCCCGGCGTGCATCGCGGATTCGCGAAGTCCATCTCGCGGTGATCGAAGTACGCATCGCCGGCGAGCAGCAGCCAGCCGTTCTCCTGCTCGATCGCGATGCCGGCGTGCCCGAGCGTGTGACCGACGAGCGGCACCATCAGGATCCCGGAGGGCACGCCCGGTAGATCGCGGACCGAGCCGAACCCGAACCACGGCTCGCCGGTCGCGTCGTACGTCTGCCAGCGCTGATACGACGTCTTCCACTGCTGCGGCCGGAATCGCTGGCGATCGAGCCAGCTCTTCTGCGCGACGGCATCGGCCGCCTCGTCATGGAGCATGTGGACCGTCGCCGCCGGAAAATCATCGAGCCCACCCGCGTGATCGAAATCGAGGTGCGTGAGCACGATGTGCCGGACATCCGTGCGCGCGAACCCGAGCGCCTCGACCTGACGCGCAGCCGTGAGCTCCTCGCGAAAATCGGGATCGAGCAGCCGCAGGAAGAATCTGCTCAGCCGTTCGCCCGGATTCGCGCAGTCGAGGAGGCCGAATCCGGTATCGCAGAGCACGAGCCCCTCGTTCGTCTCGACGAGGATGCAGTGACACGCGAGCTTTGCGCGGAGCCGAAGAGATCTTCCGTCGAAGATCGCGCCACCGAGCGGGCACGACGAGATGCAGTTCAGGTGATGGACGCGCATGACCTGGCGTCGAGCAACATCCATGCGCGCGCGGCTGCGTGGAGTTCCGATATGCTCCGCCGGTCATGTCACTCCCTCTGCTGGCGGCGGTCGTGCTCGCGGTGCTGGTTCTCGGCTACCGGTTCTACGGCCGCCTCATCGCTCGCCAGTTCTCGCTCGCCGGGACCGATGACACGCCCGCGCACCGCCACAACGACGGCGTCGACTTCGTCCCGACGAAGCCGTTCTATCTGTTCGGCCAGCACTTCAGCGCGATCGCCGCGGCGGGACCGATCGTCGGCCCGATCCTCGCGTGTCAGCAGTTCGGCTGGCTGCCGGCGATCCTGTGGATCACGATCGGCGTCGTCTTCATCGGCGCGGTGCACGACTTCGTCACGCTCGTCGCGTCGGTCCGTCACGACGCGCGGTCGATCGCCGAGGTCGTCAAGCACGCGCTCGGCCCGAAAGCGTGGCTGGCGATCCTGACGTTCATCTGGCTCGCGCTCATCTACGTGATCGTCGCGTTCGTCGACGTCACCGCGAGCACGTTCGTCACCGGCGACGCCGACGCGGCCGGCCTGACGTTCCGCTTCAACCAGGGCGGCGCCGTCGCGCTGTCGAGCGGGCTCTATCTCGGCCTCGCGGTCGTGATGGGGCTCGTCCAGAAGGCGTCGCCGAGGACGCCGCTCTGGCTCGTCAGCCTGATCTTCGTGCCGGCGACGTTCGCGGTCGTGTGGCTGGGCACGCAGTACTCGACGCTGCTGATCCTCAGCTGGCGCACGTGGGTGATCCTGATCCTCGCGTACTGCTTCGTCGCGTCGATGGTCCCGATGTGGATCCTGCTGCAACCGCGCGGCTACCTCGGCGGGTTCGTGCTGTACGCCGCGCTCGCCGTCGGGACGATCGGCATCTTCTTCGGCGGGTTCGAGATCAAGCAGCCCGCGTTCAAGGGCTTCGATGTCGGCGGGCCGACGGGGCTGCTGTTCCCGTTCCTGTTCGTCACGATCGCGTGCGGCGCCTGCTCCGGCTTCCACGGCCTCGTCTGTTCCGGCACGACGTCGAAGCAGATCGATCGCGAGACGCACTGCCACCCGATCGGCTATGGGGCGATGCTGCTCGAGGCGTTCGTCGCGGTGATCGCGCTCGCGACGATCATGATCGTCGCACCGGGCGCCGCGAAGGGACCCAACGCGATCTACGCCGGTGGGCTCGGCGCGTTCCTCCACTCGCTGTTCGGCGTCGATCCGCTCGTCGCGACGACGTTCGGTGCGATGGCGCTCTCGACGTTCATCTTCGACACGCTCGACTCGGCGACACGCCTCGGCCGCTACATCCTGCAGGAGCTGTTCGGCAAGACCGACCGCGCGTCCGGCTACGCGGCGACCGCGCTGACCGTCGGCGTGCCGCTGGCGTTCCTGCTCGCGGCGCAGCAGGGCAGCTACCGCCTGTTCTGGACGCTGTTCGGGACGTCGAACCAGCTGCTCGCGGCGCTGTCGCTGCTCGCGATCACGGTGTGGCTGCGCAAGCTCGGCAAGCCGATCTGGTTCACGCTGGCACCGATGGTGCTCGTGTTCGCCGTGACGCTCGTGTCGCTCGTGCTGCAGGTGAAGCAGATCGCGAACGCGACGATCGGTAGCGCGTCGTGGCTCAACGGCATGGTGTCGCTGATCCTGCTCGGCCTCGCGATGATCCTCGTCGTCTACGCCGCCCGCGCGTGGAAGACGGCGCGACCGACGACGATCTAGCGGGTCGCCTTGTCGAGCTCGTCCTCGAGCTGGTCGAGCTCGCGTGAC
The DNA here is from genome assembly GCA_023386455.1 of Pseudomonadota bacterium. Lineage (GTDB taxonomy): Bacteria > Myxococcota_A > Polyangia > Haliangiales > Haliangiaceae > JABFXX01. The sequence continues at coordinate 7,581 of JAEWJO010000197.1, read as the reverse complement.
ACGCCGGACTGGAACTCGTCCCACCCCGTCTTCGCCTGGTAGCCGATCGTGTCGAGCTTCTTGCCGAGCGCGGCGCTCTGCACGCGCAGCCGCCGCGCGGTCTCCTGCGTCGAGCGATCGGCGCTGGTCGCGAGCGCGGCGATGTCGGCATCGATCTGGTTGAGGCGCTCGCGCGTCGCGTTCTGGTAGCTCGAGCGCACGTTCGCGAACTCGTGATCCTCGTCGCGCGGCGGTGGCGTGCCCTCGACCGGTTTGCCGACCTCGACCATCTCGTGCGGTGGCCGATCGGCATCGCGGCATGCGGCTCCGCTGGCGAGGACGGCTGCGAGAACGAACCAGAGCTTGCTCATGACGCTTCCTCCACCGAGGAAGGTTGCATACGTAGTACCGCGTTCTGCGCGGTCCGGAACTTTCGCAGCGCGCGCTGTCCGGAAGCCGGACTACCGTTCTCCGACGCAGAAACGAATGTGGTCGGACCTACATCGCGTCGTGACGCGAGTCGCACTTAGGCTCCGCGGCCATGAACCAATGCGCGTTTATTCGCGCTGCGGCTCTGGGTGGAACGATCGCTTCGATCGTGTTCGCCTTCGGCTGCAGCAATTCGAACCCGGCGGACGAGACGGATGGTGGCAACGGTGGGCCCGACTACTCGTCGGACGGTGGCGGTCAGAACCCCTCGCCGGAGATGCCCTCGCAGTTCACCGTCAAGCTCGTTCCCGATGGTGGCACCGGCGCACAGAGAGTGAACTTCGCTGTCCCGTTCTCGCGCGGGGCTTTCACCGATCCTGACCTGATCAAGGTCTCGGCCGGCGACACCGAGCTGCCCGCCGCGCGCCGCGTCCTCGCGAGGCACGCCGACGGCAGCATCCGCAGCGTCCAGGTGCAGGTCGACGTCGATGTCAGCGCGACGACCTCGCTGTCGATCGAGCTCGGCGTGCCCGGCACGTCGGGACCGACGATGGTCGACGTCGCATCGACGCTCACCGGCACCGGGACGAACGTCCACCCGAAGGTGTGGGTCGAGCTGCCGACGTCGGTGCTGATCGCGAGCCAGCTGATGGGTCCGATGGTGCCGGCCGCCGAGCTCGCGAACACGCCGCTCGACGCGTGGGGCATCTGTGACTACGACCGCTGGGACACCGACAACTTCCTGATCAACTGGCAGGCGAGCCGCGACGTGTGGCTCTACGACCGCGTCACCGCGATGTACCGCGGCTACGCGTTCACCGGCGAGCAGTCCCCGCTGCGCTCGGCGTACCGCGAGGCGGACATCTATCGCGCGGGCATGACCGTGACGAACGGCGTCGCGACGAACATCGCGGTGCCGACCGCGCAGACGGACCTCAAGTACTACTACTCGCAGGGCATGGCGCTGCACTACCTGATGACCGGTGACGATCGCTATCGCGAGGCCGCCGAGGCGGTGTCCGCGAAGATCGCGACGATGTGGAACCCGGTCTACGACGGCGGCAGCCGGTTCTGGACCGAGCGCCACGCCGGCTTCACGCTGCTCGCGCACGAGTGGGCGCTTGCCGTCACCGATGACAAGGCCGAGGCGATCGCCGCGCGCTCCGAGACCGCGGTCAGCGCCTACCTCGCCGAGCAGATGACGTACCCGACGGGCTACGCCGATCAGGAGGCTCGCTGCTTTGGCCACAGCGCCGTCGCTCACGGCGAGTCGTTCGGCTACAACGGGTGCAGCCCGTGGATGAGCGCCATCCTCGCCGACGGTCTCGACGAGTACGCCCGCCGCGTCGGCGGCACGCGCGCGACGCAGGTCGGTGCTGCGCTCGTGCGCCTCGGCCGGATCATCGCGCGTGACGGCCGCGACTCGAGCGGCAAGCCGTTCTACTGGATGGGCGTCGGCACGACGCAGGACGAGATCGACGACTACGACGAGCACTGGGGCGAGTCGGCGTACATCGTCGCGATGGCGTGGCACTACAGCGGCCGCGCCGACGCGGAGCTGCGCACCGCCGCCGACGAGCTCGTCGCCGGGTTGAATGAGAACGGCGTGGTCGGCCAGACCCGCAGCTTCAACTGGCAGTGCCGTAGCGCCGTGATGACGCCGGCCTTCCTGAAGTAGCCGGTCCAGGCGCTGCGAGCACGTCGCGCGGCCGCCGCTGCGCCATCCCCGTGTAGCCGATCGCCGTCGACGGCGTGAACGTGAACGCGAAGTCGTCACCGACACGTCCGGTCAGCAGCATGCGCCACAGGGGCCAGCGAAACCGCGGCCGCGACCCGTGGAGCTCGACAATGTCGAGCCCGTGGGCGCGACACATCGCCTCGACCTCGGCGGGCGATCGGAACAGGTCGATGAGGTGGAGGTCGGCGGGCGTGTTCTTGACGAACCACGACACGCCCTTGATGACGATCAGGTTCGCGAGCAGCGTGCGGTTGAACGTGTGGAAGAAGAACACGCCGCCCGGCGCCAGGACGCGGCCGACCTCGGCGACGAGTCGCTCGGGGTCGGGCACGTGCTCGATCAGGTCCATCGCGCACACGACGTCGAAGCTGGCGTCGGGGTAGTGCAGCGCACAGGCATCACCGAGCTCGTACGTCGCGCTCGCCGTCGCATCGTGGGCGCGCGCGACGACGAGGTTCTCGGCGGTGGTGTCGATGCCGGTGACCGCATGGCCGCACGCGGCGAGGTGATTCGACAGAAAGCCCGCGCCACAGCCGAGGTCGAGCACGCGGCAGGGGCGGGCGCCAAACGTGCGCGAGATCTCGTCGGCGATCCACGGATTGCGCTGGCGGCTCTCTGCACGCAAGAGCGCGATCGGCGTGTCGGTGGCGCGGTACCAGCGCTCGCCGAGGTCGGCATACCACTCGTTGTTGATCGTTCGCGGCTCTCGCTCGCGCCAGACGTTCCAGTAGAAGACCTGGTACGTCATGAACGCGATCGTGATCGCGAGCTGACCGAACAGGATCGCCTGCTCGCCCCGCCACCACAGCAGCGCGAACGCGCCGAGGACGATCGGGTGCAGCGCGAACAGCACCGCATGCAGCCAGTGCTCTCCAGCGCCGCACGCGCGCGCATGGACCGCCTCGTCCTTCGTGACGAACAGCGTCGAGAAGATCGCCAGCGCTGCATAGACCGGCAGCACGTGCGTACGCGCGACGAGCAGCCAGGCGAGGCAGATCGCGATCGTCAGCGTGTCGAGCGGATGACCGATGCGCTCCCAGCGCGGAAGGTCGCGGCGGCGGTGAAACCAGCCCTCGTCGACCAGCATCGCGACGGCCTGCAGGCCGATCGGGACCAGACATGCCGCGAGCATCAGCGCTTCTCGAACAGGGCACCGCAGACGGTGAGCCCGGGGCCGAACGCCAGCGACGGGACGAGCGTGCCGGACGGGATCCGTGCGTCGGCGAGGATCGTCATCCAGATATGCGGCAGCGTCGCCGACGACATGTTGCCGTACTTGCGCAGCACGGTGCGGCTCGCCTCGATCTGTGCCTCGTCGAGCTCGAGCGTGTCGCGGACACCGTCGATGATCTTCGGTCCGCCTGGATGCACGGCGAACACGCTGTGCTTCATCGCGCCGAGATCGAGGTTCGCGCGCCGGTAGAGCTCGACCACGAACGTCCGCAGCACGCGACCGATCCGCTCCGGCACGTCACGCGCGAGCGTCATCTGCATGCCGCGATCGCCGACGATCCAGCTCATCGAGCCCGCGGAGTCGGGCAGCACGCACTCGGCGGCGGCGACGAGCTCGAGCCCCGGCCCGTCGTGGGTGAGCGAGTAGCGGATCATGCCGTCGGCGAACAGGCTCTGGACGACGAGCTGCTCGATGCTGTGCGTCGTGACATCGACGTGCAGCGAGCACAGCTCGGTATGGACGAGGTCGACGCGCCGCGCGCCGAGCGCGAGGCAGCCGGCGGCCATGCGAACCGCCGGGAGCGCCGCGTAGCACCCCATCTGATACGCGTGCGTGACGCGCGTCCGCGCGCCCCAACCGCGACTCGCGACGACCTTCTGCGCGCCGCTCGGCGACAGATAGCCGGTACAGGTGACGTGGATCAGATCATCCGGAGCGACGTCATCCTCGGGATACGCGCGCGCGAAGTAGTCGTCGACGAGCTCGCCGAACAGCTTCGTTCGCGCCTCGGTGCCGAGGCCGCGCGGGAGCTCGGCGCGTCGCGCGTCGGTCAGCGAGTGACCTCTGCGCAGGATTTTCGGTGGCGTGCATGCGCAGCGCGCAAGAATGCGCGACAGCTTCGCCGCGAACGCGCGCCGGCCGCGATCGTCGAGCAGCGCGGAACGAGCCTCCGCCTCGGCGTGGGCCTCGGCGAGCCACTCGAGGCTCCTCTCCTGGGACATCTCGAAGCTGGGACGTGTTGCCACGAAGCCGCCGACTCGCACGGCGCCGGCCACGTGCACGAACCACGCCCGAGGTAGGCTCCGCTCGATGATCACGCTCCTCGGTACCGGTCTGCTCGGCTCTGGATTCGCGCGCGCGCTTCGGAAGAAGGGTGAGGACGTGCACGTATGGAATCGCACGCCGGGACGCGCGCGCTCACTCGAAGGCGAGGGCATCGTGGTCGCGGACACTCCCGCCGACGCCGTGCGCGGTGCCAGCCGCGTGCATGTCGTCGTCAGTGACGACGAGGCGGTCGACAGCGTGCTCGCCGCCGCGGCTCCCGGTCTCGCGAGGGGCGCGCTCGTGATCGATCACTCGACGACCTCGACGGCAGGAGCGCGCGCGAGGACGCACGACTGGCCGGCGCGCGGTGTCACCTACGTCCACGCGCCGGTGTTCATGGGGCCGCAGAACGCGCTCGAGTCGACCGGCCTCATGATGGTCTGCGGCGATCGCGGCGTCGTCGCGAGGGTCACGCCGCTGCTCGCACCGATGACCGGCAAGCTGATCGATCTCGGCGAGCGCGTCGATGCGGCCGCGGGCTACAAGCTGATCGGCAATCTCTTGCTGATGGCGATCACCGCGGGCTTTGTCGACATGCTCTCGCTCGCGAGGTCGATGTCGATGTCCGGCGCCGACATCGCGACACTGCTCGGTCACTTCAATCCGGGCGTGTCGTTGCCGGGCCGGTTCAAGCGGATGATGGACGCCGACTACACGAATCCATCGTGGGAGCTCGCGATGGCGCGCAAGGATGCCCGCCTGATGCAGGAGGAGGCCGAGCACGCGGGCCAGGCGCTGACGATGCTGACGTCGTTCGTCCAGCGAATGGACGCGGCGATCGCCGACGGCGATGGCCACGCGGACTGGACCGTCGTCGCCAAAGGCCTCGTCTAACGCGCGACCGCGACCTCGCCGATGACCGGGAACGCGCCGATCAGATCGTCGTGCGCGGTCTGCGACTTCCTCGCCTCGAACTGCTCGACGGTCCGCATCGTCGCGGCGACGCGCGCCTGCCAGGTCTCGGAGTCCATCGACCGCGCGCGGCGAACGCGCTGCTCGGGCGAGCCTTCCTCGATCGCGCGGTCGCAGGCCGCGACCATGTCGTCGAACGTCTGGCCGATGTGGCAGAGGTGCGCGTACGGCTGGACCTCCGGCATGTCGGTCGAGACGACCGGCAGGCCGGCCGACAGGTACTCGCGCAGCTTGAGCGGGTTGATGAACTTCACGTCGTTGTCGATGCGGTACGGGATGAGACCGACGTCGAAGCCCTTGCAGTAGGCGGGCAGCTCGTCGTGCTTCTTCTGCCCGAGCAGATGGACGTTCGGCAGTCCCTTGATCGGTCCGATGTCGCACAGCTCCTGGCCGATCAGCGCGATCGACCAGTCGGGCCGCGCCTTCGCGATGTGCGCGATCAGGTCGTAGTCGAGGAAGTCGCGCAGCGTGCCGAAGAAGCCGATCTTCTTGCCGGGGAGCGCCGCGAGATCGGCCGGGATCGCGAGCGCCGGATCGAGGGCGCGCTGGAACTTCTCGGCGTCGACACCGTGCGGCGCGAGGAACGTGTTGCGGCAGACCGCGCGCTTCTTCTCGGCGAGCGCGAGGCTCGTCGTGAACGTCGCGTCGACTCGCTCGAGCAGGGCGCGCTCCATCGCGATCGTGCCTTCTCGATCGAGACCGGGGAACGTCGCCCACTCGTCGACGCAGTAGTAGACGGAGAGCTCCTCGCCGAGCGTGCCGACGTACGGCGCCGTGTTCGGCAGGAACGTCCAGAGCTGGAACTTCTTGATGCCGAGCTGCGCGCGCAGCGCCTGGACCGTCCACCGCAAAATCTGGCGGTTCAGCTTCACGGCCGCCGTGCTCTGCGGCAGCGGAAGCACGAGCGGCGTCGCGACCCACAGATCGTTCTCGACGTTGACCGCGCCCTTCGAGAACTCGGTCAGCTTGCGCCTGATCTTGCCGAGGTCGCGCGCCGAGGAGAGGTTCGGTCTGCGCGTCGCGAGCGAGTTGAGCCACAGGACACGGCGGGTCTTCGCGAGCTCCCGGAGGACGTGATGATTCGACGTGGGGTCTTCGTGCCAGTCTTTAGAGAAGGCGATGATTGGCAGCGGCATATCGTCACCATGTCGACGGCACTCCGCGTCGGCTACTCGGTTCCCCTAGAAGTTCGGGTGAGATTCTGCGGACCTAAAGCGCACGCGCGCCATTGAGACAGACGCACACCGAGAAGCTCTCAGACGCGGGAGCGCCGACGACACACGGTCGTGTCAGGGCACAGCGAATCGCAATCATCGCGCCGGGCCGTCGGGGCGAAACGCACGGTTTGTCCGTGTAGACTCGGCCCCATGGCCGAGCGCGATCTCGTCGGCGCCGTCGTCGTGGGCCGTTACCGCGTGGTGGCGCAGCTCGCGAGCGGCGCGACCGGAGACGTCTACGAGGCCGAGCACGTCGAGCTCGGCACGCACGTCGCGCTGAAGGTCCTGCATGCGGAGCACGCCGACTCCGAGGTCGCCGCGCGGTTTCTTCGCGAGGGCAAGACGCTCGGCATGTTCCGCCACCGCAACATCGTCGAGCTGCTCGAGGTCGGCCGGCTCGACGACGGGTCGCTGTTCCTCGCGACCGAGCTCGTCCGCGGGCTCGCGCTGCGCACGCTGATGAGCGGTGGGCCGGTCGCCCCGCGCCGCGCGCTCGGCATCGCGAGGCAGGTGGTCGAGGCGCTCGGCCACGCGCACGCGATGGGCGTGATCCATCGAGATGTCCGTCCCGAGAACATCCTGATCGCGAACGACGACGGTCAGGACCTCGTCAAGGTGCTCGACTTCGGGGTCGCGAAGCTCGTCGCGGACACCCAGAGCGTCCTCGGCGAGGCGAAGCTGACCCAGGCGGGCATGACCGCGTTCGGCGATCCTCGCTACATCGCGCCCGAGTGCGTGCAGGGCGGCACCGTCGACGGCCGCGCCGATCTCTACTCGATGGGCGCGGTGCTGTACGAGCTGCTCGCCGGTCAGCCGCCGTTCGCGGACTCCGATCCGAGCACGCTGATGCGCTTGCACACCTACGCCGCGCCGCCGCGGCTCGGTGCGACCGGCCGCTCGTTCACGCCGCAGATCGAGCACGTCGTCGGCGAGGCGCTCGCGAAGAAGCCCGACCTCCGGTTCGCTTCCGCCTCGGAGATGGCGAGCGCGATCGATGCAGCCGCGCACTCGCTCGATGCGCTGCCGGT
>JAEWJO010000166.1 GCA_023386455.1 Pseudomonadota bacterium | reverse complement strand
GCTCGGCGGCGGTCGACATGCGACGCGCACCGGAGTCGAGGTCGCCGATCGCGGCGAGCGCGGCAGCCTCGTCGGTCGTCGCCCCGCGCGACGGCGTGCGCATGATCTCGGAGCGCATCTTCGGCGGCGTGAAGCCGTCCTCGGAGCTCGGCCGCGTCGACGGCGGCGGCAGCGGCGTGTCGTCGTCATCGGGATCGTCGAGCGACGGCACGCGCGCGCGCGGATCGCTGCGGATGATGTCGCTGATCGGATCGCGCCGGAGCTTGCTGTTGCCCGGCATCTCGTCGACGTGGGTCAGCCCGGTCTCGTCGCCGAGATCCGAGAGCAGCGCGTCGAGCCGGCCGCCGGTCGTGTGCGATCGCGGCTCCGGCCGCGTCATGTCGGTGACGCTCGGCCGCGTCGTGACCTTCATGTCGCTCTTGCCGAGCGACGCGAGCAGATCCTCGGTCGCGTCGTCGATGTTCTCGTCGGTCGCGGACAGGCCGGCTTCCTTGATCAGCTCGCCGCGCTCCGCGAGCTCCCAGCGATCGTCCTCCATCGCCTCGAGCAGGTTCTCGAGCAGGTCGGTCGCGCTCCGGTAGCGCCGCGACACGTCGGTATCGAGCGCGCGCTGGACGAGGCGCTCGACGGCAGGCGTCACGCGCAGCGAGCCCGGCGGGATCTCGCCCGACAGCATCGTGAACAGCATCGCGCCGACCGCGAACACGTCGACGCCGGGGGTCGGATCCTCGCCGACGACGAGCTCGGGCGCGATGTAGCCGGCGAGCCCGCGCCACAGCGTCGAGTCGGCGCCCTGCGCGACCGCGGTCGTCAGCGCGCGGCCGGCGATGAAGTCGCTGAGCCGTACGCCACCGTCCTCGTCGATGAGGACGCTGCGGGGATGGACGGCGCCGTGGATGAGGCCCGCGCGATGCGCGGCGGCGAGCGCCTCGATCACGCTCTTGCCGATCAGCGCGGCGATCGGCAGCGACAGCTTGCCGCTCTTCGACCTCGCCCTCACCGAGGTGATGAGGTCCTGCACCGTCACGTACCGGCCGACGCCGCGCGTGACGATGACGACGTCGGGCCCGCCCGATTCGACCGTCATCGTCGGGACGATGTTGGGATGCTCGAGCCGGGTGATCGCGGCGATGTTGGCGGCGTCGGTCAGCGAGATGCGAAACGCATCCTCTTCGAGCATCTTCGGGTCGACGACGAGCCCGCGCAGGTTGCGCTGTCCACCGAACGAGGCGCGATGGATCGCGCCGTACATCGTCACCGCCAGACGCTCGCTGAGTACCACCCCAGCGATGATCTGCTCGGCCGCTTGGCCTGCCATCGTCGCCAACTATACCAGCCGGAAGTACAGCTCGATCCACGGCTCGGCGAACAAATAGAACACCGCGCCGGCGGCCAGGAAGGGTCCGAAAGGCAGCTCGGTCGACATGATCTCCTTCCGGGCTCTTGCGAGGTGGACGATGCCGACCACCGACCCGATCATCGATCCGCCGAACAGCGCGAACACGACGCCCTTCCAGCCGAGCAGCGCGCCGACGACGGCGAGCAGCATCGCGTCGCCGAGGCCCAGGCCCTCCTTGCCGCGGAGCCGGTAGTACAGCTCGCCGATGAGCCACGGGACGCCGTACCCGATCGCCGCGCCGACGAGCCCCACCCACCAGGGGTGTCCCACCAGGGACGCGAGGTAGGCGATGCCGATCGACGGGATGGTCACCCGGTTGAGGATCAGCTTGTGGTCGATGTCGATGAACGTGACGACGACCATCGTGAACACGAACCACGCGTCGATCGCGAACTTGACGAGGCGGAGGTCGAACGTGTCGTACGTCCCGCCGGTACCGAGCGTGAACCACCACGCGACGCCGAACAGCACGCCGGTCAGCGCCTCGACGAACAGGTACCGCGGCGAGAACGACGCACCGCAGTCCCGGCACCGCCCGCGCAGCCACAGGTAGCTGAGCAGCGGGACGTTGTCGTACCAGCGAATCGGCGCCTTGCAGGCCGAGCAGTGCGACCCCGGCTTCACGACCGACCGGCCGGTCGGGAACTCGTCGCTCGGCGGCCACCGATAGATGCAAACGTTGGCGAAGCTGCCCCAGAGGAGGCCCAGCAACACCGCGAATGCACATCCGGCTCCGGACGTTGCAAACGGCATCAGCTCCTGCACCACGGGAGAACGTAGCTTGGTTGACCCTGGCCGTCGAGAAAGCTAAGACCCTCGCGATGCTCCGCAACGTGCTGTTTGCCAGCCTGGCACTCGTCGGGTGTGGCCGTTCGGAGGGTGTCCCCGACGACAAGCTCGGCACGCTCGTCATCGCCCCGAAGGAGAAGGTCGCCGCGATCGACCTCGGCCGCGCCGCGCGCGACCCCGCCGAGCTCGGCCGTGCCCTGACGACGCCGTACGGCAAGGTGATCACGGCGCTCGGCCCGCACACCTACGCGATCAAGACGACGACGGTCGTCGACGAGGGAGGCAAGCGCGTCACCGACCTGTCCGACGAGGCGACGATCGAGATCGGCAGCAACGGCACCTATCACGCGGTCTACACGAACTCGGCCGACTACGGGCGCGAGGTCACGTTCGAGGGCGGCACGCTCTATCTGCGCCCGCGCTACCAGCGCTGGCACGGTCGCGCGCCCGAGTCGCCCGACGAGCCCGCGGAGCAGCGCGACTCGTTCTTCGCCGCGATCGCCGCGACCTGGGACCTCGTCGCGCCGGGTACGGAGCTGACCGATCAGGGTGCGGCGCAAGTCGCCGGTCGCGCCGGCAAGAAGATCGCGGTGAAGCTCGCAGCATCGTCGCGGGCGCCCGCCGCCGAGCCGCTCGCCCAGCGCAAGTGGCGCGAGAAGCGCACGATCGAGGCGGTCGCCGGCGAGGTCGTCCTCGACGCGGAGACCGGCGCGCCGCTCGCGATGAAGCTGACCGCGACGATCGCGTTCTCGCGCGATGGTCGGCGGTTCTCGATGAAGCTCGGGATCGACGCCTCGGCATCCGCGATCGGCACGGCCGTCGCGGTCGCCCCGCCGCCGCCCGCCCAGGTCGTCGCCACCCCCGAGCGCCTGCGCGAGGTCGATGACCGCGATTTTCTGCTCCAGGGCATCGCCCCGCCGCTGAGGAAGAATTCCGACGGAACGGCCGTCACGCCCTCGCCGGCAAAGGAGGCGCAACAGGCACCTCCCGCTCCGGCTCCGGGTGGGTCAAAATCGCAGAAATGACGGACGCCCTCGTCCAGCGCCGCGATTACCTGGTCGGCCAGCGCCGGTCGATCATCGCGCGTTCGCTCGTCGGCAGCCTCGCCGGCGCGCTGCCGATTCCGTTCCTCGATGACTGGGCTGTCGGCACGATCCTCGGCGGCGGCTACCGGCGGATCGCCGCGTCGCACCAGGTCGACATGGACGAGGACGCCGTGAACGTGATGGTCCACGGCAAGACGAAGCCCCCGGCGATCGCGCAGATCGCGGTCGGTGGCGTGATCGGTCGCGTCGCCACCCGCGCCGCGCGCCGCATGATGGTCGCGATCGCCGCGATCAACCGCGCGCGCTCGGCCGCGCGAACGTACACGGCGATGACGCTGTTCGATCACTACTGCGCGAAGCTCCACACCGGGCTCGCGCTCGACGTCGGAACGGCGACCGCGCTGCGCGAGGAGATCATCCGCTCGATCGACGGCACGCCCGGCGCGCTCGCGTTCCATCCGTTCCGTCGCGGCGCGCTGTCCGCCGCACGCGCGACGATCCGCGCGCCGCTCGAGCTCGTCGATCTCGCGTCGGGCGGCCGGTTCCGCCGGATGCTCGCGGCCAAGTCAGAGGTCATCCCGGAGGCCGAGCGCGTCGACGAGATCGAGCAGGTGATGGATGCCGCGCTCGCCGAGAAGACGAACTTCCTCGCGCGCACCGTCGCCGCGGTCGAGGCGCAGCTGTCGAGCGAGGTCAATCCGTACCTCGACGCCGCGATCGAGTCGCTCGATCGGCGCTGGCGTGCCCGCGTCGCCGCGGGGACGATCAAGCGATGACCGAGCGGGCAGCACTCGTCGAGGCCCGCCGCGTCGTCGTGAAGATCGGCAGCCGCTTGATCGCCGAGGCACCCGCGAGCCGGCCCGCGACGATCGCCGATCAGGTCGCCGAGCTGCGCCGCCGCGACGTCGAGGTCGTCATCGTGTCGTCGGGCGCGATCGCGCTCGGCCTGCCGCGGCTGCGGATGACGGCGCGACCGACGGAGATGCCCGCGCTGCAGGCCGCGGCCGCCGTCGGCCAGTCGCGGCTCATGCAGATGTGGGAGCACGCGTTCGGCGCGCACTCGATCGAGATCGGCCAGGTGCTCGTCACGCACGACGACCTCGGCGATCGCCGTCGCTTCCTGTCCGCGCGTCACACGCTGCGCGCGCTGCTCGATCGCGGCGTCGTGCCGGTGATCAACGAGAACGACACGGTCGCGACCGAGGAGATCAAGTTCGGCGACAACGACCAGCTCGCCGCGCTCGTCTGCAACCTCGTCTCCGCCGACGTCCTGATCATCCTGACCGACGTCGAGGGCGTGCGCGACGCGGCCGGCGTGCGCATGCCGATCGTCCGCGACATCGATCGCGAGGCGGCGCCGGTCGCCGGCAAGAGCACGTCGGGCGTCGGCTCGGGCGGGATGGCGAGCAAGGTCGGCTCGGCGCGGATCGTCACGCGCACCGGCGTGCCCGCCGTCGTCGCACCGGGTCGCGATCCGGACGTGCTCGGCCGCGTGCTCGCGGGCGCGGACGTCGGAACACTGTTCGTCCCTCCCGAGCGCGCGCTGTCCTCGCGCAAGCACTGGATCGCGTACGGCGCCAAGCCCGCCGGCACGCTCGTGATCGATGACGGCGCCGCCCGGGCGCTCCGCGACGGCGGCAAGAGCCTGCTGCCCGCGGGCATCGTTTCGGTCGACGGCAACTTCGAGCTGGGCGACACCGTGTCGATCGTGACGCGGGACGGTAACGAATTCGCCCGTGGTCTCGCGGCTTACCCCGGCGACGATCTGCGGAAGATCCAGGGCTTGCATTCAGCGGGCATCGAGGCCAGGCTGGGATACAAGTCCATCGACGAAGCAATCCACCGGGATGATCTCGTAATCTTGTGACAGGCTCGATCGAGCGCGAACGGCTGATTCGAGGCGTCGCCCAGGCGGCGCGGGGAGCGGCGAGGATCATCGCGAAGGCGACGGCGGCGCAGCGCGCGTCCGCGCTCGTGGCGATCGCCGATGCGATCGATGCCGCACGCCCCCAGATCCTCGCAGCGAACGCGAGGGACCTCGAGGCCGGCGCGGCCCAGGGCCTCTCGTCCGCGATGCTCGATCGGCTGAAGCTCGACGACGCGCGCGTCGCGGGCCTGTCGCGCGCGGTCCGCGAGATCGCCGGCGCTCCCGAGGTCCTCGGCAAGGTCGAGCACACCGAGACGCGGCCCAACGGCCTCGAGGTCTCGCGCGTGCGCATCCCGCTCGGCGTCATCGCGATGATCTACGAGGCGCGGCCGAACGTGACGACCGACGCCGCCGCGCTCTGCCTCAAGGCGGGCAACGCGTGCATCCTGCGCGGTGGCCGCGAGGCGCTCGAGAGCAACCGCGCGCTCGCGAAGGCGGTGCAGACCGGTCTCGCGCAGGCGGGCCTGCCGGCGGAGACCGTGCAGCTCGTGCCCGTCACCGATCGCGAGGCGATCGCGGATCTCGTCAAGCTCGACGACCTCGTCGACCTTTGCATCCCGCGCGGCGGCGAGGGTCTCATCCGCTACGTCGCCGAGCACGCGCGCGTGCCGGTCATCAAGCACTACAAGGGCGTCTGCCACGTGTTCGTCCACGCGGCCGCCGACCTCGACATGGCCGAGCGCATCGTCGACAACGCGAAGACCCATCGGCCTGGCGTTTGCAACGCTCTCGAGACATTGCTGATCGATCGCGCTGTTGCACCGACGTTCATCCCGCGCCTCGTCGCGCGGCTCGGTGCGCGAGTGGAGCTGCGCGGAGACGCCACAGTGCGCGAGCTCGGTGGCCAGGCCGTCCGCGCCGCGACCGATGATGACTGGTCGGCCGAGTACCTCGACCTCGTGCTCGCCGTGCGGGTCGTCGACGGCCTGCCCGGTGCGGTCGAGCACATCGAGCGCTACGGCAGTAACCACACCGAATCGATCATCACGACCGACGCGGCCGTCGCCGAACAGTTCCTCCGCGACGTCGATAGCTCGACGGTGCTCGTCAACGCGTCGACGCGCTTTGCCGACGGCGGCGAGCTCGGGCTCGGCGCCGAGATCGGTATCTCGACGACGCGCCTGCATGCCTACGGCCCGATGGGCGCCGAGGGCCTCACCACCACCAAGTTCGTGGTACGCGGAAGCGGCCAGATTCGTCCGTGAAGGAGCAATGAAGGACGCATGACCAAGAGCAAGAAGAGCGCCCCCAAGGCTGCACGTTCGACCCCGCAAGCGCGTGGACGCAGCACCGCGAGCGAGCCGACGACCCAGCCAACATCCACCGAAGGGCTCGACGGCGCGCTGCGCGCGCTGACCCTTGCCCTCGACAAGAAGGCGCTCGAGCCGATCTTGCTCGACGTGCGTCAGCTGTGCTCGTTCTGCAACTATCAGCTCGTGATCTCGGGCCGGTCGGATCGGCAGGTCGACGCGATCGCCGACGCGATCTCGCAGGGCCTCAAGGCCGAAGGGCTGCGGCCGATCAGCACCGAGGGCGCGCGCAGCGGCCAGTGGGCGCTGCTCGACTTCGGCGACTTCGTCGTGCACGTGTTCCTCCACTCGGCACGCGAGCACTACGATCTCGAGGGCCTCTGGAACGATGCCCCGCGCGTCCCGATCGACGTGCCCGCCGATGCGCGGATGCCGGCCGAGTCGTACGAGTCGTCCGCGGTCCACTGAGTGAAGATCCACGTCGGCACGATCGGACGGCTCAAGGAGTCGTACTTCGTCCAGGCCGACGAGGAGTATCGCAAGCGGCTGCGTCCGTACTGCACGCTCACCGTGCACGAGGCCAAGGACGAGGCCGGCATGGTCGCGGCGCTCCCCGCGAACTGCCACCTCTATGTCTTCGACGAGCGCGGCGAGTCACTGACGAGCGCGCAGTTCGCCGAGCTGCTCGCGGCCGAGCAGCAGCACGGCGGCGGTGCACCTGTCGCGTTCGCGATCGGCGGCGCCGATGGCCACAGCGACGCGGTCCGCAAGCGCGCGAGGCGCCTCATCGCGTTCGGCAAGCTGACGATCGCGCACCGGCTCGTGCGCATCCTCGTGCTCGAGCAGGTCTATCGCGCGTTCAAGATCATTCGCGGCGAGCCGTACCACCGCGACTGAGAATCACTCCATCGGCTTCGTGTCGTACGCGCCGAGGAAGTGGACGTACACCATGCACTCGCCGCCGGGCTTGCAGTTCGCGGTGTGCTTGTTGCCACCGGGCTCGAAGATCAGCGAGCCGGGCGGCAGGTCCTTCGACTCGTGGCCCGACTCGAGGTTATCGAACGTGCCGGCGAGCACGACGCCGTAGTGGTCGTGGCGGTGGATGTGCCAGTTCGGCGGGTTGCCGGCGGGAATCTTCAGCAGCATGCCGCTCGCGCCGGCGTTGCGATCGCCCCACACCTGGGCGATCTGCGCGCCCCCAGGGTTCTTCGGATCGAGCGGCTCCCACGTCAGCTCGTACGCGCGCTTCTCGCTCGCGGTGCCGCCGGCCTTCGCGCCGGTCGTCTCGACGAACACGACGCACTCGCCGCTCGCGCACTCGAGCGTCCGCGGCGTGCCGGCGGGCTGGACGTACGACGAGCCCGCGGAGAGCGCGGCGATCCGCACGTTCGGCGACGGTGGCGTGCTCGGCTCGATCGTCCCGGTGACGACGATGCCGCGCGCATCGACGTCATAGGTCTGCTGCGTGCCGGCGCCCTGGGCGATCTTGATGAACCAGCCGCCTTCCTTCGCCGGGTTGCCCCACGCGCCCGCGGTCGCGACGCCCTTGGCCTCGGGCGCCTCGGCCCACGACAGCTCGCTCGGCGTGCGCAGCATCTGCAGCTTGCGCTCCGGATACTGGTCGGGTGGCATGCGGGTGTCGTCGCCCGCGGTCTCGCCCGCCGATCCGGTGGGCGTCGTCGGTGTCGTCGTCGTCCCCGTCGCCGCGCTCCCGCCGCACGCCGCGAGCGCGAACACCATCGTGAGCTTCGTCATGCCCGGTGGTGTACCGCTGCTCTAGCGGGCGCGCTTGATGGCGCGGTCCATCTCACGCTTGTCGTCCGCTTCCTTCTTCGTCGCGCGCTTGTCGTGCTGCTTCTTGTGCGTGACGAGCGCGAGCTCGACCTTCACGCGATGGCCCTTGAAGTACATCGACAGCGGAATCAGCGTGTAGCCCTTCTGCTGAACCTTCGTCGCGAGCTTGTCGATCTCGTGCTTGTGCAGGAGCAGCTTGCGCACGCGCTCGAGGTCGTGCCCCCAGCGGTTGGCCTGCGAGTACTCGTTGATCGAGACCTTGTGCAGGAACGCCTGGCCCTTGCGGAACTCGACGAAGCCATCGGCGATCACGACGCGCGCGTCGCGCAGGCTCTTCACCTCGGAGCCGACGAGCTGGATGCCGGCCTCGATCCGGTCGTGGAAGTGGAAGTCGTGCGTCGCCTTGCGGTTCGTCGCGATGACCTTGAGGATCTCGTCTGCCGTTGCCTTCACTGCGTTACCACTCGCCGACGTTCTTCATCGACGTCCACGGCTCGCTCGGGGCGAGCGCCTCGCCACGTTGTAGCAGCTCGACCGAGATCAGGTCCGGCGAGCGGACGAATGCCATGCGGCCGTCGCGCGGCGGCCGCGAGATCGTGTAGCCGAGATCGATGAAGCGCTGGCACGCGGCGTAGATGTCGTCGACCTCGTACGCGACATGCCCGAAGTTGCGACCACCGCTGTACGGCTCGGTCTGGTCCCAGTTGTAGGTGAGCTCGATCTGGGGGGACGTCAGTCCATCCCCACCCTCTTCGGCCTTCTCGCCCAGGAACACGAGCGTGAACCTGCCCTGCTCGCTGTCTCGGCGGCGGATCTCCTGCAGGCCGAGGCCATCGCAGAAGAACCGGATGGCGGCCGGCAGGTCGCGGACTCGCACCATCGTGTGCAGGTAACGCATGACACGCGTCTAGCAGATTTTGGGTATGTTCGCCCCATGCGCGAGCGGATGAACCTGCGATGAGAGACGATTCGCCAAGCCGGACCGCCGCGTTCGTCGCTGCTGCCCGCCAGATGGGCGCGCTCCTCCCGCCGTCCGGGCAGCTCGTCGACGATCCCTACGGTGCGGCGTTCGCGTCGCCCGCGTTCGCGCGCCTGCTCGACAGCCGACAGGACAGCCTGCGCCCGTTCGCGCTGATCCCCGGGCTGTCGACGTGGATCCTGTACATGCAGGTTCGCACGCGCGTCATCGACGATGCACTCCGCGAGTTCGTCGCAGGCGGTGGGCGGCAGCTCGTCCTGCTCGGTGCCGGCTACGACTGCCGCGCACTCCGCATACCCGAGCTCGCCGACGTCGAGGTCCTCGAGGTCGATCATCCGGCGACGCAGGCGCGCAAGAAGTCGATCCTGACGAAGATCGGCGCGCACTCGCCATCGCGCTACGTGACGTGGGACTTCGAGCAACGGGCGATGGAGGATCTGCCCGACGTACTCGCCGAGGCGGGCCTCGATGTCACCCGCCCGGCGTTCACGATCTGGGAAGGCGTCACGATGTACCTGACGGATGCCGCGATCGATTCGTCGCTGCGCGCGATCCGCGCGTGGAGCGCCCCCGGTTCGCAACTCGCCATGACGTACTTCGCCAAGTCGCGCATCACGCGGCCCTCGTTCATGACGCGCGCGATGAAGGCGGTCGTCGGCGCCGTCGGCGAGCCATGGAAGTTCGGCTGGACGCCCGACGAGCTGCCCGGGTATCTCGCCGAGCGCAAGTTCCGCCTCGTCCGCGACATCGCGATGGCGGAAGCGGCGCACGAGCTCTTGCCGCCGGAGATGGCGCGCCACGTCGCGACGCCCGATCGCCGGTTCGCGCTCGCGGCCGCACCTGAATCGATCGCCGTCATCAGCTGACGAACAGCGCGCGTCGCAGTCGATCGCGTGGTCGACATCGATCGCACCGGCGGTACGGTCCGATCATGAAGCGCTTCCTACTTCCCATCGTCGCGAGCCTCGGTCTCGGCACCGGCTGCGCCGGAAGCGTGGTGGGCGTCGACTACGCGACCGACGGCTACGGTTACGTCGACACCTATCCGTCTTCGAGCATCTACGTCGGGCACTCGCCGTACTACTACGGCAACAACTACTATCGCTACGGGTACAACTACCCGTACTACCGCTCCGGCTACTACGGCACGCCGTACTATCGCTACGGGTCTCCGTACTACCGCACCGGCTATTACAACCGCGGCTACTACAACCCCGGTTACTACAACCGTGGCTACAACAACCGCGGGTACTACAACCGCGGGCACTACGACCGCGGCTATCAGAGCTACAACCGCGGCTACTACAACCGCGGCTACTCCGGCGGGCACTACAACCGTGGCTACTCTGGCGGGCACTCGCATGGCGGCTACCAGGCGCGCGGCGGCGGCGTGCAGGTCCGCGATCATCGCCACTGAGATCTACGCTCGGCGGTGCTCGCAGCGATGACGCGATCGACATCGATCGCGCCGGGGGTACGGTTCGATCATGAAGCGCTTCCTACTTCCCATCGTTGCCAGCGTCGGTCTGGGGACCGCGTGCGCCGGAAGCGACGTCGGCGTCGCGTACTCGACCGACGGCTACGCGTATGCGGAGCCGGACCTCTACTACGTGAGCCCCGGCGTGTCCGTCGTCGCGTACTCCGAGTATCCGACGTTCTACGCCAACAACTACTACTGGCGTTACAACAACGGCTACTGGGCTCGATCGCCGTACTACAACACCGGCTTCGTCACCTACCGCGACGTGCCGTACGGCGTGCGGACGATCAACCGACCGTACACCTACGCGCACTGGTATCCGCGCGCCGGCTACAACCGCGTGTATCCAAGCGGCTACAACCGCGGGTACTACAGCCGCGGCTACGACAACCGGAGCTACAACCGCAACTACAACCGCGAGAGCTACAACCGGAACTACAACAGGAACTACGACCGGAGCTACAACACGCGCGACTACAACCGGAACTACAACACGCGCGACTACAACCGCTACAACCGCGAGAGCTACAACCGCGGATCCCAGAACTACAACCGTGGCTCGCAGGGCTATAGCCGCGGATCGCAGGGCTATAGCCGCGGCTATCAGGGCCGCTCGGCCCCGACGACGACGCGGTCTCCGAGCACCTCGCGGTCCCCGACGATGCACGCGCCGCCGAGCGGGGCGCGGCCGATGCCGACGACCCGGTCGCCGAGCACCTCGCGCCCCTCGGGCGGGACATCGCACCGTCGCTGAGCGCCAACGCACCGAAGCTCGATTGTTGTCGTGTGTTAAGTCACGACGACGATACGGGCACTTGCGCTGTCAAGTGGTGGACTTCCCCAGGACGAGCGGTACGATCCTCCGCATGAAGAGACTGCTACTACCGCTTCTTGCGAGCATCGGCCTCGGCACCGGCTGCTACACGAGCGGGGACGTCGGAGCGAACTACTCGGTTGGCTACAGCACCGGGTACGCCTCGCCGGATCTCTACTACGTGAGCCCCGGCGTGTCGGTCGTCGCGTACTCCGACTATCCGGTGTTCTACTCGGACAACTACTACTGGCGATACGACAACGGTCTCTGGTACTCGTCGCCGTACTACAACGGCGGCTGGAGCGTGTCGTACAACGTGCCGTACGGCGTGCGCGGCATCCAGCGCCCGTCGAGCTACGCGCGGTTCCGTCCGGGCGTCGGCTGGTCGCGCGCTCCGGCACCCGCGTATCATGGCGACTACCGTTACCGGAACAACCGTCCGGCGGTCCGCGATCACCGCACGTACCAGCCGCCCGCGCGCTCGTACTCGGCGCCGCGCAGCACGTACCGCGCTCCGGCGCAGGCACCGGCGCCCGCGCCGCAGACGCGGGACCATCGCACGTACACGCCGCCGGCGAGCCAGGGCCGCTCCGCCCCGCCGCCGCGCTCGGCGCCGCCCGTCCGCGACCACCGCCGCTGATCGCTGTCGCCGCGACACACGATGACCGCCGGTAGCACCTGCTGCCGGCGGTTCTTCGTTTCTACAGCTTCGCCGGGATCCAGAAGTCGCGCGGATACAGCCGGTACAGCGTCGCGGACTTGCCGACCGCGGCGTGCAGGTAGTCCTGGTACGCGGCCATCTGCTTCTCGGGGCCGATCACGAAGTAGACGCCGTCTTGATCGAGCTTGCCGTAGCCCGGCAGCACCTTGCCGTAGACCGTCTCCATGCGGCTGAACAGCGTCTCGGCGAGACCGGGCTTCTTCGCCGCGTCGAGCACGTGCTGGCGGAACGTCTTCACGATCTCGGGCGTGACGCCGTCGGTGAGGTTCGCTGCCATCGCGCTCGCGCGGTCCTCGAAGCCGATCGCGACGCGCGAGTCGAACGCCTTCGCGATCGCGTAGCGACCGATGTTCGAATCCGACTTCGCCTTCTTCAGCTGCTCGATCACGAACCGCAGCGTCTGGGGCAGGAGCGGACACCGCTCCGCGTAGTACGTCAGCGCGCCCTCGGCGATGCGCGGCCGCAGGCCGTTCGAGTACGCGAGGCCCGCCGCCCACGTCTTCATGAAGATCGAGTGCGCGCCGTGGCCGCTGTAGAGATTCGACGTGAGGTAGTCGAGGATCGCGTCGTCGCTCGTGTCGGTCCAGTAGGCATTCGGCGCGAAGTGGACGAATACGCCGCTCGAGGTCGATGGCGCGAACAGGCCGACGAACGTCTGGTCCTTCGCCTTCGGCTCGCGCTCGAGCAGGCGCGCACGGAAGACCTGCTGGCCGAGCTCGGCACCCGGCGCCGCCTTCGTGCCGGCCGGTAGCGCGGAGACGAGTCCGGCAACGTCGGAGGCGAGGCCCTGCTGGT
The DNA here is from genome assembly GCA_023386455.1 of Pseudomonadota bacterium. Classification (GTDB taxonomy): domain Bacteria; phylum Myxococcota_A; class Polyangia; order Haliangiales; family Haliangiaceae; genus JABFXX01. The sequence goes on along the minus strand of JAEWJO010000166.1, from coordinate 33,085 downwards.
TCGCGGTCGAGCCGACCTCGACGATGCGTGCGCGCGCCGACACGACGACCTGCGTGCGCAGCGCGTCGATCGCCGCGAGCGCCGCCGGTGCCCCGATCTTCAGGTCCGCGCTCATCTGTCTCGTCAGGTACGTCCAGTCCATCGCGAGCGAGCTGTCCGGAACGTCGCCGAGCAGCGCGCCGAGGTCCTTGCCTGCCTGGAGCGCGAGCAGCTTCGCGGCGGCCGACAGCTTGCCGGCGGCATCGGTCCACTTCGCGAGCTTCGCGGCCTTCGGCTTGCCACCCTTCGCGAGCGCCGCGGTGAGCTCGACGAGCTCGGCGCGCTTCAGCGACTTCGCCTCGCCGAGTAGCGCCAGGAACTTCACGACCTCCTCGGTCTGCTTCGCGTTCGCGGGATCCGCCGACAGCTGCCAGCGCAGCCGGTGCAGGTCGTGGGCGCGGGTCAGGAACGACGACGTGTGGCCGTACAGCGTCGACTGCATGCGCCACGCATCGCGAGGATCCTCGACCCACGCCTCCTCGGCGCCGAGCATGCGCTGACGCAGCGCGGTCAGGCGCTGGTCGACGAGGTCGCGCAGGCGCGGCAGGTTCTCGACGCGCCAGTCGGGCGCGAGCATCACGCGCTTCATCCAGCCGACCGCCGCCTGGGTCTCGGCGAGGCCGTTGCCGGCGCCCGCGACGACGAGCTCGACCCGGTTCGTCCTCGGATTGTCGACGTAGTAGACGGACAGCTCGAGCACCTCCTTGCGGAGCCGCTCCTTCATCTCGTCGGCGGGAATCGGCTTGCCGTTCTCGATCACGCCGGCGTCGCTCATCAGGACCGGCAGCGCCGCGAGGTACATCTGCGTGTCCTCGGGCACCGACGCGAGCCGGAACGCGAGCTGGACGCGCGCGCTCACCATCGAGTCGAACGTCGCGAGGAACGCCGGGCTCGCCCCGACCGTCGTCGTCTTGTAGATGAGGCCGTCATCGAGCGTCATCGGCGGCGTGGCGACGAGCGGCGGCAGCTCGTTCGCCTTCTGCGCGTCCTCCATGCGCTTGGTCTCGGCGTCGTAGTCCTGCTCGTACTTCGCGAGGGTCGCCGCCGCGTTCTTCGTGCCGTACTTCTTCTGCAGCGCGGCGAGCTCGGCATCGATCCGGCCCTTGCGCTCGGCATCGAGCTGCGCGCGTCGCGCCGGGCTCGGCTTCGCCGCGACGCCGAACGGCGTCTCGCTCAGGCCCCACGCCGCGAGCCGGTCGCGCCACGGGTTGCCCTTCGCGGCGAGGATCGCCTCGACGTTCGCGAGCGCCGGCCGCAGCGTCAGCGACTTCTTGAACCCGGGCTCGCGCGACAGGTTCAGCAGGTGGTTGTTCCAGCTCTCGCCGGTCCCGCGGATGCCGAAGCCCGGCGGCGTGTCGAGGAACTTCGCGTACTGGCGCCGCAGATCGATCACGCGGCTCTTCACGCGCTCGTTGAATGCAACGAGATCCGGATCGCCGTCGGGCAGCTTCGCGATGCGCTGCAGCTCCGCCATCACGAGCGCGCGCACGTCCGTGATCGTCTTGTCGTCGAGCTTGTCGCTCTTCACGCCGGTCAGCCCGATGTAGACCGGCTGTCCCTGATCGCTCGACAGATACGACCACACGCCGTTCGCGCCGGTGTCCATCGTGCGCGTCTTGCTGTCGATCAGCTTCTTGTAGAGGTTCGTCGCCTCGTCTCCGGAGAACGAGTCGAGGAACAGCCCGAGCAGCGTACGCTCGGTCGCGTCGAGCTTCCGGGTCGCCGGCCACACGAGCATCATCGGCCCCGGGTTCGTCGTCGTCGCGTACGGATAGTCGACGACCTTCACCGTCCCCGCGGCGGCGGGCACCGGCTTCGGCAGGTCGGCCTCGCTCATCACCTTGCCCTTGCGCCCGGCGACCTTGTCGAGCACCGCCGACGTCTGGTCGAGCACGGTCTCGAGCTTCATCGACGACGGGAACGCGCCGATCATCCCCATGTTCGCGAGGTGGTACGCCGACTGGTGGAACGTCCGGATATCCTCCGGCGTCATCTCTCGGATCGCATCGGGGTAGCCGCCCGAGTCCCACGACAGCGGATGCTTCGTGCCGTAGACGAGGTGTCCCGCCTCGCGCCAGAGGTTGTTCTCCGGCGGCTCGAACGAGCGCACCATCTCGTTGTAGACGGTGCCCTTCTCCTCGAGGTGCAGCTTGCCGTCGTCTCCCTTGTCGACGCCGAAGTTGCGCACCTCGCGACGGATCTCCTCGTCGGAGTAGTCGGGATTGAGGAGCGCGTCGATGTGGCTCTCGAACACCGGCCAGAACACGTCCTGGCCCGCGACGGTGTGGAAGTGATACGCCGTGCGCCACTGCGCCGTGTACGCGCTCGACTCCGCGAGCGCCATCGACTCGAAGCTGCCGAGCTTGCGACCGCGATCGCCCTTGCCGAGCAGCAGGTGCTCCTGCGTGTGGGGCTCGCCCATGTCGCTCGTCGGGAACGAGTTGACCCAGATGAAGCCCTGCGGCGCCGTCTCGATCCGCAGGTAGTCGAACGAGAAGCCGGTCGCGTCGTGCATGAACCGCGCGCCCATCGGCCGGTCGGCATCGTCGAGATAGAGCGCGGTCGCGGTGAAGCCGCGCACCTTCTGGCCTTCGGTCAACGAGGCGAGCATCCCGTCCTCGCCAGGCGCCTTGGCCCCTCCTCCGCCACCTGCCGTGCTTCCGCCACCGCCGGGCACGGTGGTCGCGGACTTCGTCGGCGCCGGGGAACGACAGGAGGCGATCAGCAGGGGTGGGATCATGGCGAGCACGCGGTGGCGAAGCATTCGCCGCGAACTCTAGCCGATGATCGTCGTCGCCTCCCGCGCCGCCGTCGACTGCGACAGCTGCGACAGGCGTTTTCAGGTGGCTCGCCGTGCGAACCGGTCGCGCCCGCGCTCGACGAGCCGTGCGCGCACGGCCGCGAGGATCTCGGGGTCCGCGACGTCCGGATGGCCCGACGCGAACGGCGGCGCCGGGTTGTACTCGAGCCCGAGCTGGATCGCCTTGGCCACCTGCTCGCCGGCGACCTGGGCCGCGAGCGTCAGCGCGAAGTCGATGCCCGCGGTGACGCCGCCACCGGTGACCCGGTTGCGATCGACGACGACGCGGCCCGGCGTGTACGTCGCCCCGAGGTCCGCGAGCAGCTCGGTGAATGCCCAGTGCGACGTCGCCTTGTAGCCGTCGAGGAGGCCGGCGGCGCCGAGCAGCAGCGAGCCCGTGCACACCGATGTCACGAACTTCGCGCCCGCGCCCTGCGTGCGGAGCCAGTCGAGGATCTCCGCGTCGTCCATCAGCGCGATCTGGCCGAACCCGCCCGGCACCATCACGATGTCGAGCGGCGGGCACTCGGCGAGCGTCGTCGTCGGAAGAATCTGCAGGCCGGAGTCGGCGCGCACGGGCCGGGTGTCCTTCCACACGAGGTGGACCGTCGCGCCCGGTATGCGGTGGAACACCTCGAACGGGCCCGTCAGATCGAGCTGGGTGAGCCCCGGGAACAGCAGCATGCCGATGTTCATGACCGCATCGTGCCGCTCCTTCGCGGTGGCAGCCATGACAACTTTCGTCTAATTTCTGCCAATGGCCGATCGCCGCGTCTCCCGCCCGGGCTCGTCGAGGGTCATCGTCGTGTGCTTCGACGGCGTCCAGACGCTCGATCTGACCGGCCCCGCCGAGGTGTTCGCGACCGCCAACCGCGAGGTCCTGCACATCGACGTGCCCGGGCGAGGCGCGGACCCCCGCCGGCGCGCGCACGATCGTCCCCGGCGCGCGGACGCTGGCAGTCGCGCGCTCGACGCTCCCTACGCCGTCGCGATCGCGTCGTCGGCCGGCGGCGAGCTCACCACGTCCTGCGGCCTGCCGATCCGCACGATACGGCTCGCGACGCTGAAGCCGCGCGCGTCCGATACCGTCCTCGTCGCCGGTGGCGGCGCGCGCGCGATCACCGCGGCGACGCGCGATGTCGCCCTGCTCCGCTGGCTCGCGAAGGCCTCGACGGTCGTGCGCCGCATCGGCTCGGTGTGCTCGGGCGCGTTCGTGCTCGCGGCGGCGGGCCTGCTCGATGGCAAGCGCGCGGCGACGCACTGGTCGGCGTGCGAGCAGCTCGCGAGGCTGTTCCCGGCGATCGAGGTCGATCGCAACGCGATCTTCGTCACCGACGGCAACGTGTGGACGTCCGCCGGCGTGACGACCGGCATCGACATGTCGCTCGCGCTCGTCGAGCAGGACCTCGGGCGCGAGGTCGCCGACGGCGTCGCGGCGCGGCTCGTGCTGTACATGCGGCGACCTGGCTACCAGTCGCAGTGGAGCGACGCGCTCGTCGGGCGCGATGGCTCCGCGGCGCTCGCACCGGCGATCGCGTGGGCGCGCGCGAACCTCGCGAAGGCGGACCTCGAGACGGTCGCGCAGAAGGCCGGCCTGTCGCTGCGCACGTTTCACCGGCGGTGCGTCGAGCAGCTCGACACGACGCCGGCGAAGCTGATCGAGAAGCTGCGCGTCGAGCGCGCACGCGACCTCGTCGAGAGCCGCGACGTGCCGGCCAAGACGCTGGCCGCGATGACCGGATTCTCGTCCGCGGCGCAGATGAAGCGCGCGTTCGAGCGCGAGCTCGGCGTCGGGCCGCGCGCGTATCGGCTACTCCATCGCGGCTAGATCGGGGCGCGGTCGCGCAGCCAGCGATCGGTCGTCTCGGCGACGTTGACGAGCGTATCGAAGATCTTCGACGCGACCGGCGAGCGCGGCTTCGTCGGGAAGAAGAACTCCTGGAACGCGTCCTGACCCTTGCGCGAGATCTTGAACAGGCCCTTGATCGACGCGGCGTCGGCGCCGGTGCCTGGCTTCTCGGCGCGCATGCGGCGCAGGATCTCGCGGTGGTACTTGAAGCCCTGCATGTTCATCTCGGCCTGATCGATGCCGAGGTCGTCGAACGCGTGGCGCAGCGTGATGCCGCCGAACGTCATCTCGAGGTTCATGCGCGTCTGGAACCACCACAGGCGCAGCGCATCGCGCTCGGACAGGCCGGAGAGGACATCGGGCAGCGTGAGCACGCCGAGCCCGACATGGCGCGCCTCGTCGCGCTCGAAGTAGTACAGCAGCTCGGTGAGCACGGGCTCGAGCTTGGCCTCGGCGATCATGCGGAACATGACGACGGCGGTGCTCTCGACGAGCAGCTGCATGCCGACGACCTTGTGCATGAGGTTCTCGGTCTCGAGCAGCTCGACGAGCAGGCGGCGGCTCCAGCCACCGAGGCGCTTGACCGGGATCCCCGCGCGCCACAGGTAGTCGCGCAGCACGTAGAAGTGGCGCGCCTCGTCGAACACCTGGCTCGACGCGGCCATCTTGGCGGGCGTGTCCTCGAGCTTGACCGCGAGGTCGGCACTGATCGACCACGCCGCGAGCTCGCCCCACAGGAGCACGGATGCGACGCGCGCGAACGCCTCCTTCTTCGCTTCGGGGAAGTGAATGCCGCCATGCTTGGCGGACAGCTCGTCGAGGACGGTGCGGCCATCCCACGCCTGCTCGTGACCCTTGTGATAGATGCGCGCGACGGTGCTCGTGCGCGCCTCGGCGAGGCCGACGATCGAGGGATCGCCGAAGTCGTACGGTGGAAACTGCGTGCGCGGAGTGCGCGGCCGAAGCCAGCGTTCGGTGAGCGTCGCCATGTCCTGTCTCCTCGTCGTGGTGGTGAGTGCCGCGTCCGCGGCCTAGTCGACCTCTGCGTCCTTCAGGCGGTCCGAGAGCGTTCCGATCGCGTGCAGCGCGGTCGCCTCGCGCGCGAGGGCGTCGAGATCGACGGGCGCGGCGCTGCGCAGCGCTGCGAGACCGAGCTTCTCGATGCCGCCGACGACCATCGTCGCGACCGCACGCGGATCGAGCGGCCGCAAATAACCGGCCTCCATCGCGCGGCGGATGTCGCGCTCGACGATCCCGATCAGCGCGTCGTCGATCTCCGCGAGGATCTTCTCGACCTCGACGTCGAGTCCGACCGCCTCGCGCAGCAGGATGCGCACCGTGTCGCCGTCCTCGAACACGACCGCGAGCACGCGGCGCAGCTGGCGCGCGGTGAACTCGACGGCGAGCGAGCGAGGAACGGTCTCGGGCGGCGGGTACTCGTTCTCCGCCGCCATCTTCTCCATCAGCGCGCGGACGCGCTCGAGCGTCTCGCGTAGGATCGCGGTCAGCACCGACTGCTTGTTCGCGAAGTACTGGTAGAGCGTGCCGCGTCCGATCCCCGCTGCCGCGCAGATGTGGCTGACGTTCGCGGCGTGAAAGCCGCGCTCCGCGAACACCCTCTTCGCACAGCTGAGGATCTGGCGCTGACGGGCCTCGGAACGCATGTAACTCATATCAAGTACTCGGAACTGACGTGTCAGTTCTATCAAGGCCACACCCCGCCGGCAAGCCCGAAAACCGGCGTAGGCGACTCGCCGATCGCGGTAGACAGCGCACGCGTCGCAAGCGCGCGAATTCGTGAGCGAGTCGTCGCGGCATGCGCGCTGCACCGAGCGCGCGCATGACCAACACCGACTTCCCCACGATCACGATCGATCTCGAGAGGGTTCGCGGCGGCCAGGGCATGGATCCCGGCGCGATCGGCCAGCAGATCGGCGGCCTGCTCGATCAGTTCATGCCCGACAAGACACAGGGCAAGGCGGGACAGCTGGGCGGCCAGATCGGCGGCCTCGTGGCGAGCTTCACGAGCATGGCGGGTGGTCAGTAAGTCATGAACGGAAAGCTGATCGCGTTCCCTGTCGAGAGCAGCGAGGCCACCTCGCACGCGCGCGACGCGACGAGCTCGCACGAGGCACCGACGACCGCGCGGGCGCGTCCGGCGAGAGCGTCGCTCGCGTCGGAGCTGCGACCCCTCCGGCGCGCTCGCACCGAGCGAGACGATGGCGCCGTCGTCGAGCACCCGCGCAGCTCGCGACTGCCGAGCCCGGCACCGGTCGCGCGGATCGTTCGCACGGCGGACGATGCCCGCGAGGTGTCGGGCGAGATCGATACGGCTGCGCGCCGCGATCCACCGACGATGGGGGAACGGATCCGCGCGGAGCCGGCACGGGTCGCCGGGCCGCTTCGCGAGCTCGGCGCCGCGGCGACGCCTGGCGAGCCCGAGGTGCGCGGCAAGAAACCTGCGGTGCGCGTCCTCGTCGGTGGTCGCGTGCTCTACGTCGGCTGGGTGTAGAGCGTGGCACGACGACTCAGAACGAGAAGTGCGCCTGGATCCGGCCCGAGACGCGCGCCTGCGGCGCCGGACGAACAGCCGGCTGGTACGTGTACGCGGGCTGCTGGTAGCTGTACGCCGGCTGCGTGTATGCCGGCTGGTAGCTGTACTGCTCGCTGCGATCGCGCCAGCTCGGCCGCGCCACGCGGTCGGCGCGCGGAATGATCTGCAGGCGCGCCGTCGTGCGATCGACGACCTGGCGACCGTAGTCGAGGTCGACGCTCGTGATCGCGCCGCAGTTCGCCGGCAGGTCGACGGTCTGGCGCTCGCCCGGACGGATCGAGCGCAGGCTCGTCGTGAACGACCGGCCGTCCGAGAAGTGGACGGTCATGCCGCGCGCGCGGACGGTATCGTTCAGCGCGACGAGCTCGAGGCTACCGGCGCGAGTCCGGTTGGTCTGGACATGATCGCTGCCATCGCGCGGGTCCGCGCTGACCTCGAGCAGGAGCCCGTTGTCGCGCCAGTACTGCGGGTTGGCGGAAGCAACGCCGGATGCGGCAGCCACACCGGCAGTGACGAGCGGAATGATGAGACGGCGGTTCATAGATTCACCCTTCGTTGGGAGCGAACGGTCGGTCCGTCGCTCCGTGTTCGTGGAGAGAGACGCACGCGTGCGCCGACGCTTCACCGAAATCGTGTCCGCATTTCTCGTCGGAGATGGACCTACTACGCGATCGGTATTCTTCGCGCGCCGCACTCGTGATACCGACGAGGGATGCAGCGAGCTCTCGCCGGTCTGGTCGTCGCGATGGTCGTGTCCGGTTCCGGTTGTGGTGAGGACAGATGCGATCCGAACACCGAGTCGTGCGTGTTCGAGACGGACGTCAGCACGCTGACGGTCGCCGCGGGCCAGGAGGACGAGGACACCTGCCAGAGCTGGACGCTGAACAACCCGACCGAGCTGTGGGTCAACGAGATCACGCAGGGCAACGAGGGCGGCTATCACCACGCGAACTGGTTCTTCGTACCCGACGACCAGTACACGCTGCCCGACGGCACGTGGTCATGCAGCGACAACGATTTCGGCGAGCTCGTCGCCGCGCTGCAGGGCGGCTACCTGTTCGCGCTCAGCACGCAGTCGCACGCCGAGACGCAGACGCTGCCGCACGGCTCGGCGATCCGCATCCCGCCGTACAGCCGCATCATCGGCTCGAGCCACCTGCTCAACACGAGCGATGAAGACATCACGTCGACGATGCACCTCGCGATCAAGACGCTGCCCCTGCCGCAGGTGGCCGCCAAGCTCGCGCCCGCGCGCATCTCGTATCACGACCTGAAGATCGAGCCGTCGGCGAAGTCGGCGTTCACGACCGAATGCAACCTTGCCTCCGCCTACGAGGGCGTGTGGCACAAGCCGTTCCAGTACACGCTCTACTACACGCTCGTGCACTACCACGCGCTCGGCGTGTACCAGCAGCTCGAGATCATGGGCGGCCCGCGCGACGGCGAGATCATCATGCGCCACGACGGCTTCGGCGATAACGCCGGTCACGCGATCGAGCCGCCGCTCGACCTCGCCGCCGCCGGCGCGACCGGGCTGCGCCTGACGTGCGGCTTCGACAATCCGCGCTCGGCGCAGGTCGGCTGGGGCATCGGCGATCAGGAGATGTGCGTGATGGCGCTGCAGGCCGTCACCGACTTCGGGTGGGATGCCGACGTCGTCTCCGGCACGAACAACCGGGTCGGGCCGTCGCCGAGCGGCGAGATCATGAACACCGGGCCCTGTCAGATGACCGCGTTCCCGTGGGACTTCGCGAAGCCCGGCGGCCGCGGCCACTGAGTCCACCGATCGTGCGGATCGTCGTCGTCGGCGGCGGCATCTTCGGCGTCACCGCCGCGCTCGCGCTGCGCGCCCGCGGTCACGACGTGACGGCGATCGATCCGGGCCTGCCCCACCCGCTCGCCGAGTCGACCGACATCAGCAAGGTCGTGCGCATCGACTACGGCGCCGACGCCGACTACACCGCGCTCGGCGAGCGATCGATCGACGGCTGGCGGCGGTGGAACTCACGGTGGGCACGGCCGCTGTTTCACGAGACCGGCGTGACGTTCCTGTCGCGCGTGCCGATGGCGGGCTTCGAACGCGAGAGCTACGAGCTGCTGACGTCGCGCGGTCATCCGCTCGAGCGGCTCGACGCCGGCGCGATCGCCGCGCGGTTCCCGGCGTATCGCCGCGGCGCACTCGTCGACGGCTACTACAACCCGATCGGCGGCTGGGCGGAGTCCGGCGCGGTCGTCGCGCAGCTCGCGCGAGAGTCCGAGGATGCGGGCGTCGTCATTCGCGCCGCGCGCGTCACGCACGTCGCCGACGACGGCGTGGTCGTCGACGACCGCTCGCTCGTGCCCGCCGACCTCGTCGTCGTCACCGCGGGATCGTGGGTGCCGCTGCTCGTCCCCGAGCTCGCGCCGGTGCTGCGTGCGGTCGGCCAGCCGGTGTTCCACCTGAGACCCGCCGATCCGTCGCTGTTCGAGGCGCACCACTTTCCGGTGTTCGGCGCCGATATCTCGCGCACCGGGTACTACGGATTTCCCGTGAACCGCGACGGCATCGTGAAGATCGCGAACCACGGCCGCGGTACGCCGCTCCCCACCGATGCGCCGGCCGAGGCGCGCATCGTCAGCGCGGCCCAGGAACAGGTGCTGCGCGCGATGCTGCACGACACGTTTCCCGCGCTCGCAGCCGCGCCGATCGTCCACCGGCGGCTGTGCGTGTACTGCGACACCGTCGACGGAGATTTCTGGATCGCGCGACACCCGGCGCGCCCGACGCTCGCGATCGCGACCGGCGGCTCGGGCCACGCGTTCAAGTTCGCGCCGGTGCTCGGCGAGCTGATCGCGTCGATCGCGCTCGGCGAGGACCCGCCGCTCGCCTCCAGGTTTCGCTGGCGCACCGATGCGGCCGCCGGCGGCGAGGCCGCGCGACATCACGGCTGAGCATTCCCGCGCACTACTCTGTTCCACGACGCACGAGTCCTGCGCCGGCGGCATCGTCCGTCCATTCGTGCCGCGCGCGTACCTAGGGCACATCGCTGTGCCTCCTTCCGAAGCGCCTGCGCGAGCGTTAGCTAGACGTAGATGAAGCTGTACTACGCACCCACTGCTTGCTCGATCTCTCCTCACGTCGCGCTGATCGAGGCCGGCTTGCCGTTCGAGCTCGTCCGCGTCGATTTCATGCGCGGCAAGAAGCTCCCCGATGGCCGCGACTTCTCGGCCGTCAGCCCCAAGGCCTACGTGCCGATCCTCGAGCTCGACGACGGTCAGATCCTCAGCGAGGGCGCGGTCATGGTCCAGTACATCGCGGACCTCGCGCCGGCGGCGAAGCTCGCGCCGCCGAACGGCACGTTCGAGCGCGTTCGCCTCCAGGAGCTGCTGCACTTCATCGCGACCGAGCTCCACAAGGGCCTCTCGCCGCTGTTCTCGAAGCTCCCGTCCGACGAGTACAAGGCGGCGACGATCGAGAAGGTGAAGTCGCGGCTCGCGCTCGTCGCGCAGGACCTCGGCAGCCGGCAGTACATCTTCGGCGACTCGTTCACGATCGCCGACGGCTACCTGTTCTACATCCTTCGCGCGTGGCAGCGGACGTTCAAGGGCGAGCTGCCAGGCAACCTCGTCGAGTACTACGCGCGGATCGCGCAGCGCCCGTCGATGAAGGCGGCGCTCGAGGCCGAGGGCATCTCGGCGTAGCTACTCGCGGTCGCCGCCGAAGTCGAGCGAGTGAACACCGAGATACAGGCCGGCGACCCACGCGCCCTGCGTCGTGAGATCGGCGCCGGCCGTCGCACCGAGCGAGACCTGGCGACCGACCCACATCTCACCGCGCACGCGCGGCTCGAGCACGTAGTCGGATCGATCCGGCGCGCTCAGCGAGTCGCGAATGCCGCGCCAGCCGGCCGCGACCTCCGCCGACAGCGCACCGAAGCGCAACGGCCGCCGCGTGCCGACGACCCCGTAGCCGCCCGCGAGGTTGGAACCCGAGCGCGCGAGCGCGCCTGCCTCCGCCTCGACGCCGAGGTACGTGAACCAGCGCGTACGCATCGTGAACCGTGCGCCGACGGTGACGCCGTTGCCGCCGGTGTCGGCGACCTCCGATGTCGTCGTCTCGCCGGTCGTGCGCGCAGCCGTGCCCGGGTGCTCGGCCTGCACGGGCGCGATGTGGCGCGCGTTGAACGAGGTCTCGAAGTGCGCGGGTCGATCGTAATGATGCCAGCGATCGACGACGCACGACGAGGAACAGCACAGCACGACCACGAGGAGCGAGCCGCGATATCGCATGGTCACCATCTTGACATGGTCGCCAACAGCCGGCTCCGCCGATCTTCGTGACGTGGAGCGACGGTGCCGCTCCCGCGTAGCGGTCATGCAACTTCGAGGGGATGGCGCAGCAGGAGCAGTGCGTTGGCGACGACGAGCAGCGTGCTGCCCTCGTGAAGGACGACCGCCTGGGCGATGCTCGTCCAGCCCAGCGTCGACGCGACGACGAGCAGCGTGCTGACGCCGAGCGCGATCGCGACGTTCTGCGCGATCACGCGCGATGCGCGACGCGCGAGCCCGACCGCGAACGGCAGCCGCGTCAGCGAGTCATCGAGGAGCACGACGTCGGCGGTCTCGAGCGTCGCGTCGGCGGCGGTGCCACCCATCGCGATGCCGACGCTCGCCGCGGCGAGTGCGGGCGCGTCGTTGACGCCGTCGCCGACCATGCCGACGCCCGACGGCAGCGCCGCGAGCTTGCGGATCTCGGAGACCTTGCCCTCGGGCAAGAGCGGCGCGCGGACCTCCTTGATGCCGACCGACGACGCGATCGCCTTCGCGACGCGCGCGTTGTCACCGGACAGCATGATCGTCGTGTCGATGCCGAGCGCCGCGAGCTTGCCGAGCGCGTCGCTCGCGTCGGTGCGCAGCGTGTCGGCGACGCCGAGCACGCCGAGGAAGCCGCCGTCGCGCCACACGAGCATCGTCGTCTGGCCCTTGCCCTCGAGGTCTGCCGCCGCGGCGACGATCGCATCGGGCACGGTGTCGCCCTCGAACATGGCGAGGTTGCCGATGCGAACGCGCTTGCCATCGACGTTGCCCTGGATGCCCTTGCCGTGGACCGCGTCGCCCTCGTCGGCGGCCTTCGGCGCGACCCCTCTCTCCGCGGCGCCGGCGAGCACCGCCTTCGCGAGCGGGTGATTCGACAGGCCCTCGAGCCCGGCAGCGGTCGCGAGCAGATCGGCATCGTCGACGCCGTCGGCCGCGACGAGCGACACGAGCTTCGGCTTGCCGTGCGTCAGCGTGCCGGTCTTGTCGAATGCGAGCGCGCGGATCCGGCCGAGTGACTCGAGGTGCGCGCCACCCTTGATCAGCACGCCGCCGCGCGCCGCGCGCGACACCGCCGCGAGCACCGCCGATGGCGTCGAGATCGCGAGCGCACACGGCGACGCCGCGACGATCAGCTGCACGCCGCGCAGCACGGCCTCCTGCCACGACGTGCCCGTCGCGATCAGGACGAGCGGCACCGCCGCCGCGATCACGAGCACGAGCGGCACGAACTTCTTCTCGAGGCGCTGGACGAACCGCTGCGTCCCGCTCTTGTGTGCCTCGGCCTCGGCGACCATGTCGACGATGCGCGCGAGCAGCGTGTCGCCGGCGAGGCTCGTCACCTCGACCTCGATGACCGCGTCGGTGTTGATCGTGCCGGCGAACACCTTCTCGCCCGGGCCACGCGACACCGGGACCGACTCGCCGGTGATCGTCGCCTGATCGATCAACGACTGGCCCTCGCGGATCACGCCGTCGAGCGGCACGCGGTCACCCGCGCGCACGACGACGACATCGCCGATCGCGATCTGCTTCGTCGGTACCTCGACGACCTGGTTGTCGCGCCGGACGCGCGCCGTCTTCGCGGTCAGCTGGCCGAGCGCCTCGATCGAGCGTCGCGCCTTCTCCATCGCGCGGTGCTCGAGCGCGTGACCGAGCGTGAACAGGAACAGCAAGAACGCGCCCTCGAACCACGCCCCGAGCACGCCGGCGCCGATGCCGGCGAGGATCATCAGCGTCTCGACATCGATCTGCTTCGCGCGGATCGCGTTGACCGCCGCGCGCAGCGGGAACAGCGCCGCCGCGACGAGCGCGACGATGTACATCACCATCGTCGCCGCCGCCGGCACCGTGCTCGCAGCCAGCTTCTCGAGCGCGAACCCGACCGCGAGCAGCACACCCGCACCGATCGCGAGCGGCATCTGCAGCCACGGCGCGAGACCGCCGCCGTGCGCGTGCATCGAGCACGCGTGACCGTGCTCGGGGACCTCGAGCTCGTAGCCGAGCTTGCCGACCGCCTCGACGATCGCGACGGCGCTCGTCACCTGCGCGTCGAGCTCGACGACGAGGCGTTCCGCCGCGTACGCGACGTCCGCCGTCAGCACGCCGGGCAGCTTCGCGACCAGCGCCTCGAGCGGCGCGGCGCTGTCCGCGGACTCGAGCCCGCGCACGAACCACGTCACGTGCTCGAACCGGTCGGTGCACTCGGCACCACTGCGGCACGCGAGATCGATCAGCTCGACCGGCGTGATGCCGGCGCCGTAGTGGATACAGATCTCCGCGCGCCCGAGGTCGCGCCGGATGTGGATCTTCGTCACCGAGCGATGCGCGAGCAGCGCCTTCTCGAAGTGATCGAAGATGCCCTCCTCGTCGTTCTCCTCGGGTAGCAGCTGATCGAGCGCGAGCTGGAGTGCGGGCCCGCCGGTCTCCGCCGGCCGGTGCTGCGGCGGACGCGTCTGCTTCTTCTTCGGCCCGTGATGATGATGGTCGTGCCCGCAGCTCGAGTGATCGTGACCGTCGTGATCGTGGTGACCGTGGTCGTGATGATCGTGGTCGTCGTGACCGCAGTCCGGTCCGTGCACGTGCCCGTCGTCATGCCCGTGCCCCTGACCCTGACCCTGCCCGTGCCCGCCGTGATCATGAACGCCATGGTCGTGACCGCAGCCCGGCCCGTGCACGTGGCCATCCCCCGCGCGCGACAGCAGCGATCGCTTGCCCGGTGGCCCCTTGAAGTACGCGCCGAGCCCGTGATCGAGCTTGCCGTTACTCGCCGGCGCCGGCCGCGCCTTCTTCGTCGACAGCACGCCGCCACCCTGGAACAGCGCGCCGAGATCCGAGGCGCCCTTCTTCTTCGCGTCGGCCACCGCTAGTGCCCGTGACCGTTCCCACCCCGGCCCGGCCGGGTGACCTGCGGTGGCCTCGAGTGATCGTAGCTGTCGGCCTCGTCGTGATCGTCGTCGTCGTCGTCGTCGTGATGCTCCTCGGGGAGCGGCTGCGTGAACCGCTGGCCGCCGACCTCGAGCACGAACTCCTTGCAGCCCTCGGGCACGTCGAACGTCAGCACCGCCGGCAGCCGGCCCTCGTACATCTTCAGGACCTTGCCGGTCCCGTCGTAGATCGTGCCGCCCGCGGCGACCGTCATCGTCTCGTCGACGCGCACCGCGACGCGCTCGGCCATCTCCTCCATCTTGTCGGCGTGCCGGTGGCACCACAGATGGCCGACGCCCGGATACTCGTCGTGGCCGATCTTCTCCATCTGCTCCTCGTCGACCTGTTCGCCGACGCCGAGCAGCACGAAGTTGATGCGCGGGAGCCGACCCGCGACGATCTCGCGCGCGACCTGTTGCGTGTACGCGATCACATCCGGCGCATCCGAGAGCTGGCTGTCGGTGATGATCACCGCGAGCCCGCGCCGCGCCCCGCGCTCCGCCACCTCGCGCTTGATGTGCGCGACATAGTCGCGCAGCACCGGCAGGAGGATCGTCGCCTTGCCGTACGCGCGCGGGCCGGGAAACTTGTACTGCTTCGCCTTCGTACCTTCGAGGTCGCCGACGAGCTCGAGATCCGCGCCGCTACCGGTCGCCCAGTACGCGACGCGCAGGATGCCGTCGCGATCCTTGTTCGCGAGGTACTCGAGCATCCACTGCATCTGCGGCTCGACCTGGTTTCGCACCGGGCCGAGCTTCGCGAGGATGCCGCGCGGCCCGTACGTATTCTCCATGCTCGCCGAGCCGTCCATGTAGAGCGCGACGTCGAGTCCCTCGACCGTCGGATCGTGGAGCAGCGTCGCGATCACCGAGCGCCCCTTCAGGTGGATGTCGGAGAACGGCTTGACGGCAACCTCGCTCATCGTTCAGTGATCCTCGTCGTGGTGGTCGTCGTCCTCGGGCAGCGGCTGCGTGAACCGCTGGCCGCTGACCTCGAGCGTGAAGCTCTTGCAGCCCTCGTGGACCTCGAACTCGAGCACCGCGGGCAAGCGCCCCTCGTACTCCTTCACGACCTTGCCCTTGTCGTCGTAGATCGTGCCGCCCGCCGCGACCGTCATCGTCTCGTCGACGAGCACCGCGACGATCTCGGCGACGTTCCTGATCTCCTTCGCCGTCCGGTGGCACCAGATGTGGCCGATGCCGTCGAACTCCGCGTGCGCGATGCGCTCGAGCTGCGCCTCGTCGATGCCGTCGCCGACGCCGACCAGCACGAAGTTCATGCGCGGCAGCTGACCGCGCTTGATCGCCCGCGCGATCTCCGCCGTCGTCGCGAGCACCTGGTCGGAGTCGTGGAGCGCACCGTCGGTGATGAACACCGCGAGCCCGCGCCGCGCGCCATTCGGAATCTGCGCCTTCAGATACTTCACGTAGTCGTCGATCGCCGGCGCGAGGTACGTGTACCCGCCCTGCGTCGCCGGGCCCGCGAACTTGTACTGATCGACCTGGTTGCCCGCGAGCTCGCCGAGCGGCTCGATGCCCTTGCCGTTGCCGCCGCACGCCCAGTACGCGACGCGCAGCACGCCATTGCGATCCTTCGACGCGAGGTACTGCAGGATCCACCGCGCCTGCGGCTCGACCTCGTTCGTCGCCGGTGTCACGGCGGGCTTCGGCGCGCCCGTCAGCCACTGCCACAGCGTGCGCCGCGGCTGCTCGCTCTTGTACTCGTACTCGTCGCGCATGCTGCCCGAGCCGTCGAGATAGAGCCCGACGTCGAGTCCTTCGACGGTCGGGTCGTGCAGCAACGTCGCGCGGACGTGGCCCTCTTCGACGTGCAGATCCGAAAACGGCTCGACTGGTCGCTCCTCACCCATGGCAGTGCCTCCTGACGTACGAAGGTACCGAGCGATCGCCAGCCGCTTCAAGCCACGGCGGCCTCACTCGTCGTCCGGCGCGTCCGGCTCCGCGAAGTCCTTCATCCACTCGGGCGTCGCCGTCGTCGATACCGCGCGCGCGGGAGTTGACACCCTCGGCGTCGGCCGTGCCGGCGCGCGATGCGCGTCGACGAAGTCCTTCATCCATTCCGTTCGATCGGCCACCGCAACACGCGGCCGCGGCGCCGGCGCTTTCGGCGTCGCCCGCACCGCCTCGCTCACCGGCACCGGCACCGTCACCGTCACCGTCACAACTGGCGCCGGCGGAATCGGCGCCGAGACCGTCGAGGCAGCCGCCACGCTCCGCTTCCCCGTGCGCCGCGCGATCGCTCTCGCCTCCGCCGTCGGTGACGCCGCCCTCGTCATCAGCTGCGCGAGCGCCGCGTTCGCGATCTCCGCGAGCTCCTCGACGCTGCCCTGCCGCGGCAACTTCCTCTTCTCGCTGCGCAGCGAGCCGAGGAGCCCGCCCTTCGGCCGCACCGCCTCGTCGCCCTCGATCCGCCAGCCCTGCGCGACCAGCTCCTGCTCGACCGTCGCGCGGCTCGGCACTGGCAACAGCTCCCTCTCGCCGAGCTCCGCGCGCAGCGGCGTCAGCACGTCATGCAGCAGCTGCGCGATGACGAGGTCATTCGACTGCGGGATCTCGAGCAGCCACGCGGGCACGAGCGGCAACGCGAGCACGATGCCGCGCCCGTCATCGATCGTCGCCGCACCCTCGCCCGGCAGCAGCGCGTGCACGCAGCGCGACCCGTGCTCGTCGGGCGCATACGCGAACGCGTTCGCGAGCCCGTCGCGCAGGCCACCGAGCAGATCCGATCGCGTCACCGTCAGCTGTCCCTCGACCGCGCGCCTCTCTTGCCCGACGCACGCAGGAAACGGCCCGTGCATCAGCCCGTACACGTAGAGCGCGTCGTCGAGCCCCGGCGCATCCGGCAGCATCTCGATCGTCTGCAGATCGAACACCCAGAGCTCGTCCGCCTCGATCTCCACCGCGCGCCCGCGCGAGGCCACCTCGTGAAACGCGAGCTGACCGCGCGCCTCGAGCCCGAGCCCCTCGCGACTGCCGACGACCCGGACCGCGCCGCCCGCATCCGTCCCGACGACGAGCTCGCGCGTCGCCCCGTCGCTGCCCCTCACCCGCACGACGCAGCGCACATCCGTCACCGTCGCCGGATCGTCGAGCGCCGCCTCCCGTGGCGGTGCCACGCTCGGAACGAACCTCGTCAAACCGGGAGCGACCACGGCGCGCATCGTAGCCGATCGCGTCACCTCGCGCCGCCGCGCCGACGGCGCCTGCGCTAGCGTCACCAATCATGATCTACGACAGCATCACGGACACGATCGGACGCACACCCATCGTCCGGATCCAGCGGCTCGCGCCGGCGCACACGACGATGTACGTGAAGGTCGAGGCGGCCAATCCCGGCGGCTCCGTCAAGGATCGCCTCGCGATCGGAATCATCGAGGACGCCGAGCAGCGCGGCACCCTCGCACCGGGCCAGACCGTCGTCGAGGCCACATCGGGCAACACCGGCATCGCGCTCGCCATGGTGTGCGCGGCGCGCGGCTATCCGTTCGTCGCCGTCATGTCCGACTCGTTCTCCGTCGAGCGGCGCCAGATCATGCGCGCGTACGGCGCCAAGGTCGTCCTCACGCCGGCCGCCGAGCGAGGCACCGGCATGGTCCGCAAGGCCGAGGAGCTCGCGCGCAAGAACAACTGGTTCCTCGCACGCCAGTTCGAGAACGAGGCGAACCCCGCCTATCACCGCCAGACCACCGGCCCCGAGATCCTCCAGGACTTCGCCGGCAAGCGGCTCGACTACTTCGTCACCGGCTGGGGCACCGGCGGCACCATGACCGGCGCCGGCCAGGTCCTCAAGCGCGCGCGTCCGGACCTCCAGCTCGTCGCCTGCGAGCCCGCCTCCGCCCAGCTCCTCGGCGGCGAGGAGTTCAAGCCGCACAAGATCCAGGGCTGGACACCCGACTTCATCCCGACCGTCCTCGACCGATCGATCTTCGACAGCCGCCTCGCCATCTCCGACGACGAGGCCGTCACGAACGCGCGTGCCCTCGCGCAGCGCGAGGGAATCTTCGTCGGCATCTCCGCCGGCGCCACCTTCGCCGCAGCCCTGCGCGTCGCGACCACGGCGCCCGCGGGCTCGGTCCTCCTCGCAATGCTCCCCGATACCGGCGAGCGCTACCTCTCGACGATCCTCCTCGAGGGCGTCAACCAGGGTTCCGACGTCGTCGAGTAACCTGCGAGATCCGCGCCTTGACCGCGCACCTCCTCGGCCCCACACTGCGTAGGTTCTTTGACAAGGGGGCGTACCGGATTCGACGAGGATGTCGAAGCTCGAATCGCGCGTCGTGGCGCCCATGGCCACGTAAAAATGGGCAAACCTGCAACTGCGAACGATAACGCTGTTGCTCTCGCTGCCTAATTAAACAGGCAACGACAGTTCCCGTGGCTTCCGTCTGTAGCTACGAAGAACTGACACAATCAGGCTGGACCTCCTGACCCGCTGGCGCATGGAGGTCGAGACAAAGTCAGCTCGTTGAGCTCGCAGGCCGGCCGCTGCCGGCGAGCTCGAGACCCTAAATAGCGTGCCTACACGCGTAGACGTTCGTTCCGACGCATCTTCGGACGCGGGTTCGACTCCCGCCGCCTCCACTTTTTCCGTCGACTGCTCACTCGTCACCGCACACCTTTGGCTCCTCCACGTTCGATAACACCTCGCAGTCGCAGGATCCGCCGCGGCACCCGAGAGCTGCCATCCGTCGCTCACAGACCGAGTCCGAACGTCAAACCGACGGAGACACGCAGGAAGTCGTAGTCCTTGTGGTAGCCGCCCGTTCCCGCGTCGTCGTCGACGAACGCATGGAAGTATCGAGCATCGACTCGCACTCCAACGTTTCGAGTCAGCGCGTGCATGATGCCGAGGCCGGCGTCGACAACGACGTTGTTCTGCGTGGTGTCGTACTGGTCGGCGCCCACCGCATCGAAGATGCCGTGCACGACGCCGAGCCCGGCGACCGCATACGGCGTCCAGAGCCCTGCCCGACGGATGTGATACGGCGCGACCACGTTCGCCGTGACGACGACGCCCCTCGTGTTGAGATCGATCATCGGGTTCGGCACCACGTCGGCAACATCCTTGTCCTTGAAGAAGTGCCCGTGAAACGCAGCGTCGACCTCGAAACCGACGTTGCTGCGGTAGTAGCCAGCGGAGACGCCGCCGCCACCACGATGCGCCTCCACGTCCCCGGCCAGGTGGGCAAGCAGGTATGGCGAGGCAACGAGCCGTCCGCGCTCGAATGAAACGTCGGTCTCCGCCGGCGCGGGCGCGGCGCGGCCGAAGTCGGTCAAGATCCCGAGGCTGAGCGTGTACGTGTCGATGTCTCCAGTGCTGACCATCGCCTGCGCGTACGGCTTCAGGACCGGCAGATCGATCCGCATGCCGGCGATCAGGTTCAGGCCTCCGCGAATGCCCTCGTTGTCCTCACCGCCGACCGGCTGGCCAGGCATCCCCGCGGGCTCCTCCTTCGCGAAGCGCGACACCGCAAAGCCGATCCCGACATAGGGCCCATACAGCGGCGTGGCGAGCGTGGGCGCGTACAGCGCGTTGGCGCCGAGCTGGTACAGCGAGTCTCCCCCGACGAAGAAGTAGTCGAACGTCGGGTTTATCGTCAGAGGGCTCGCCGCAAACTTCAGCCGGAGATCGGCGCCGACGAACAGGTCCTGGTCGTCCTCGAAATCGACGCCGATGCGTCCCCCTGCTTCGACGCCCACATCGGCCCTGGCGTAGCTGCCCGAGCCGAGTAGCGCCAGGACGAGCGCGATCCGCTTTGGTGACATCACACCTGGGTGGCCGCAGAGGCGCATTTTCATCGCCGCTTTTTTCGGACAGGGTCATTTCCCCTGTCCGACCTCCGGACGGGGTCAGACATGACTTGTATGACGTACTGCGAACCCTCGGCTCGCGATGTCCGAGCGGCTGCGCAAGTCTGGAAGGTCGAACACGTAGCGCTGCTACTTCATCGCGGGCCAGCGTCCTTCGTCACCGCTTCT
This sequence comes from Pseudomonadota bacterium, assembly GCA_023386455.1. Classification (GTDB taxonomy): domain Bacteria; phylum Myxococcota_A; class Polyangia; order Haliangiales; family Haliangiaceae; genus JABFXX01. The sequence goes on along the minus strand of JAEWJO010000166.1, from coordinate 12,623 downwards.
TGTTCCCGACGAACGGTATGGCGGCGGCCTGCTTCATCCACGACGCCACCTGGCGCTCGTTTAGAGCGCCCACGGATGCCGGCTCGACGCCTCTCGTCGCCTTGCCCATCCCGATCGGCGTCACAGGCGGCTCCGGCTCGAGCTCCGTGCCGCGTATGAACATCAGCTTCACATGGCCGACGAAGGCACCCGACGCGAAGCACCAGCCCCCGTCCACGCCGTAGTACGCCATTCCCCACTTCACAGCACGCTGGAGCTTCGGCAACGTCCTGACGGCCAGGGCATCGATGCGCTCGGCGATTGCGCGCTGTGGTTGCGGCAAGCTGGCGATGTAGGCGAACACGGGCTCGTCGCCTTCCGCGGCCTTCGCGGGGCTTGCCTTGCCCGTCATGGCGACAAGCAGCTTGGTGGTGGTCTTGCCTCGGGCGGTCTTCTTGCCCTTCGCCTTGGTTTCGGCGATGCGTTTCTTGCCAGCGTGACGGAGGACCTTCTTGGGCCGTGGGTTCATCTCTGGGCGCGAGTGTAGGCCCAACCCGCGCCGACGTGGCATGCCCGCGGTCAAGGTCCGCGCCTCGGACAAGGGGGGTTGCTCCACCCTCGTGGCAGACTGACGATCGATTGCATGACAGAGACGACACAGAGATCTCGAATCCTCGAAGCGTTGGGCGCGCGCGGATGGGAGGTCGCAGCATCTGTCGATGGTGACTGGTGGGCCGACGAGGTGCTGGTGATGAGATCGATCTGGTCTCCGATCGGAGCGAGCTTCGTTCTGACGTTCCTCGTCGATCCGCAGCACGACGGACCTCGCAAGAAGGGCGAGAACGTGTGGGCCGTGGCTGCATCGAAGCAACCTCGGACCGATCGCACGTCCGAACATGCGGGTCCGTTGCTCTCGCTTGGCCGAGGCTGGGAAACGGGCCTCGGTGACTTCCTCCACGCGGTCGACACGCTACGCACGTGAGCGTCACGCTCCGGAGGGCGGTTCGTCGCTGCTGCGAAGCCGGGCTCGTGCGCGAGCAGCGCGGAGGACGGCGACAGGCGCGCGCGACGGACCGCAGGCGGTGGACGAGGGTCGCCGTGAATGGAAAGGTTGCGACATGCGCTTGCGCTCACTGCTCGTCTTGTTCGGAGCTGCGTGTGCCCCGCCGTCGACGCGGACGACGACGCCCGCACCCGCAGCACAGCAGGTCCCGGCAGGCGCACTCGATCCACGGCTCACGACATTCGCGTACGCGTACCCGGTGCATACCGTCGAGGTGGCGACGCAGCAGCAGCGGCTCGAGATGGTGTACATCGACGCGCCCGCGACCGGAGCAGCGAACGGCAAGACCGTGCTGCTGCTGCACGGGAAGAACTTCGCCGCCGGGTACTGGGCGCGCACGATCGAGGCGCTGACGGCGGCAGGGTTTCGAGTCATCGCGCCCGATCAGATCGGGTTCGGCAAGTCGGCGAAGCCCGCCTGTTACCAGTTCTCGTTCGAGGCACTCGCCGACAACACGCGGCAGCTGCTCGACCATGCGGGCGTCGGGCCGGTGATCGTCGTCGGGCACTCGATGGGCGGCATGCTCGCGATCCGGTTCGCGCTGATGTACGGGACGCGCGTCGAGAAGCTCGCGCTCGTCAACCCGATCGGCCTCGAGGACTGGCGCGCCAAGGGCGTGCCTGCAGCGACGGTCGACGAGTTGCTCGCGACCGAGCTGGCGGCGACGCCGGAGTCGATCCGCGCGTACATGCAGCAGGCGTACTTCGCGGGCGAGTGGAAGCCTGCCTACGACGAGCTGGTCGCGATCCTCGCCGGGTGGACAAAGCACCCGCGCTATCGCGAGGTCGCCTGGAACGCGGCGCTCACGACGGACATGGTGTTCACGCAGCCGGTCGTGCACGAGCTGCCGCGGCTCGCGGTTCCGACCCTGCTCGTGATCGGCGAGCGCGATCGGACGGCGATCGGAAAGCAGCGGGCCTCTGCGGCGGTCGCCGCCACGCTCGGCGACTACAAGGTGCTCGGTCGCGCCGCAGCGCAGGCGATCCCGAACGCGACGTTGGTGGCTCTTCCCGGCGTGGGCCACCTGCCTCAGGTCGAGGCGTGGGACGCATATCGCGACGCGCTGCTCGCCTTCGTGCGCCCATAGCGACAGCGTGTCGCGGAATTCGGACATGGACCCACGCCTCACTCAGTAGCGAGCCTGATGGTCCAGCCTGAACGTCAACGTCGCTTCAACGTTGCTATCGACCCGATGCGCGGGAAATGCCTTCAAGAGAGCGCGCAAAGGAACGCTCAGGATCGCGCTGACACAGGCCGTGTACTTCGCGTTCGCCCCGGGGATCGAGATCACGAAGTCTGTATCGCCTTCCTTCGCACGGACGACGAGATCGATGCGTTCGGGCTCACGCTCGGCGACGCACTTCCACGCAGCTCTCGGCGCGAAATCGAGGAGGATGCTCTCGACGCCATGATCCGTGATGGATGCCGGGATGGAGATGTGGCTCTGCACCTTCAGCCGCCTCCGGAAGGGTTCGACGCTGCGTTCCAGCTGCCCGACGAGACAGCTGTTCACTTCTTCATTCGCCGGTTGCGTGGTGACGCTGGCCTTCGCAAAATCGATCGTCGCTTCTCGCGGAAATGCCCCGATCCGTGGGGCGCACTCGGCGGGCACGAGCCGCGATTGAACCAGGTCATTCAGGCTCGGTATGTGAAAGGTCATCCGCGGCGCAAAGCGCCGAGGCTTGACGAGCTTGTCGGCACCAGCGGCGAAGCAACGGGAGAACTCGTCCGTCGCGTCCGTCGAGAAGCGCGTCGTGCCGCCCTCGTGCGTTGGCATCAGCGTTACCTGAGCGGGAAGCGCCTCTTCGCCCATGCAGCGAAGCGTCAGTTCGTCGACGTCGTGAAGTGCACGGTCTGGCTTCGCATACGCAGGTTGAATCGCAGCCAGCTCGTTGACCGTCAAACCGTGGTCGTCGGCCCACGTCATCAGCTCTGGCATCTTGATTTCGCGGACGAACGCGTACTCGTGGTTCGCGTTGATCAGCAGCGCGAGCTCGGGCGAGCCAGTCTTCGCGATCATTTCACCAACGGCGCAGTGGACCCCACGATCGTCGATGAAGCGCGGACGCAGTCGACCATGGTTGTCAGAGGTCCGTCTCGGAAATACGCCTCGTTCGATGTAGTGGTCGAGCACCACGATCGCAGCGGCGCGGTTCTCGCGCTGGCGAGGTGTGAGCGTGGAGGTGTCGCGAGCATCCAGCAGCTGACGCGCTGCTCGTAGGTGGGTGCGAATCCGTTCAACCTCATCTGCATGCGCATGCCCGACGTGCAGCGCGAGCAGAATGACGACGAGCCAGTGCCTCACGGCTCGAGTCTCTCGCGCATACGACGATTCCTCCAGCCCGAACAGCCGCGCCGTCCAACTTCTGCAGCCTGGAGTGCAATAGAGAGACTCGTTGGCGACAAGAACGCTTCTCCCGGGCCAATTTGGCTCGCATGACACGGCTATCTGCGATCGGGGCTAGACGTCGGGAACCGCCGGGCGAACGGTGGTGTCATTCCGTCGATGAAGACCGCGCTCGTTCTCTGCGCGCTGACCGCGACGGCGCTCGCCGACCCCACCGCCGCCGACCGCAAGCGCGTCGAGCAGCTCGAACGCGACGCACAGACCAGCGAGGCGCCCGACCCCTTTGCCGAGGTGGGCACCGCGTACATGCAGCTCTACAACGCCGACCCGGAAGCGCCCGGCGGGGACGAGCTGCTCTACAACGCCGGCGTCGCCTTCGAGAAGAGTCGCGCGATCGGTGCCGCCATCCAGTCGTTCACGCTGCTGCGACGCCAGTATCCGAACAGTGCGACCGCGCCGCGTGCACTCGCGCGTCTCGCGCGGATGTACGCCGACGTCGCGATGTACGACAAGGCGGCCGAGAGGCTCGAGGAGTACGGCACGAGGTACGCGGGCGAGAAGGACGCCTTCGCCGCACTGAGCGACGCGATCTACTTCCGCAAAGCGATCGGCGATCACGACAAGGTGATCGCGGACACCAGGTACTTCGTCAAGCTGTTCGGGGCCAAGCGGCCGCAGTACGCCGCCGACGCGATGTGGGGCCTCACTTCGGTCTACGAGGCCGATGCCGATCCGGACAAGGTGATCAAACACCTGCGCGAGTACATCCGGATGTACGGTTCCAGGGGAGATCCTGGCCGCGTCGTGATCGCGAACGCGAAGATCGGGCAGCAACTGTGGAAGCAGAGCTGCCCGCACCGCATGCTCGACGGCCTCTGCATCGAGACGAACGAGCGCGCGACCACGTGCGGCACCGGCGTCACGCGCACGGTCACGCCGACCACGCGTGACGGTCGCAAGGCCAAGGAGGCACTCGCCGCATTTGCCGCGGCGGCGAAGGAGTTCGAGCGGACGCAGGCGACCGACGATGCATCGGCGCGCTACTTCTATGCACAGGCCAAGCTCGCCGCCGCCGATGCCGAGCTCGAGCCCTACTTCGCACTCGCTCTCCCGCGCGACCTCGACTTCGATCCCGCGAACAATGCAGCGCGGACCGCGAGTCTGAAGCGCTTCACGCAGTGGCTCGAGCAGAAGAAGAAGGACGGCGAAGGTGTCAGGCGCAAGTACGAGGCGGTCCTCGCGACCAAGGACGCTGCTGGCTCGATCACCGCGGCCGCTCGGATGGGCCTCGTCACGCAGACCTTCGCGAGCACGCTCGTGACCGGTGTGATGCCGCGTGACATGCAGAAGGGCACCGCCGCCGCGGAGAGGCGCGCAGCGTACTGCAGCACGCTCCGCGACATCGCGGCGCCGATCGAGGCGGCCGCCGCCGAGGCGTTCGGGGTCTGCCTCGCGAAGTCGACGCAGCTCTCGTGGTTCGACGAGTCGTCGCGCGCGTGCGAGCACGAGCTGGCTCGGCTCCGACCCTCGGAGTTTCCGGTCGCGACCGAGTTGCACGTTCAGCCATCGGCCTTCGCGCCGATCGTCGTGAGCGAACCGCCGCCGGCACGGCGGTAGCGCAGTAACGGGCTCCTACCGGCAGACGCATCGGGCCGACTCGACGGCTCCGAGATCGCACGGCACGTCGAGCACGACCTCGCATGCTCCGGTGGCCGCGGCGGTACCTCGTCTCGCTCCGTTCGGGAGCGTCAACGTATCCGTGCACCACGCGACGCAGTCGACGACGTACGGGTGGCCGATGTCGTCGTCGTGCTCGTGACACAGATCGGCGGCCGGGTTCGACTCGACGAGGGTTCCATCCTCCTGGCAGAACTCGCCGAAGTTGCGCGCGAACACGGCGACGCTGGAGCAGGTGCTGTCCCGGAACTCGATGTGACAGCCCGCGACCTCCGGATCGACGCCGTCGGTGTCGATCCAGAACGAGTCCTCTCCGGTGCCGAGGTCGAGCGGGATCGTTCCACCGACGTCCTCGTCCTCGGGCACATCTATCGTGTCGTCGCTCTCGCAACCAGGAGCCATCAGACAGAGATACGCGATCAAGATCGAACGCTGCTGGATCATGGGCACCTCCGAGCTCTCCACAACCGTGGAGCGGCCCCGAGGACCGACCATCCTCCTCACGCTGCGCTCGGTCCGGACGCTGCAGGCGCGCGCGTGCGGATCGCTACGCTTGTTCCGGGATGGTCTCCGAAATGACAAAGAGCCCGCACGTTGCGGGCTCCTTGGTTTGAATTTGGATGTTAGTTAGATGACGCGGACGTTCTCTGCGCGCGGGCCCTTCGGACCACGGCCTTCATTGAACGAGACCTTCTGTCCCTCGCGGAGATCCTCGAACCGGACACCTTCGACAGCGGACATGTGAAAGAACATGTCCGGTCCCGAACCGGTCGCGATGAATCCAAAACCCTTGTCGGTCAAACGCTTGATCGTACCCTCAGACATCGTCGCACTTCCTCGTAGCAGTGTGACTCCGTTCGAAGGACCGAGCTGGTCCTTAATCGCTCGAACAGAATCGAGCCACATGTGTGACCCGTATTGAGGCGGCTGTCGAGTGAAAAAGCACCGCATCGCCTAACCGATACGACCTGCTATTGCTGGGGCATGCTCCCGAACCGTCCGGCGCGTGTCGTTCTGCGGCCCGACATGCAATTCAACGGAATCAAGGTGTTCTCGGCAACGCTGTTCAACGACCGCCAGCTGCTCGGTGACAAGGTGACCGCGTGGATCGCCGAAAATCCGCGCAACGAGTTGACCGAGATCATCGTTACCCAGTCGAGCGATGCCTCGTTTCACTGTATCGCGCTCACTCTGTTCTACCGCTCGCCCGCCCGTAACGACTGAAACGAGCGGTCACGCCGGCGCGAGCCAGGCGACGCAATTTTCGATGTAGAGCCGCGCGTCGTCGAGCAGGTGTGGATCGCGGCGCGTCGCATCGCTCGCCGGCTCCGTCACGAAGCTCGGTGCTCCGCGAGAGGTGTCCCAGTTGTAGTCGGCGAAGTGATGGAAGCTCGACTCGGCGATCGCGCGCCCCGGCGCGTGTTCCGTTCGCTCGAACGCGACGGCGAGGTCGAACTCCAGGCCGGTCACGCTGCTGCGACGTCGCGCGATGCTGCGGGCGCGCGGCTCGTTCGCGGGAACGCCGACGTCGCCCTCGTGCGGGTGCGCCGGCAGACGCTCGATGTGACCGCTCGCGGCGCGCGGGTTGCGAAGTAGCTCGTGCACCGGCTCGACGATCGCGATCGGCTCGACCTCGCCGTTTCGCCCCGAGTGATAGTTCGGCCAGTCGATCGTCGAGGTCTCGGCATCGTCGCGAGCGCGCCGCGATGGATCCGGATCCCAGCACGACGGATCGTGGAAGTAGTTCGCGGCCCCGACACCCTCGATCGCCCGCAGCCACAGGCCCATGTTGCAGTGGTCGCGCGCCGTCAGCACGCCGCCACCGTCGCGGAGGAAGCGATTGATCGCCGCGATCTCGCGGACCGTCATCGCCTGACCGCCATCGACCGCGAGGATCCAGAGCTCGTCGAACTGCTCGCGGTCGAGGCTCGCGAGGACCGGATCGTCGCCGCTCCCGTAGGGTTCGTGGTTGCGCGCGGTGACGTTGGCCCAGCGCGCGATCTCTGTCGCGAGCATCGAGAACCGTCCGATGTGCCAGTCGTCCGCATCGAACGCGATGGTCGTCTGGAGCAGGACGCGAGGCTGCGTGCTCATGCTCGGGTCTAGCACCGCACTGCCGGTCCCGGGATCAGCAGGCTCCCGTCGGCACGGACCGGTCGTCAGGCCACCGCAGCTGGCGCGCGGTCGACGCACCCCCGCTTCACGCATCGGCAGGAGGCCGGCCCGTCAACGCGACGTGCTGAACACGTATGCGCCGCCGCGGTACCCGTCGCCCTCGCCGGGCGCGGTGACCACCAGCGTCCGCGCGTCCTCGCTGGCGAGCACGCGGTAACCGAACAGGCTCGGCAGGTCGCCGGGCTCGGGGGCAAGCATCGCGACCTCGGTCCAGGCGCCGTCGTGCTCGTGCAGCACGTAGCCGCTGCCCGCACCGATCGCACCGACGACGACGAACGTGCCGTCCGCCGACGACGCGACGTGGAAGCCAAAGCGTGCGGACGGTCCGGGGTTCGAGGCATGAAGCGCCGCCCGCTCGGTCCAGCTCGAGCCGGTCCGCGCGAACACCCACGCCTCACCGGGCCGATGCTCGGTGCCCATCGGCGGCAGCGGCTGCGATGCGCCTGCGACGAGCGTGTTGCCGTCGGGCGTCAGCGCGATGCTCTCCGCGAAGTCGCAGAGGAGACCCTCCGTCACCGTGATCGAGGCCTGCGGCTGCCACGCATCGCCGGCGCGGCCGAACATGTTCACCGCTCCCGGCGCTGCCGAGCACGGCGTGCTCACCGCGAGCAGATCGCCGCTCGCGTCGAGCGCGAGTGCCTGGCCGAAGTACTCGGTGTCGCGCGCGCCCTCGAGGAACGGCGCCTGGGTCCAGGTCGTCCCGGTCCGGCGGAACACGAACACCGCACCCTTGAACGTCTGCTGCTGCGCATCGCCGTAGCCGGGCGCGCCCACCGCGAGGATCGAGCCGTCGTGCGAGAGCGCGAGCACGCTGCCGAAGAAGTCGGAGATCGACGACACCGAGCCTCGCAGCTGCGCGGTCTCGCTCCACGTCGTGCCGCTGCGCGAGAACACGTAGACGAGACCACCGCCGGCATCCTCGGCTCCGACCGCGAGTGTCGAGCCATCGGCCGAGAGGGCGAGCGCGGACGCGTAGCCGAGCGCGGGGTCGGCGGGTGCGACCGGCGGCTCTTCGGTCCAGGTCTGTCCCGTGCGCGTATAGATGTGCACGCCGAGGCCGTCCCGGCCGAGCAGCGCGAGCGTCGCTCCGTCGGCGGACAGCGCGGCATCGACGCCGACGCGCGCATCGCTGGTGATCGACGGGCCCTTCAGATGCGCCTGGAGCGTGACGGTGACGGTCTCCTCAGCGGGCGCGTCGGGCGTGACCGGCGCCGGGTCTCCACAGGCTGCAACGACGAGCCACGCGAGTCGCTTCATGCGTCGATCCGTAACCTATCACCGCCGATCACGTCGGCAGTCCGGATCACGCGGCGCGTGTGCGCCATCGCACTCGATCAGTGGCGCCGATACTCTCCCGGCGGGACGCCGGTCCATCGCTTGAACGCGCGGTTGAACGCGCTCTGCTCGGAGAACCCGCACAGGTAGGCGACGTCGACGAGGCTCAGCGCTGGATCGGCGATGTAGCCGAGTGCGAGGTGGCGGCGTGTATCGTCGACGATCTTGGTGTAGCTGATGCCGCGCTCGGCGAGGCGGCGTTGCAGCGCGCCGGGCGAGAGGTCGAGCGCGCCGGCGGCGGCCTCGAGCGACGGCACCGCATCGCGGATGTTCTGCGCGACGTGATCGCGCACGCGCGCGACGAGCACGTCGACCGCGCTGCGCTCGGCGGCGAGGCTCGCGGCACGCTCCTCCATGCGCGTGCGCAGCGCCGGGTCGGCCTGGGCGAGCGGCTTGCGGAGCACGGAGGGGTCTCGCCAGATCGTGATGTGCTCCGCGTCGAACACGAGCTCGCAGCGGAACAGCTGATCGTGCGCCGCGCGCGACGGCGGCTCCGGATAGGGAAGCGCGACCCGGCGGAGACCGTCGTCGGCTCCCGCGAGCCAGCGCACGAAGCCGACGCTCGCGGCCGCCGCGCACGCCGCGGCACAGGCGGGTGGCGGGGGCTCGCCGTCGGGGAGAAACAGGGTGCGCCTGCTGAGCTCGCCGTCGCGCACGTACTCGAGGCGCTCGTTGTCGGCGATCAGCGAGTGCCAGCGCTGATCGAGCTGGGCGGCCTGCTTCATCGTCTCGCAGCTCATGAGGATGTAGCCGAGGACGCCGAGGTGCGCGGGCCGGATGCTCTCGCCGACCCGGAGGCCGAGGTCGGGATCGCCGGTGACCTCGACCGCGACGACGAACGCGTCGAGCCACGCGCGGCGCGCGATGCGCCGGTCGCGATCCGCGAGCGCCTGATCGTCGATCCCCATCGCCGCGACCACGCGATCGGTCGGGTAGCCGTGCGCGACGAGGTAGTCGGTCAGGATGCGGCAGAAGCTCGTGCTGTAGGTGAGCGCACCGTCCATACAGAGCAGGACCTCGGGTCAATCTCGTGGGCCGCCGGGTCAAGACGGCGGGGTACCGCGGCGGCAGTGTACGCGCCGGGAGGTCCTGATGCGTAGCGTGTTCTGCATCTTGGTCGCGGCGACGGCCGCGTGCTCGTCCGGTCCGGGAAGCGGCGATGATGGCGGGGATATCCCCGCGAGCTGTGGCAATGCCGCGCCCGATCCGGGAGAGCAGTGCGACGACGGCAACGACGACCGGTTCGACGGCTGCCGCCCCGACTGCACGAGCGTCGAGACGATCCAGCCAAGTCCGATGACCTGGCAGTACTTCGAGATCCCGGGCACGAAGTGCCTCGATGGCTCGCCCGCCGGGTTCAGCGTCAACTTCAATCCGGCGTCGACGAAGCTGTTCGTCTACCTCGAGGGCGGCGGCGCGTGCTTCAACCAGTTCTGCGAGAGCCTGTTCACGCGGAGCCCGAACCAGCCGACGGACGGCGGCGTCTTCGATCGGTCGAACCAGGCGAACCCGGTGCGCGACTGGAGCTGGGTGTACGTGCCGTACTGCTCGGGTGACGTGTACGCGGGTCAGGCCGAGACGATGGTCGGCAACAAGATGCGCCAGTTCCAGGGCTACTCGAACATCACCGCGTTCCTCGAGCGCTGGGTGCCGAGCTTCGAGCTCGACCAGGTGTTGCTCTCGGGCTCGAGTGCGGGCGGGTTCGGCGCCGCGGTCAACTATGCCCAGACGCAGCGCGCGTTTGGCGAGGTCCCCGTCGCGCTGATCGACGACTCGGGTCCGCCGATGTCGAGCGACGTGTTCCCGCCGTGCCTGCAGACGCTGTGGCGCACGACGTGGGGCCTCGACAAGACGCTGATCGAGGAGTGCGGTGACGCATGCACCGACACCAGCGACTTCATCTCGGACGCGTTCGATCACACGTGGAGCGAGTTCCCGGCGATGCACGGCGGTCTGTTCTCGAGCACCGGCGATCAGACGATCCGCACGTTCGGCGGCTACGGCTGGTCGGGCGGCTACAACATGTGCAAGGACATCCCGACCGCGGTCACGCAGACGGTCTACCAGAAGGGCCTCGAGGACTTCCGCGCGAAGGCGATGACCGACGGTCCCAGCTTCGGCACGTACTACATCACCGGCAGCAGCCACACGATCCTGCGCTCGGCGAGCTTCTATTCGACGAATATCGGCAGCGTCCCGCTGACGACGTGGATCGGAAACGTCGTCGCCGGCACCGCGGCACACGTCGGCCCGTAGCGCCCCTCGGGGGCGAGGTTGACTTTCGCGATTTGCGGCCTACTCTGACCGCATGTGCCTCCTCACGTCTGATATGCGTCGTGCGCTCCTGCGCCCGACGCCACCCGACGTGGTGACCTTCCAAGGCTGAGCGCACGCGCTCGCCCCCCACCCCGACCGGCCCGGTATCACCGCGCCGGTCGTTTTGCATTTGGAGTTGTCATGCTCGCGCTCGACGTCGTTCCCAAGCAGACCGATCAGTTGATTCCGACGGGGATCGTCCACCAGACCGCGTTCTGGGGGCGAGTGAACCGCCGGATCGGTCATGCCGCCGAGGCGTACGATCTCGCAGCTCGGCCGCGTGCGACGGCCGAACCGATCGCGGTCGGCGACTTCCTCGTCATCCGGACTCCGCTCTCGGAGGACGTCGACTCTGCGTATGTCCCGTTCGGTCCCGAGCTGACGCCCGACGCCGAGCGAGTCGGCGCGTTCCTCGAACAGCTCTCGCGCCAGCTGCGTCCGCTGCTCGGAGCTCGCTGCGCGTTCGTGCGCTGGGATCTGCCGTGGACCTCGCTTCACGCGCGCGAGGTCGGCGACTTCACGAGCGAGGGAACGTGGACCGGCCCGCCGTCGGCAGGCGCGAGAGAGATCCGCATGAACATCAACACCGAGGAACGAAACCTGTGGAAGGCGCCGCGCGACCTGCTGCCGCCGGACACCGTCGTCGTCGACCTCACGGCGCCCGAGGAGACGCTGCTGGCACGCATGCACCACAAGACCCGTTACAACGTCCGGCTCGCGGAGCGGCGAGGCGTCCTCGTCACCGAGGGGACCGTTGCCGATCTACCTGCGTGGTACGAGCTCTATCTCGCGACGATGGCGCGGAACCAGCTGACGCCGCTGCCGATCGAGCACTTCCGCGTGATGCTCGAGGAGCGCGGCGAAGGATCTGCGTCGCCCGTGCAGACGCGGCTGCTCCTCGCGAAGCATCGCTGGCACCTGCTCGCCGGCATGCTGCTCGCGCTCGCGCCCTCGCGCGCGACGTACCTGTACGGCGCGTCGAGCACCGAGCACCGCCACCTCATGGGCTCCTCGGCGCTGCAGTGGGCGGCGATGCGTACGGCGAAGGCGTACGGTTGCGTCGACTACGACATGCTCGGAGCGGCGCCTCGACATGGCGAGGACCATCCGCTCTCCGGCGTGCACCGGTTCAAGACGGGATTCGGCGGCCGCCTCGTCCACCGCGAAGGCTGCTGGGACTATCCGTTCGACGACCGCGTCTACGCGGCGTGGCGCGGCTGGGAACAGGCGCAGCTCGCGACCCGCTCGATTCTCTCGGAGTGACTGCAACGAGCACCATCACCAGGAAGGAGTAGATCATCAGCATGTTCACGAACACACCGGTCAACGTCCCGATCTCCATTCGCTCTCACACCAAGCTCGGCGCCGGTTTCGAGAAGCGCGTGCGCACCCAGCTCGCGCGTCGCCTCGGTTCGATGACGTTCGTCGAGCGCGCCACGGTCCGGTTCGAGGACGCCAACGGACCGAAGGGCGGCGTCGACACGATCTGCCGGATCAAGCTCGTGCTGTCGGGCCTGCCCTCGATCCTCGTCGCGAAGCGCGCGACGTCCGAGCCGCTCGCATTCGCCGAGGCTGTTCACGCGATCGGCACGACGCTGACCCGCGCGAGCAAGAAGCACCAGCTCCGCGCGACGCGCAGGCGCTCGCGGGCGGCACGTGGCGCCGCCGTGACGCCGAAGGAGAGCGCGCCGAAGCCGGTGCCGCGCCGGCCAGCGGCGAAGCGGCCGAAGG
>JAEWJO010000029.1 GCA_023386455.1 Pseudomonadota bacterium | reverse complement strand
CGTCCGCGCCGGCCATCGCACGGCGCGCGGCGAGATCGAGGTGGCCGTCGCGCGCCTGCGCCTGCGTGTAGTGCTGCTGCGCGAGCTCGGGCAGGCCACGCGCGAGCGCGAGGTCCGCGATCGTCTCGTGGATCTCGCCGAGGCGGGCGCTCTTCTCGCCGTAGACCTTCTCGCGGATCGCCCTCGCGCGCGTCGCGTCCTTGTCGGCGCCGGTGAGGTCGCCGGCCTCGAGCTCGGTCTGTGCGCGATAGAGCAGGCTCGTCGCGACCGCGCGATCGTCGGGGCCAAACGCCGCGGTCCGCAGCTCGAGGCTCCGGTCGTGGAGCGCCTTCGCCGCGCGAAGCTCGCCGCGTGCGCGGTGCGCGGCCGCGAGCTTGTCGTTGTAGATCGCCAGATCGGGGTGATGGTCGCCGAACGCCGACAGCACGCGATCGCGCGCGGCCTGGAACGTCGCGAGCGCTGCGGTCGAGTCGCCGATCGCGAGCTGCACGGACCCGAGATTCATCTCGAGGATCGCGCGCTGCTCGGGGCGCATCGGGTCCTTGCTCGAGAGCGCGAGCTCGAGTGATGCGCGCGCCGCGGCGTACTTCCCGGCGCCGCGCAGTGCCTCGCCGACGATGCCGTCGATCTCCGCGCCGTCGCGGCCGACGCGCTTCGCCGCTGCCTTCGCGAACGTCGCCCACTCGAGCACCTTCGCGCGGTCGCCGGCGAACAGCTCGTTGCGCAGGCGGCGCGACCACACGTCGAGCTCGAGCTCGGGTGCGTCCGCGGCGGCGGCGGCGAGCTGGGCCTCGTCGAGCTGGGTGCGCGCCGTTTCCGGATCGCCCGTGCGCGCCTCGATCGACGCGGCGAGCGCGAGCCAGCTCGCCTTGATCCGCGGCACCGCGAGCTTGCCGACCGCCCGCTCGAGCGCTGCGGTCTGCGTCTTCGCGGCATCGTAGCGGCCGAGCGAGAACTGGACGGTCGCTCGATCGAGCCCGCGCTCGACGGACTCGACCTGCGCGCGCTGTCCCGGATCGGTCGGCAGCGCCAGCTCGCCCGGCGAGGTCAGTGACTCGCAGCTCTCGATCGCCAGCTCGCCGACGGCACCTGGGGCCGCGGCCCTCGTCCAGGCATCCGTCGTCGCCGCGAGCTCGCCGACGAGCAGCTCGAACCGCTCGCGCGCACGGACGAGACAGCGCATGCGCAGGTCGAGCAGCGTGTCGGACTGGTCGCCGCGCACCCGCGTCGCCTCGCACACGCGCCGGTGCGTGTCGCGCCACAGCGCCGCCTTGCCATCGAGCGCGATCAGCGTCTGCTGCGCCCATGGTGCGGCGGCGAGCGCCTGCTGCACGCGCGTTCGCGTCTCGGCGGGCCACGCCGCTGCGATCTGCGCGGCGCCGCCGCTGCACGGGTCGTCGGTCGCGCGGCGATAGACCGCGACGCCGATGCCCGCGCCGGCGACAAGGCCGATCGCCGCGATCGCCGCGATGATCTTCGTGCGACGACTCCTGCGCTCGCGATCGAGAGCGTCGAGCAGCGCCGTCATCGACGGGAATCGCTGCGCCGGGTCCGCGGCGAGTCCGCGCGTGATCACCGCGTGGAGCCACACGGGCACGTCACTGCCGGTGGGTCGCGGCGTGCTCGCGGCGTTCGCGGCGGCCTCGCGGAGCTCGCGAACGAGCTCGTGGCGGGACAGCGGGCCGTCGGGACGCTGGACGGTGGATCGCGCCCCGGCGACCTGCAGCGCGGTGTCGGCGACCGCGCTCGACATCGCGCCGTGCGGACGATTGCCGTGGAGCGCCTCGTGGAGCGTCACCGCGAAGCTGAACTGATCGCTCGCCGCGGTTGCCGCGCCGCCGGCGAGCACCTCGGGGGCCATGTAGAACGGCGTGCCGGCGCTCGCACTGTCGTCCTCGGCGTGCGCGTACGCGAGCCCGAAATCGACGACGCGCGCGCGATCGCCGCCGACGAGGATGTTGTCGGGCTTGATGTCGCGATGAACCAGGCCTGCCGCGTGCGCCGCGGCGATGCCGGCTCCGGCCTCGCGCATCACGCGCACGACGTCGCGCCACGCGTGCCGTCCGCTGGCCCAGGTGCGCAGCGGCACACCCGGCGCGAGCTCCATGACGATGTAGACGAGGCCGTCGAGCTCGTCGGCGTCGTAGATCGTGACGACGTTGGGATGCTGCAGCTTCGCGAGCGCGCGTGCCTCCGCGAGCACGCGGGAGGCAGCTGCACCGCTGCGCAGGACCTTCACCGCGACCTCTCGCTCGAGGCGCGGGTCGTGGGCGGCGAACACGGTGCCCATCGCGCCCGCCCCGAGCCGCTCGAGGATCGAGAGCCGGCCGAGCGTGGGCGCGTGATCCCCGCCGAAGAGCTGGGTCTTCACCTTCGCGTGGAGCAGCTCGTCCACCAGGTCGCGCAACGCACGCATGGTATACCGGCGCCGTGGCGGCAGAGCGCGACGACGAGAGCGGACCGACCGCGATCGGCCCGGTCGGCTCGACCGGCCCGGGTGACGGCAGCGCGACCGCGATCGATGTGACCGCGATCGCGTCGACGCTCCACCGGCCGCTGCGCGACGACGAGAGTGGGCCGACGGTCCCGGGCCCGAACGCACCGGCCCCGAGCAACACGTTCCCGCCGGCGCCGACGGCCTTCGAGCGGCCTGCTCGTCGCACCTCGCCGCCGCCCGAAGCTCGAGTCCGCCGGCCGACCGACGTGCCGGTCGTGCGGTTCATGGACAAGGCGCTGACGCAGCAGATGTGCGACTACATCCTTTCGGG
>JAEWJO010000012.1 GCA_023386455.1 Pseudomonadota bacterium | reverse complement strand
GCTATCGCATGGGGAAGCACGACGAGGCGAAGGGCCTCGAGCAGGCGGCCGCGGCGGCGGTCGTGCGCGCCGGCGACGATCCCGCGCTGCGCGGGCACCTCGAGAACTCGCGTGGGCTCGACGACCTCGGCCGCGACGACTACCTCGGCGCGGCCAGGCACTTCCAGGCGGGCGCGGCGGAGCTCGAGAAGGCCGGCCGCGGCAAGATCGCCGACGTCGCGAACGCGCTCAACAACGCGGGCACCGCGCTGACGTGGGCGGAGAAGTTCGACGACGCGAAGGCGATGTTCGACAAGGCGCTCGCGATCCGCGTCGAGACGCTCGGCCCGCAGCATCCATCGGTCGCGTACGGCTATCACGGCCTCGGCATCCTCCACGACACGATGGGCGATCCGGAGAAGGCGCTCGAGGAGTTCCGCAAGTCCGAGGCGATCAGCGAGAAGGCGTATCCACCGGACAGCGCGCACATCGCGAAGGACCTCGTCAGCATCGGGCTCGTGCTCGGCGAGCTCGAACGCCACGACGAGGCGCTCGAGGCGCAGCTGAAGGCGCTCGCGATCTTCGAGAAGCACGCCGAGGACAACAAGCACCAGATGAGCACGGTGCTGCTCGACGTCGGCCTGGCGTACATGAACGCGAACCGCACGAAGGAATCGCTCGCGACGCTCCAGCGTGCGCTCGCCAGCGCCGAGACGGAGCACGGCAAGGACAGCGACGATGTCGCGTCGGTGCTCGGCGTCATGCTCGCCGCCGCCGATCTCGCCGGCGACCACGACAAGGCGCACGCGTACGGGACGCGCGCGCTCGCGATCCGCGAGAAGACGCTCGGCCCCGATCACCAGCAGGTCGCCCGCGTGCTCGGCGATCTCGCGTCGAACGCCAACGAGCGCCGCCAGCCGCGCGAGGCACTGACGCTGATCGAGCGCGCGCTCGCCATCATCACGAAGCCGGGTGCGCCGCCGCTGCCGGTGAGGTTCAACATGCTGCAGATCCGCGCGACGGCGCAGCTCGCACTCCACCGGGCCGATGCGGCGCTCGCCGATTCGCGCGCCGCGCGCGACGGGTTCGTCGCGACCAAGCAGCTGACCGCCGCGGCAGACGCGCGCCTCACCGTCGCCGACGCGCTGTGGCTGAAGGCGCAGAAGCGCGAGGCCATCGCCGAGGTGAAGGGCGCGATCGAGCTCGTCGAGGCGCAGCCGAAGCCGAACGCCGAGCTGCTCGGCAAGGCGCGCGCGTGGCTCGCCGCGCATCCCGCGCCGTAGCACGTGCGATCCCGGTGCGCGGTTGGTGACACCGCCGCCATCGAGTAGCCTGCGAGGCGGTGGATCACGCCGACTGGCTCTGGGGCTGGGATCCGACTCCCGGCATCGTCTCGGTGTGGGCCGAGGGCGACGGTCGCGTGCACATCTGGCGCCGCGTCGCGGGCGAGCTCCTGCACGAGCAGCAGACGTTCCGGCCGTGGATCCTCCTCGATCGTATCGATGGTCTCGACGCGCGCGTGACGACGCGCGAGCTCGCGGGTGACGGCGAGCTGCGGTTCGTCGTGCGCGCCGACGACATGTCGACGCTCTCCGCTGCGGTCCTGAAGGCGGCCACACGCTGGCGCGGTCATCCGCTCGGTCACCTCCGCGACCTCGAGGGCTCGGCGCTCGTGCTCGCGCCCGAGGAGCAGTACCTCGTCGCGTCGGGGCGCACGTACTTCCGCGACCTGCCGTTCGACGCGCTCCACCGCGCGCAGATCGATCTCGAGACGACCGGGCTCGATCCCGAGCGCGATCGGATCTTCCTGATCGCACTGCGCGCCCCCGACGGCTCGGTCGAGACGCTCGAGGATGCCGACGAGGCCGCGCTGATCGGTGCGCTCGTCGCGAGAGTCCAGGCACTCGATCCGGACGTGATCGAGAACCACAACCTGCACGGCTTCGACCTGCCGTTCCTCGACCGGCGCGCGAAGCGCTGCGGCGTGCCGCTCGCGCTCGGTCGCATCGGTCCACCCGGCCTGCGCCAGCGCGGTGCGCGCCGGGGCGCCGTGAAGGACGGCACGAGCCGGCACATCCGCTTCGTGGCGCCGGGACGCGAGCTGATCGACACGCTCGATCAGGTGCTGCGCCACGACTTCGCGAGCCGCGATCTGCCCGGTCATGGTCTGAAGGCGGTCGCGCGCCACTTCGGGCTGTCCGGACCCGATCGCGAGATCGTGCGACGCGATCGCATCCACGACATCTACGCGCAGGATCCCGAGCGCGTCCGGCGCTACGCGCGCGCCGACGTCGAGGAGGTCGCCGGCCTCGCGCGACTGATGAGCGGCGCGACGTTCGCGCTCGCGCGGATCGCGCCTCGTCGCTACGAGCGCCTCGCCGACGCCGGCCCCGCGACCGGCATCGTCGATCCACTGCTCGTCCGCGCGTACCTGCGCGCCGGCCAGGCGCTGCCCGCGCACGTCAAGGGTGACGGCACCGAGCACTCCGGCGCCGCGCTCCACCTGTTCGCGGCCGGTGTCGCGCAGCGCGTGGTCAAGGCCGACGTCGCGAGCCTGTATCCGTCGCTGATGCGCGAGTACAAGATCGGGCCGTCGCGCGACCGGCTCGGCGTGATGCTCGCGCTGATCGACCGGCTGGTCGACGAGCGGCTCGCCGCGAAGGCCGCCGCGAAGGCGTTGCCGGCCGGCTCGGCCGAGCGCTTCGCGCACGAGGCGACGTCGGCGGCGATGAAGCTCGTCGTCAACTCGGCGTACGGCTATCTCGGCGCCGGCGGCCTGACCCGGTTCTCCGACATCCACGCCGCGAACGAGGTGACGAGACGGGGCCGCGAGACGCTCGCGCTCATGTGTCGCGAGCTCGCGCGGCGCGGCGTGACGCTGCTCGAGGCCGACACCGACGGCGTGTACTTCGCGGTGCCCCCGTCGTGGACCGTCGACGACGAGCGGCGCACCGTCGCCGAGGTCGCCGCCCTCCTCCCGAAGCTCGTCCAGCTCGAGCTCGAGGGTCGCTACGCCGCGATGCTGTCGCACGAGCCGAAGAACTACGCGCTGCAGTCCTACGACGGCACGCTCGTGCTTCGCGGCGTCGCGTTCCGGTCGAGTCGGGCCGAGCGGTTCGGCGAGACGTTCCTGCGCACCGCGATCGCGCGGCTGTTCGCGAACGACGTCCCCGGCGTCCGCGCCGCATACCTCGACACCGTGATCGCACTGCGCCGGCGGACGATCGCGACGCGCGACGTCGCATCTCGCGTGCGCCTCGCCAAGTCGCCGGCGCAATACCTCGCCACGCGCACCGCGCGCCAGGAGCTCGCGTACGAGGCACTGCTCGCGGCCGGCCGTGCGACGTGGGAGGTCGGCGAGCACGTGCACGTCTACCGCACGGTCCGCGGCGGCGGCCGCATCATCGACGAGCACGGCGATGACGATCCGCGCGACTACGACGTCGAGCATTGCGTGCGCATCCTGCGCGACAACTTCGCGCAGCGCCTCGTGCGCGCGTTCGCGCCCAACGACCATGCCGCCGTGTTCGCGGATCCCGACCAGCTCGCGCTGTTCGCCCCGTCGCTCGCGGACGTCCGCCCGGTGCTGACGCGGATCACCGACGACGACTAGGCCGGCGGCGCGAATCGCTGCTTGAACGTGAACGCCCGCTCGCTCGGCCCGTTCGCGACGATCGCGGTCAGCCGCTGCCTGGCGTCGGCGACGGTCGGACGCGCGCCCGCCGGGATCCACCACATCGCGAGCGCGTGACCGCCGACGACGGCCTTCATGTCGACGAACCAGCGCTTGCGCCCCGCATACACCTCGGCGTGCCCGGTCCGGTACGTGTACGCGTGCAGCGCGTCGATCGACTCCCAGACCGACATGTTGAACAGCACGCGCGCATCCTCGAACTCGCGCTGCGCCGGATCGCGAGAGTCGGTCAGGTAGCGCCAGACAAAGCCCGGGCTGTCGTCCGCGAGCTGGTTGATCTCGTCGAGGCGAGCCATGTACTCGGCCATCCGCGGATCGTCGTGCGGCGCGAGCGCGTACGCGACGTTTGCCTGCGCGAGCTGGTACATCCGCGCAGTGTCGCGATGGCGCTCGCCGCGATCAAGGGCTGTCAGCGCAGCCGCGGCATCCGCGTCGTGATCTTCAGCTCGGTCCCGCCGTCGCGATGGATGCGGTCGAGGACCTCGAGCACCTCGGCGGCCCGCAGCGGCCGCCCCAGCTCGGCATCGATTCCCGCCCGCGCACCAGGCGCGCCCGCGACGGGACCGACGTGCAGCACGATCACGTCCTCGGTGACGAGGCTGCGCAGGCTCCGCGCGAGGTCGGTCGGCTTTGCCGCGCCCAGCGCGCCGTGGAGGATGACGACGCCCGGGCGGACGCGCAGCATCGCGTCGATCGCCTCGTCGACCGAGGCGACGACGACGAGATCGACCACGACGCGCAGCCGATCGACCACCACCGTGTCGGCGGGGTCGGCCCCGACGAGCAGGAGGCTGGTGCGTGAGGTCATCGCCGGAGCGTTGCCGACAATGGGCAGCTGCGCCACCACGGCGACATGACATCTGTCGCGACAGACCGTTGCGCGACCGTGAGTCGGGTCAGACGATCGAGAGCCACTGCCGCACGCGAGGAGCCGCGTACGGGATGTTGGAGCGGATCTCCGGGACCTGGCGCCGGAACTCGATGCCGTAGCGGTCCTCGAGGACGGACAGCAGGCTGCCGAGCTGGCTCGGGTCGGTCGCCGCGTGCAAGAGACCGTGGTCGTCCCGGCCGCACTCGACGGTCTCGCCGGCGAACGTGATCGCCGAGCACCGCTCCGAGTGCACGAACATGAGCCCCCACCGCCGCGCGTCGACATGGACGTCGAGCTGCGTTCCACAGTCCGCGTGCAGCCGGATGTCCACCCACCAGTGACGGTATCGGGACGCGTCGACATCGCACTCGCGGAGCCAACCCTCGTAGCCACTCATCAGCCTCGAAGACGGCCGGCCCGCCGCGGCGTTCAGCCTCCGGCGCAGAGCCGCGATATTCCAGGCCCGCGAAGATCGTTCGTGCAACTCCCGGGCTGCGGCGCTCCCGCCACGGATCGCGCACCTCGATCACGCGGCGGCGCGCTCGGTGGCTCTCTCGATCCTGCGTTCACCACACGCCCACGCGCCTCTGCAACGCGCTCGCTGCGAGCGCTCTCTAGGGTGTTTTCCGACGAACGTGCTTTCCGCGAAACGGACGCTAGAACCGCGCGATGTCATCAAGCTGTCCGGGTGTCGGACGCTTCGCGCGAGCGATCGTGATCGCTGTATGCGCGACGTCGACGCTCGCCTCCTCGACCGCATTTGCCGACGACTCGATCTCGGCGACCAAGAGTCTCGATCGCGCGCGCGTCTCGAAGCGACGCATGCAGAACCTCGGCCTCACGCTCGGCGCGGCCAGCCTCACGATCGCGAGCGGCACCGTGCTGCGGCCGTACCTCGCGCCGACCGAGTGCCGGTGGTGCAGCGTGCCCGGCGTCGACGCGAGCGTCCGCAACGCGCTCGTGTGGAGCAATCCCGATCGCGCGAACATGCTGTCCAACGTCACCGGGCATGCACTCGTGCCGGTCGCGTCGATCGGTCTGCTCGCGCTCGGCTCGATCAGCGCGGCGGGCGCCGACAACCTGTTCGACGATCTCCTGCCGGTCGTCGAGTCGGTCGCGCTCACGCAGCTCGCCGTGCAGGGCTTCAAGTTCGGCTTCGGTCGCGAGCGGCCGTTCGCCCACTACGGCGGCGCGGCCGAGGGCAGCGACACCAACATGTCGTTCGTGTCGGGTCACTCGGCGCTCGTGTTCTCGCTCGTGACGAGCGCCGGCATGGTCGCGCACGAGCGCGGCTACAAGATCGAGCCCTACATCTGGGGCATCGGCCTGCCGCTCGCGGCGACGACCGCCTACCTGCGCATCGCCGCCGACAAGCACTACATGACCGACGTCATCGCCGGCAGCCTCATCGGTGCGGCCGCTGGCCTGCTCGTGCCCAAGCTGACGAAACGCCTGCCGTTCGAGATCGCACCGAGCCCGAACGGCCTGTCGATCGTCGGCCAGTGGTGAGCCGGTAGGCCGACCTGAAGCGACGTTTTTCGTACCCGGCGGGGCCCGAGGTCTGAGATGGTCGGGTCATGAAGTCGCTCGTAGAGCAGCTGTCCAACTACGCCGAGTACCACCGCGACAAGCGCAACATCGCGACCCACTTCGTCGGGATCCCGATGATCGTCGTCGGCACGCAGGCGCTCCTCGCCCGCGCAGGCGTCGGTCCGTTCAACCTCGCGACCGCCGCCACCGCGGCCGCCACCGCGTACTACCGCAAGCTCGACAAGGACTACGGGCGCGTGATGACCGCGGCGCTCGGCGCGACCTGCGCGGTCGGTACCGCGATCGCGGCGACGCCGCTGCCGGTGTGGGCCGCGACGTCGAGCACGCTGTTCATCGGAGGCTGGGCGATCCAGCTCCTCGGCCACAAGTTCGAGGGCAAGAAGCCGGCGTTCCTCGATGACCTCGTCGGCCTCCTGATCGGCCCGCTGTTCATCGCGGCCGAGGTCGCGTTCGCGCTCGGCATGTCGAGCGAGCTGAAGGCGAAGATCGAGGCGATCGCCGGACCGACCCACTGGGGTCGCCGCGAGCCGACCGAGGTCGAGCTCGCGTCCGTCGCCTGATCGTGCGACGAGCGCGCATTTCGGTCTCGGCGTGACCGACGCGCGCGGTTGCCTGGGACCAACTTCGGAAAACCTACGACGAGACCTTTGCATAACCATTGCACGGGTCGCGTGGGAGCCCGGCCGCGTGTTCGGCCGGCCGTCTTCACCGGAGTCACCGATGGCAATCGACGAGACCGTCGACGCGTACGAGGCATTGCTCGTCGCGCTCGAACCGCGCCGCGCGCTCCTCACGCTCTCGCACGCCGTGCGCACACATCGCCTGCGGGCGGCGGGCAAGGACCTCGCACCGGCATCACACGCGTTCCGCGTGTTCCGCCGCGAGGACTCGGAGTAGGCGCCCGTGCATCGCGAACGGTCACACATCGCGCGAACGCTGTACGAGCCGCGTGCCGGGACGAGCACGACGACCGCGGGCACGCTCGCGGCGCGCGGCTGGCTGAACGGGCTCGCGCTCACGCCGCCGGTGCGCCCGCCGTGGTTCGCCGAGGTGACGCTTGGCACCGAGCAGGTGGTTCCGTCGCTCGCGTTCGATCGCGAGGTCGCGACGCGCCTGCGGCTCGAGATCTATTCGGTCGAGTGGGGCGTGTTCTTCTGCCACGGCGGCCGCTCGTCGTGGATCCGCGTGACCGACGTGCCGTTCACGCACGGACGTGACGACTTCAACCTGAGGTCGGTGACGCCGCCGCTCAAGGACGTCGGTGCCCTCGTTCGCGCGCTCGAGGTGGCGTACGAGCTGCGCTTCGCTCGCGAGCTGGCCGTCGTCAGGAGCAACCTGCGCGGCGCCGAGCAGGCGCTGCGACCGTGGCTGCGAAGTCTGTAGCGCTCACCCAACTACACGTGTGTCAGGACCGCCTCGCTTTCTCCGTCCGCGAGCCGGCGGGAATCGCGAGGGCTCGCGCTATGCTCCTTCGCCTTCGAGGGACTCGACCGCGGCCGGATGCTCCTCAACTACAACCATCTGTATTACTTCCACGTTGCCGCGGTCGAAGGAACGGTCGCGGCGGCTGCGCAGCGCCTCGGCGTGACGCCCGCGACCGTGAGCGAGCAGCTCCGCGCGCTCGAGCGCGTGTTCGGCGTCGAGCTGTTCGAGCGGACACAGTCCGGTTTGAAGCTGACGGAGCCCGGCCGGCTCGCGTTCGAGCACACGCGACCGATGTTCCGGCTCGCGGAGCGCCTCGTGAACCAGCTGATGAGCACGACGAGCGAGCCGTCGAACATCATGCGGATCGGCATCAGCCTCGGCGTCGCGCGATCGACGGTGACCGGCTTCATCCTGCCGCTCCTCCAGCTGCCCGACACGTTCTCGTCCGTGCGCACCGGCGATGCCGTCGAGCTCCTCCGCGACCTGCGCGGCGGACTGCTCGACCTCGTGCTCTGCGAGGGTGAGCCACCGGTCGCGTCGCGCCGCGGCCTGGCGTTCGTCGAGATCAGCCGCACGAAGCTCGTCGCGATCGCGGCGACCTCGCTGACGCCCGCGGCCGACTGGCGCGACACGAAGCTGCTCAACTACCGGCCGACGACGTCGTATCGGCGCGATGTCGAGGACTTCCTCGAGGCGCGCAGCCTGAGGCCGATGATCGCCGGCGAGGTCGATGACGCGCTGTTGCTGATCGAGGCGGTCGCCGCGGGCGGACACATCGCGATCGTGCCGTCGGAGCTCGCGGACGAGGCGGTCAGCTCGGGACGCATTCGTGTCCTCGCGACGCTCGACTCCGCGAATCCCCTGCACGCGATCTATCAGGACTCGGCGGGTGCACGGCTCGCGGTCGAGGCACTGGTCGGCCGCCGAACGACCTAGCGACTCCCGGCCAGGTCGCTTTTAGTTATAGGTATATAGATCGTTTACAGAGCGTGCGGCAGGGCTCGCCGAGCGCGGGTGCCACAAAGGTAAAACCATAAGTAGGCCAATGGCCATCCCGATGGCGAGCATGAGAGTTGCAGCCCTCACGCGCCGGTGGAACAGCTTTCGACGGCACTGCTGCGTCTGAACCTCGAGACCCGCGAGTACCACGCCGCGGCAGACGAAGCGTGGGGAGCGCTCCGGCTCCAGCGCGTGCGGCGCCGCGACTACATCGAGCAACTCCTCATCACCTACGGGTTCGAGAGCGCGGTCGAGAGCGCGCTCGCGTACACGCCCGGCGTCCGCAACGTGATCGATGTTCGCCTGCGGGCTCGCGCCGGCCTCATCGCGCAGGATCTGATCGCGTTTGGCTTCACGGCGCAGGAGATCTCGGCGGTCGCGCAGTACTCGGTGGCGCCGTTTCCGAGCGTCATCGACGCGCTCGGCTGGATGTACGTCCTCGAGCGGCCGACACTGCACTTCGAGGCGCTCCTGCGCTGGCTCCAGCGCGCGCTCGGTACCGCGGTCCCGACCGCCTACCTGCGCGCCTACGAGGGCACGGCGAACGCTCACTGGCATGACTACGGGCGCGTGCTCGACGAGGTCGGCATCGACGAGGACAGCGTCGAGGAGCTCGTCACCGCGGCACGGGGTGGATTCCAGGCCCTCGCATCCTGGGACGCGCAGGCGCGGCCCCAGATCCAGGCGCGCAGCGCGCTCTGATCCGGACGCCGACGTGACCGCCAACTCTCCGGGGCTCGCCGCCCTGCTCCGCATGCATCGCGAGAGCATCCTCGTCCCGTGGGAGGCCGAGGCCCGCGCGCTGCCGGGTGCGGCGACGCTCGAGCGCCTCGCGCTGAGCGATCATCTGCCGGGCCTCCTCGAACGAATCGCCGACCGGGTCGATGCGATCGACCGCCCCGCGAACGAGCAGGCGCTCGACCACGTCGTCGAGCGGTTCGACCTGACGCAGATCGTCGGCGAGCTCGCGCTCCTGCGCGACTGCATCACGCGGACGTTCGGCGACCGCTGCGCGGCGCACGAGCTCCTCGCCGCGATGCGCGCGATCGACGAGCTTGCGGGCGCCGCGGTCGCGCACGTCACGCGAGCCCGCGCCAGCGCACTCCACACGCTCGACCAGGTCGCGCGCGAACAGCGCCTGCTCGCGCGCACGACCGTCGCACTGAACGCGGACCTCGATCGCCCGCCGACGCTCGCGCACCTCGTCGAGGTGGTCGTCCCCGAGCTCGCCGACTGGTGTGTCCTCGACGTGCTTCGCGAGGGCACGCTCGAGCGCGTCGCGACCGCGCATTCCGACCCGACGAAGGTCGCGCTCGTGCGCGAGTGGTCGACTCGATTTCCTCCCGAGCCCCGCAGGCCCTCGAGCATCGACTACGTGCTCCGCACCGGCTCGCCCCAGCTCGTCCGCGAGGTCACCGACCTCTCCCTCCTGCAGAGTCACGCCAGTCGCGAGTACATCGACATGTTGCAGGCGCTCGGCATCGGCTCGGTGGTCGTCGTGCCGCTCGCGGCGCGCGGACGGGCGCTCGGCACCCTCACGCTCGTGCGTACGACGGCGGGCGCCTTCGGCGAGCGCGAGCTCGCGACAGCCGTCGAGATCGGGCGTCGTGCCGGCATGTGCCTCGACAACGCGCGTCTCCACGCCGATGCGCAGGATGCGATCTACTCGCGCGATCGGATGCTCGCGATCGTGTCGCACGAGATGCGCAGCCCGCTCGCATCGATCGAGCTCGCGACGACCCTCGCGCGCGACTCGCTGACGCTCGATCCGCGCGTGCTCAAGCACCTCGACGTGGTCCAGCGCTCGGCCGGCCAGATGGAGCGGCTGCTCGGCGACCTCCTCGATACCGCCAGCCTGCAGGTGGGCCGGTTCAGGGTCACGACGCGGCGCGAGGACATCACGCGACTCGTCAACGAAGCCGTCGCGGCCCAGGAGGCGCTGGCGCGTTACCGGACGATCCGCATCGAGCGCGACATGCACCTCGCCGGCGCGTGCGCGCGCGTCGATCGCACGCGCATGCTCCAGGCGCTCGCCAACGTGATCGGCAACGCGATCAAGTTCTGCAAGGCCGGCGATGTGATCTTCATCAAGGGCCGGACCGAGGGCGATCAGGTTCACCTGCTCGTCGAGGACACCGGGCCGGGGATCCAGCCTCGCGACCTGCCCTACATCTTCGAGCCGTACTGGTCGGCGCGCCGGATCGCCGCGAAGGGCACCGGTCTTGGCCTGTACATCTGCAAGGGCATCGTCGAGGCCCACGGTGGAACGATCACCGCGGAGAGCAAGCTCGGCGAGGGCTCCACGTTCACGATCGTGCTGCCGCTCGACCCCGAGCCCTGACGCTAGAGGCGGCGGCGCAACGCGAGCTCGTCCTGCTCCGTCGTGCGCTCGTCCGGGTCGAAGACGTACGGACCGTGCAGCTTCGGCGCGAGACCGGCCCACCGCATGATCGCGGCGAGCGCGACCGACTGGTCCTGGCTCGCGAGGTTCGCGAGCGAGCTGCCGTGGTTGCCGTTCGGCGAGATGAACTTGAACGAGTCCGTCGCGTTCCCGATGTCGACGGCGCCGGCGGTCCACGGATCGTTCTGTCCGTAGATGAGCAGGATCTGCGAGCCGCTCGTCGCGATCCACGACTGGACATCCTGCATCGCTGCACCGTTGTCGTACGCCGGCGTCGTGACGCCCGCGGGGATGTACGCGCGCGCGGTGTCCTCGCCCGGGTACATGAGACCGACGAGGTAGCTCTCGTCGCTGATCGGATAGCCGAGCTGCGTCGCGCTCTGGTGGTAGTACGGCAGGTAGTCGATGAGGTCGGCATCGGCGTACGACGCGACCGAGACCGTGTTGTCGAGGAACTCGAACACCGCGTCGTCGCTCGCGCCACT
This sequence comes from Pseudomonadota bacterium, assembly GCA_023386455.1. Taxonomy (GTDB): domain Bacteria; phylum Myxococcota_A; class Polyangia; order Haliangiales; family Haliangiaceae; genus JABFXX01. Next base: position 3,547 of record JAEWJO010000012.1, on the reverse strand, counting down.
CGCCGGGATCGACGAGCACCGCGACTGGTTGCCGTACTGCCAGAAGATGAACGGCAGCTCCTCGACCGCGAACTCGAGCGCGCGGTCCTCGCCGAGGATCTGCGTGAACGTCGCCTCGTCGCGCATGCGCGTCTTCATCGCGTCGCGCCGCGCCAGCGCGATATTCTGGAAGTCCTTCAGCTTCTGCCGGCACGCCGCATCGGTGCCGACGTTCTCGAGGAACACGAAGTAGCGGTTCGTCGGCGACGGCATCGCGTCCGCCGGGTAGTCGAACGGCGCGACGAGCGCGACCGTGCCGTCGACGTCGTCCGGGAAGAACCGGCGGTGGAACAGCGACGTCATGCCGCCCTTGCTCGCGCCGGTCGTCAGCCACTTGTTCGTGTGATAGATGCGCGCCTTCAGCGCCTCGGTGATCCGGTGCTGATCGGTCGCGGCCTGCTCGATGTCGAGCTTGGTCCAGTCGGCCGGATCGGGGCGCGACGGCATGAAGTAGCGGTACTCCATCGACAGCTGGTTGCCGTCGATCACCTGCGCGAGCTGGCCGCGACTGCCGCGGGTCGAGACGAAGTAGCCGCTGTTGTAGACGACGGTCGGCGCGGCGTAGTCGCGGTGCATGAGCGTCATGCGCTGCTTGAATCGCGGCCCGCTCGGATTGTCGTGATCGACCGGCTGGTCGTACTGCATGACGAAGAAGCGATAGCCGGCGACCATCGTCGAGCCTTCCTCGACCTCCATGCCGGGAATCGCTCGGAGCTCGTCGAGGATGTCACCGAGCGGCGCTTCGCTCGCGTCGAGCGAGGCGTCCGGAGCCACCACCGGCGCGTCCGGCGTCGGGTTCGACGTTGACTTCGAATCGCCGCACGCGATGCATGCGGCAAGCCCGATCACCCAGATGCGCACCGCGGTCAGATAGCACGCGTGGTCCGGACGCCCGGAATCGCGCCGCCGACTTCCCCTAACGTGCGCTCGCCCCCGGCGATGCCCCGCGACAGCGATGACGTATAGTCATGGGATGTGGGCGCGCGTGCACAAGCTCGATCGCGTTCGGCCGCTGCCGGCGGGCGGCGCCGTGATCCTCATCGAGGATGAACGCACTGCGGCACAGATGCAGCGCGTGCCGAGTCTTTCCACGTTGATCGCGATCGCACGCGTGCTCGCGGCGCGGCGTGCGCTCGAGGCAAAGTTCGATGGCAAGGGCGAGGTGCGTTATGGCGCGACGTCGCTGCCGAGCTTCTTGTCGGAGGCGGTGACGCGGGCCGGCGCGGCGATCGCGACGCGCGATGGCGAGAAGATCGTCGTCCCGGCTCAGGCGGCAGGTGTCGCGGCGATCATCGACATCGCGTTCTCCGAGCTCGCGCACCACGCGCGCGGCAGCATCGGCGTCGTCGATGTCGCGACCGCGCTGAAGCAGGTCGAGGAGCGACGCCGCGCATCGCCGCTCGATCGCGACAAGGAGCCCGAGAAGTACTGGACCGCGGTGTTCGAGCTCTCGGCGCTGGCGGGCGAGCAAGCGCGGCGCGGTGGCGGCCGCTGGATCGACACGCGCGACTTGCCCGTGCCGTTCGCGATCAAGTTCGCCGACGGCAAGGTCTCGCACCCGACCGCCGTCGCGCAGAAGATCGTCGAGGGCGCCGACGTCGACGCGGCGAGCTCCGCCGACGTCACCTGATCACGTGCCGGTGTGGAACGCGGCGAGCAGCTCGGCCTCGCGCTCGCGCGTCGGCCCGGCGCGCAGCGCGGTCGGGTCCGCCATCTTCGGCGGCTCCTCTCCCCTCGCCTTCGCGCCCTCGACGAGCTCCTTCGTCACGCGTGCGCGCCGCTCGAGCTCCGTCGGGAACCATGCGAGCAGCGCCTTCACCGTGTCGTCGATCGTCCGGAACGTCAGGCCTGCTGCCTTCGCGCGCTCGTTCTTCCAGCGATGAAAGCCGGCGAACTTGTCGACCGGTGGCACCCAGATCGGGAACGCGTCCTCGCCGGCCATCTCGTGCTTCTCGAGCCACGAGGTCGGCACCCACGTGAGCTTCGCGCCGCTTCCCGAGGCGGTGACCGCGGTGTCGAGGACGGTGCCCCACCGGCTCGGCGTCGCGGGACCGACCGCGTTGAACGTTCCCGCCGTGCCCTGCTCGGCGAGCGTGACGAGCCAGTCGGCGAGATCGCGCACGTCGATCCATTGCAGCGGATCATCGGGCGAGCCCGGCGCGAGCACCTCGCCACCCGCGGCGATGCGCGCCGTCCAGTACGTGAAGCGATCCGTCGGATCGCCCGGGCCGACGATGTAGCCGGGCCGTACGATCGCAGCGCGCTCCGCACCGAACGCGCCCGTGACGGCGCGCTCGCACAGCACCTTGAGGCCGCCGTAGTTCTCGAACGCATCGCCCATCGTCTCGACGGTCGGATCCGTCAGCTCGGCGAGCTTCGCGGTCTCGTCGCCGCCCGCGGCCGGATTGTCGGCATATGCCGAGATGCTCGAGATGTAGATGTAGCGCTCTGCATTCGGCGCCAGCAGCTTCGCCGAGGCCTCGACGTGCCGCGGGAAGTAGCCGGAGTTGTCGATGACGACGTCCCACTTCTTGCCCTCGAGCTGCGCGAGCCCGACGGGGCTTCCGTCGGGGTTCTTCTCGTCGGCAGGCAGCTTCGGATCGCGATTGCCGTAGAGGTGCTCGACCTGCTTCTCGAGCGGCTGGATCTTCTCGCGCTTGCCGCGGTTGAAGATCGTCACCGAGTGGCCGCGCGCGAGCGCCGCATCGATCGTCTTGGGACCGAGGAACCCGGTGCCGCCGAGGATCAAGATGCGTTTCGGTTGCGCGCGCGCCTCGGTCTTCGACGAGGCAGACGGCCGGGACGACGTTCCACCGCACGCGGCGAGCGCGGATGCGGCGAGTGCACCGCGAAGCACGTCGCGGCGAGTGAGACGAGGACTGGACATCGCGACGACGTTACATCGCGTCGGCGAGCGCGAGAGTCTCGTCGCAGGCGTCGCACGGCGTCGCACGTGACGATCGCCGCGCGAAACTAATCACCAACACTCCGGACGACGACGACACCTGCACCACCGCCACCGCCGCCGGGATTGAACTCCGCATCGGTACCGGCGGTCGGCGCGGACGATCGCGAGCCGCCGGAGCCACCGCGGCCCGACGTGTTCGTCACCGGCTCGACGCCACCGAGGCCGACCGATGCGAGTGTGCCGTCGGTGCCGGCCTCGCCCGTCGCGACGGGACCATTGTCCGAGTTGCCGTTGCCGCCCGCGCCTCCGCCGCCGCCGGAGACCGCGAGCATCCCGCGGAGATCGATCGCGCGTGACTCGACGAAGATCGCGCCCCCCGCGCCACCACCGGCGCCCGCGCCGCCATCGTCGGTGCCGCAGTAGACGCCACCGGCTCCACCGCCGCCGCCCGCAGTGATGCCGCCGGTGATCGCGAGCGAGTCGAACGCGGTGAGCTGGATCGCGCCGCCACCGGCACCACCCGCGCTGCGCATGCACTCGCCACCGCTTGCCGCGCCACCGCCGGATCCACCGGCGAGGATCGCGAGCGAGGCGTCGCCG
>JAEWJO010000806.1 GCA_023386455.1 Pseudomonadota bacterium | reverse complement strand
GGCTCGGCCGGCGCAGCTTCTGCCGGCGCGGCTGGAGCCGCGGGCTCGGCGGGCTTGGACTTGCCACCACAGGCAGCGAGGACAACGGCGACGACGACGGCGACCAGACGTGCGTGGGTCTTCATGTGCGCGGACGATAGCCCAGGCCCGCCGCAGGTTGCCGGTGCGTGCCGCCGCGAATCGCCCGGCGCGACGCTCTACTGGTGACCATGCCGATGGTGCTGACGCACGCGAGCGTCGACCTGCCGTTCGCGTTCGAGACGAGCGCGTGGCTCTTGCCGGCAGCGGCGATCGCGACGAGGACGGCGGCGGATACCAGCGGCGCCGTGATGGCCGATGCAGACATGGGGCTCGGCGACGTCGCGGAATTCGGGGTGTCGTCGCTCGTCGACGTCGCGGCGCGCGATACGCCATACGTGTTCGCGACGTTCAAGCTCGGCGTCGCCGAGTCGCGCGTGTTCGACGGGCAACCCGCCGTCGCGCTCGCGTTTCGCAAGTCGTTCGAGCACGTCCACGATGGCGTGACGACGCGGCTCGCACAGCTCTCGCTCACCGCGAGCAAGCACCTCGGCCAGCGCGTCGCGGTCCATGCGAGTGGCGCGATGTGGGATGCGCTCGTCGAGGCGCCGCTACGTGAGCGCGGTGACGAGACCCGGGTATCGCAGCTCGCCGCGAGCGCCGGCGTCGAGGTCGCCGTCCACGATCGCATCGGCGTGATGATCGATGCCGGCTTCGCTCGCGACAGCGACGCGCACTTCACACCGACGGTGTCGCTGTCGGGGCGCTACCTCGCGCGGCCGTGGCTCGCGCTCGAGTCCGCGTACGTGACGAACGGGCCGGAGACCCGGCTCGTCGCCGGCGTGAGCGTCCAGACGCACGCCCTCCGACGGGCCGTGCTCGCGCTCGAACCTGCGCGTTGATCAGCGCGGCGTCGTGAACGCCTGCGTGAACCGGCCGGAGACCTCGGCGGTGCGCGGCAGGAGCGCCCAGTAGTCGAGCTCGAGGACGATCCGCGGCTCCTTCGTGCCCGAGAGCAGCGACGCGATCGCGGGCAGCTCGGGGCCGGGGACGTTCTTCACCGCGTTCAGGCGCAGGCGCAGTGCACCGACGTCGCGGCGGCCCGGAATCTCGGCCTTCTCGACGACCTCGGTGAACGCGCGCAGCGTGTCGCCGGCGAACGTCGGAGCGACGTGCGCGCCGCCGTTCCATGCCGCGATGCGAAGCGCGGTGCCGAGGCCGTTCTGCGACAGCGCCATCGCGAGGCTGATCACGTGGCCGCCGTAGACGAGGCGCTTGCCGAACTTGCTGTTCGCCATCGCGAGCTGGTCGAAGTGGACCTGCGCGGTGTTGTGGTACAGGCGGGTCGCCTGCATGTGGTCGGCATCCTCGACGGTCATCGCGTCGGGATGGTTCAGGCGCTCGCCGACCTCGTAGTCGTCCCACTTCGCACCCGGCGGCATCGCCCACGCGAGATCCGGGAAGCGCTGCAGGTTCATCGACTCGGGGACCGGCAGGCGATCCGGCGTGACGACGGCAGGCAGCGGCGGGACCTGGTTCAGGCCCTTCGCGGCGTTCTTGTCGTGCTTGGGGATCATGACCCAGCGGATGAACGAGAGGACCTCCTGGCCCTTCTGGTTCGTGCCGCGCGTGCGGACGTAGACGACGCCCGCCTCGCCGCTCGACACCTCGCGCAGGCCGATGACCTCGCTCTCGGCGACGAGCGTGTCGCCGGGATAGACCGGCCGCAGGAAGCGGACGTCGGCATACCCGAGGTTCGCCGTCGCGTTGTGCGAGATGTCCGGCACCGACTTGCCGAACACGATGTGGAACACGAGCAGGTCGGGGACGACCTCGCGCATGAAGCCAAGCGAGCGGGCAAGCTCGGTGGAGGAGGCCAGCGGGTGGCGGTCACCCGTCAGAGAGATATATGTCGAGATATCGCCGCCGTGCAGCGTGCGCGGCACGGCGTGCACCAGCTGCTGGCCGATGCTGAAGTCCTCGAAATAACGACCGGTCGCTACCTTTGACATGACGCGAGGGCGGGACGCTATACCGCCCCCGCGCTCGGCTTCAAGGGGTTATTCCGCGAGCATGTAGGAGTAGTTGAAGCTCTGCGGGCCACCGTCCCACGGCGGGAACGTGGCGGCCTTGACCGCGGCGGCGACGCACTCCGCTTCCGGCTTGCCGGCGAACGCGCCTCCGACCGTCACCTTCGAGACCTTGCCCTCGGGCGAGATGGTCAGCTTGAGCATCGCGGTGCCCTGCGTGCCGGCGTAGCAGCCCTGCGCCTTGGCCGCGACGCCCGACATGCCCTTCTTGAAGTCGTCGCCCGACAGCATCTTCTTGTCGAGCGTGGGCTTCTGCACCTTCTTCGAGTCGTCGACGCCGGCTTCCTTGAGCAGCGCATCGAACGACGGCTCGCCGCTCTCCTCGCCGCCGGCGCCCTTCGCCGCGGGAGCGAGCTTCTTCTCGGCGGGAGCAGCCTTCTCGGGCACCTTCTTGCCCTCGTCGACGATCTCGACGGTGTGCTCCTTCTTCTTCGTGACCTTCGCCTTCTTGTCCTCGGCCTTGGGCTCCGGCTCGGGCGCGGCGATCTGGGCGACCGGCTCCTCGGCGGCCGCGGATCCCGTGGCGGCGGTGTCGATGGGCGGCGGCGCCGGTGCGACGGCGGGCTCGATCGGCGTCGTCGTGACCTCGACCTTGGCCGGCGGAGGCGCCGCGGCGACCTGCGGAGCAGGCTCCTCGGACTTCTTGCTCATCTGCATGTAGATGACGCCACCGGCCGCGGCGGCGACGCCGAGACCGACGACCGCGAACAGCGGGCCCTTGCTGCTCTTCTGCTGCGACGGCAGCGCGAACGCCTTGCGCTCGACCTTCGCCGGGGCGGCAGCAGCGGGCTCGACCGCGGCCACCGTGGCGGCGGGCGCGACGGCGGCGATGTCCTTCTTCGAGTCGCGCGCGGCCCTCTTCGCGGCCTTCTCCGCGTCCTTGGCGACCTTCTCGGCCTCCTTCGCGGCGACGGCGGCGTCCCTCGCGGCCTTCTCGGCGGCGAGGACGTCGGACTTCGACGGCAGGTCGGCGATCTCGGGGAGCGAGACCATCTTTGCCGGCTGAGGCAGCGCGATGTTCTTCCAGCTACCCGACGCGGACGCGAGCGCATCCTCGTCGGAGATCGGGCTCGTCGTCACACGCTTGCTCGACAGCCGCTGCTTGGTCGACTGCGCGAGGTTGCGGATATCGTGAAGACCGGAGTCTTCTTCGCGCTCTTCCTTTTTCATGCTCATGTTCGACGAGCTCGACGAGCTCGAGCTTGGCTGGGGCGATCCAGAAATCGGCGCCGAAACTACCGGCGGCGCTGCTGCTGCATCGCGTTTCTCCGTCGACGTCCCCGAGGAATCGTGCTGCATACTGCCCTCCAGACGCGCGAGCGTCTGATTCGGAAGGGCTTCGAAATAACCCGACGGAACCCCATCGTCCAGGGTTTTCATCGCGGTGCGAAGCAGGTTGTCCAGATCGTCAGGCATGGGGTTACTTACGGGCCATGGACAGGGGCTCTGTCGCAGCGAGGCGCTGACGCAGCAGGCGGCGCGCCTCGTTGACGCGCCACGCAACGGTGCCTTCAGGAATCTCCAGGATCTCGGCGATCTGTTTGTGAGGCAGCTCCTCGATCGTGGCAAGCACGAGCGTCACGCGCAGCGACGGCGAGAGCTCGGCAACTGCCTCGAGGACGCGCGCGACCTCCGAGCCATGCTGCGCCTTCTGCGCCGGATCGGGCGCGTTCTGGCCGAGCGCCTCGGGACGTCCGCCGACGTGCGCCGCCTCGGTCCCACCGCGCTCCGACAGCGCCGCGCCGCGCTTGCCGCCGCGAAGCGAGTTGAGCGCCGTGTTCACCGTGATCCGGTAAAGCCACGTGAAGAAGTCGGCGCGGCCGTCGAACGACGGCAGTCCCTTGTACGCGCGCACGAACGTCTCCTGCGTCGCGTCGTCGGCATCGCTATGGCTGCCGAGGATATGGAGTGCAGCGGCGTACACGCGTCGTTGATGGCGTCGAACAAGGCGACCGAAAGCGTCACGGTCACCATTGCGAGCCCGATCGAGGTCGGGATCCTCGTCACCCATCGGAGGGCACTATATGGCGACCAAGCATTGGACAACAGCACATCGCCAGGCTTTGGGTCGGCAGATTCATCGCCGGCGATCCGCCTCGAATAGCTTGCCAGCGAGCGCGGCGGTGAGGCCAGCGAGCCGCGCAAACGCCCGCGCCGCCTCGGTCTGGGCGGTCAGACGATCCTTGACCCGCTCGGCGCCGGCATGCCCGGCGTCGGACGCGCGCTGCCGGGCTGTAAGGTCGAGCACGTTCAGCGGGTCGGGCCCGGCCAGCTCCTTGCGCAGGACCGCGAGCCGCGCCCTCGCCTCGCGCAGCGCATCGGCGACGTCGTCGGCGTACGCACCCGCGATCTCCTGGCCGCGCTCGCCGTCGAGCCCGACCGTCAGCGCGTCGAGGTCGACGAGCGCGAGGTCACGCAGGCGCGTGCACAGCCCCTCGTCGACGTCAGGCGCGCTCCCCGCGCGCGCGTTGATGTGCGTCGAGATGATCACTTCTTGTCGCCGTCCGGCTTCTTGTCGGCCTCGCCCGCGGCGAGCGCCTTCTGCTTGGCGGCCTTGTCGGCGAGCATCTTCGACTTGAGCGCGGTGAGCGGATCGTCGCCGCCCTCGCCGGTCGACGGCAGCGCCGCGAGCTTCGCGTCGAGCGCCTGCGCCTCCGCGTCCTCACCCCGCATCGCCGCGTCGACCTCGGTCTCGATCGCTTCCTGATCGATCCGGTCCTCGGCGGCCTTGAAGCGGTCCCACACCGACGAGTCGTTGCCGAACGCGTCGCCGCCGGCCGAGCGCGCCGCCGCGATCTGCGTCGCGAGCGTGCCCTTGCGGAGCTTCAGCATCTGGAGCTTCGTCTCGAACTCCTTGCGGCTCTTGTTGAGCTGGATCGCGTAGCTCGCGGCCTCGTGCTTGTCGCGCTCGATCTTCGCGTACTCGGTCTCGGCCGCCTTCTTCTCGCGCAGCGCGGTCCGTGCGGCCTCGTCGTCGCCGGCGCGGACGGCGACCATCGCGCGCCTCTCCCACTCGGCGGCCTTCGCCTTGTACTTCTCGAGATCGTTGTCGAGCGTCTTCGCGGTCGCCTTGTACGTGACGAGCTCGGCGAGCGCCTTCTTGCGACCGTCCTCGAGCTCCATGATCGCCATGTCGAGCTCTTTCTCGGGATCGACCGCCTTGTCGAGCGCGGCATTGGCCTTGCTCGAGATGCCGTTCTTGATCTTCGAGAAGATACCCATGGGCGAAGCTTACCCTTACTCCTTGCCGAGCGCGTACTTGCGGTAGCGCTGCCGGAACTGGTCGTAGGTGAGGCCGAGGAGCTGGGCGGCCTCCTTCTGCTTGTAGCGGGTGCGCTCCAGCGCGTCCTTGCACAGCCACGCCTCGAACGCGTCGACGCGCTCGGGCAGCGGCATCCGCGGATCGTCGGCGAAGCTCATGCCCGGCGCAGGTGCCTGCTGCGCCTCCGGCGGCAGTGCGAGATCGACGTCGGCACCGGTGAGCACCTCGCCGGTCGCCATGTAGACCGCGCGCTCGAGCACGTTCTTCAGCTCGCGCACGTTGCCCGGATAGTCGTATGCGGCGAGCCGATCGAACGCATCCGCGCTGATCTCCTTCACCGTGATGCCGGCGACCTCCTGGCGAAACCTGACGAGGAAGTACGACGCGAGCACCGGGATGTCCTCGAGGCGCTGCGCGAGCGGCGGCAGGTGAATGACCTCGAACGCGAGGCGATCGTAGAGGTCGGGGCGGAACTTGCCGTCGGCCATCGCCTGCTTGAGGTCGGCATTGGTCGCCGCGATCACGCGGACGTTGACCTGGATCGACTCGCTGCCGGCGACGCGCTCGAAGCGCTGGTACTCGAGGACGCGGAGGATCTTCGCCTGGAACTCGAGCGACATGTTCCCGATCTCGTCGAGGAACAGCGTGCCTCCGTCGGCGAGCTCGAACTTGCCTTCCTTCTGCTTCGTCGCGCCGGTGAACGCGCCCTCCTCGTGGCCGAACAGCTCGCTCTCGAGCAGGCTCTCGGCGACGGCGGCGCAGTTGATCGTGATGTACGGCTCGCTCGCCCGCGGCGACAGCGTGTGGATCGCGCGCGCGACGAGCTCCTTGCCGGTGCCGCGCGGTCCGAGCACGAGCACGGGCCGCGGGACGGCGGCGACCTTCTCGATCTTCGCCATCACGGTGCGCATCGGCGGCGACGTGCCGACGATCTGCCAGCGCGGCCCGGCCGCCTTGCGCAGCCGCTCGTTCGTCGCGCGGAGCTCCTTGTTCTCCTGCTCGAGGCGCCTGCGATCGATCGCATGCTTGATGATGCGCTCGACCTTCTCGACGGAGATCTCGAGCTTGTCCTCGAGGTACGGATCCTTCGTGATGAAGTCGACCGCGCCTGCCTTCACGGCTGCGACGGCGTCGTCGATCGTGCCGTGGCCGGTGAGGATGATGATCGGCAGGTCGGGGAGCCGCGCGCGGACCGCCTTGCAGATCTCGATTCCCGAGCGGCGGTTCGCGCCGAGGTCGAGGTCGAGGATGACGAGGTCGGCCTCGTTCGTGCCGAGCCACTTGATGGCGTCCTCGCCGTCGTCGAAGCTGACGACGTTACCGCCCTTGGCGCGAAACACGTCGCCGAGCAGGCGCCGGACCTCTGCCTGATCGTCGACGCAGACGATGGTGCCGATCACACCCAGCTCCTCTCGCTCCGCTCGTTCCGCTGGGGAATGAACATCATGTTCTCTCCGCGCTCGTCCACCTGGGTAGCACGGCGAGCCCGTGCTTGTCGGTCGGCAGCGTGATCGTGATCGTCGTTCCCTTCCCTTCCTCGGAGTCGACGGTGATCCGGCCGTGGTGCGCCGACACGACGCGCTCCGCGATCGCAAGACCGACGCCCGACCCGGTCTCCTTCGTCGTGAACCCCGGGACGAACAGCCGGCCGAGGTGGGCGCGCGGGATGCCGGGGCCGGAATCGGCGACGACGATCTCGACGATCGGTGCCGCACTCGCGCCGGGGCCCGCGATCGAGCGCACGCGGACCTGGACGTCGCCCTGCGACGCGGCACACGCCTCGGCGGCGTTGGAGATGACGTTGAGGAACGCCTCGCGCAGCAGCATGCGATCGCCGCGGACGTCGGGGAGCGCGGCGGTCTGCTCGAGCTGGATCGGCACGTGCTGCGTGCGGGCCTGCGCGGCGATCACGGTCTCGTGGAGCAGCGTCGACAGCGTGACGAGCTCGACGGTCGGCGTCGGCGACTGCATCGATCGCAGGTACTGCGCCCACTCCTCGTAGAGCGCGGTGACGTCCTTCTCGAGGTCCTTCAGCTTGTCGCCGACCTCGTGCTCGCCGGCGAGCTTGCGCGCCGACCGCGTGCGCGCGCCGATGATGCCGAGCAGGTTCTTCACGCGATGGCCGTGCGCGTAGACACCGGCGAGGACATCGTGGCGCGCGACCTCCGCCGTCGCGGTGACGAGACGCGGTGCGACGCCGGCGGCGGCCGAGCCGGCGCCCGGGTTCGCTGCATCGAGCAGGCGACCGACGACGACGCCGAGGCTCGGCGACTGCGCGTCGAGCATGCGCGCCGCGTTGCGCCACGCCATGCCGTGATTCGCGTCGATGCGCAGCGCGCGCTCGATCTCGGCGAGTGCGCCGGTCTGGTCGCCGCGATCGAGGACGAGCAGCGCGAGCCGGCACGCCGCCGCGGTGTGGCCCGGCTGGAACGTCAGGCCGAGGCGATAGGCGGCCTCCGCGCGATCGCGGGTGTCCGGATCCTCCTCGCACAGGCTCGCACGCAGGAAGTGAAGCCGCGCGCGATCGACCGGCGCGAGCTCCTCGCCCGCGATGGTCGCGGCGAGTGCCTCGAGCTCGCCGATCAGCTCGAGCCGGTCGCTCTGCGACAGCTTGCGGGCGCGGCGTTCGAGCCGGCGCAGCCGCAGTGCGGAGCTCGGCGCCTCGACCTCGGCGGCCGCGAGCTCGTCGTCGATCATCGTGTCGGTCACGCTCGTGTCGCCAGTGGCGTGGCGTGCCGCGAGCAGCACGGCGAGGCAGAGATGACTGCCCGGCAGACCGCGCACGGTGTCGAGTGTCGACATGCCGTCGGCGGCGCGGCCGTGGGCGACCACCGATGCCGCGACCTCCTCGACGACACCGAGCTCGATGTCCTCCTTCTGCGCGGCGGTCACGGCGCACTCGAACGCGGCCGCGGCCTGCGCGGC
>JAEWJO010000804.1 GCA_023386455.1 Pseudomonadota bacterium | reverse complement strand
ACGAGCGTCCAGCGGTCGGGGTTGCTGATCGGCAGCGGCACGCTGACCGCGACGGCGGCGGTCGGCGGCAACCCGACGCGACGCGCGAGCTCGCTCCCGATCGTGTGGCGCGACGGTGACCGCGCGTCGACGAGCGCCGGTGTCGCGAGCGCCTCGGCGAGCTCGCGGTCGCTGATCGGCGCGGCGCGGCCCGCGCGATCGAGGACGACCATGCGCAGCGTCGAGCCACGCTGGAGGCGCAGGCGCGATAGCAAGATCGACATGTCGACCGCGACCGCGACCGTCGGGCCGCCGCGCTGCGGCTGCCTCGCGAACACGCGCCACCACGATGCCGGGCCCTCCGTGGCGAGCGGCTCCGACGCGTGGAGCACGCCGGGCGCGGCCTCGGCAATATCGAGCATCCGCGTGAGGACGGGATCCGCGATCGCCGTCGCATCACGCGGCGCGTCGAGCGCGGTCACGCGTGTCGTGACCTCGTGTGCCGTCCGCGCGTACATCACGAGGTACTCGCGTTTGATCGTGGCAATCGCGTGGAGCTCGGACGGCTGCGGCGCGTCGCCGCCGTGCAGTACCGAGGCGAGTGCGAGATCCTCGCCGACCTCGGTGATGTCACCGGCGAACCCACGCGCGGCCTCCTCGATGCCCTGCGCTCGCTCGTTGCCATAGCGGGTGTACAGCGCTTCTCGATCGCGCTCGAGCACCGCGGCGCCGAACCACACGAGCGTCGCCAGCGCGACGAACAGCGCGAGGCTCACGACGACGATCGGCCGGCGAATCACCGATCCGATGTAGCACTATCCCGGGTCCCTGCCGCAAATTGCACTGTTGCAGAATGCAAGACCCCTCGTTGCAACTTGCCTCAGGCGGCCAGTCGCTCTCGCCGGTAGACGAGCACGATCGTGAGGCAGTGAAAGCTCGCATCCGACGACTGCAGGATGACCCTGTCGATGATGTCGATGTCGCCGACCGCGGCCAGCCACTTCGTGATCCGCTCGCCCAGGTCGAGTCGATCAGCGAACTTCGTCGCAGAAAACACGGCGATTCCGAGATCACCATCGACCATCTCAAACTCCAAGCCCCGCGAGACCCTCGATCACGACTTCGAGCATGAGCCGACCAACCACGGCTCCAACGACGATGGCAATGATGATGGTGACACCGTCGCTGAATCGATCGACGTTATGTCGGGTCTCGCGAGGCACACGTCGCATCGAGCACGATACGTGCCGTTCGTAGATCCGACGCTGGCACGCGGAGTGCTGATGTCAGCGCCTGGTGGGCGTTCCGAGGGAGATGTCTCGTTCTCCATTCTCTCCAGATCCGGTCAGCGAGGCATTCGGAACGCTCACCACCATCGTGACGACGCTCATCGACCACATCGATCCTGCGCTGCTGACCGGTGAGCCGTTTGCCGGCATCGGCGATCTCGCGCGCGCGATCGGCGCCGAAGGCATCGCACGCGACGCGCGCCGGCTCGACGAGCGCACGCGTGGCGTCGCGGGACAGGAGCCATTCCGGGCGCGGGTCTTCGAGCAACTGTGCGTTCGCCTGCACCATCACGTCGAGACGATGTCGCAGGCGCTCTCCTGGACCGAGGCCGACGAGAACAGCCGCGTTCATGCGCTGACGATCTGCCGCCTGCTCTGCGAGACCGCGCTCGAGCGCTGCGCCGGGGCGTTTGCCGCGGGACGCGTGAGGCTCGCGCGCGAGCTCGAGATCGAGCGTACGAAGTTCCTGATGGCGACGACGGTCGATGCCCGCATCGATCTCGACGGGCAGGTCGCCGGCACGCCACGGCGCACCGCATGGGCCGTCGCGGGCACGCTCGGTCTCACGACCGTCGGCCGGTTCCGCACGGGCCTCCAGCCCGTGGTCGCCGCCGCGATCGAGCAGGTCGCACACGGAACGCTCCGCGAGCTGTACGGTGCATTCGGCGACCTCGCCCGCAGCGCGCCGGAGCTGACGTTCACGCTGCTCGACCTCGAGGTGATGACGCTGCGCGCCCGGGCGCTCCACGTCCGCAAGGCTCGCGACGCTCACCATGTCCTCGTCGCCGTGCTCGAGGACGGCTCGCGGGCCGCGACGGAGGACGCGCTCGATCGCTACGAGCTCGCGCGCACCGAGCTCGAGCAGAGGACGTGCGAGTTGCTCGACGATGCGATCGCTGCGACGCGCGCGTGCGGCGTGTTCGCGCGGACCGCGCGCAATGCAGGTCCCATGCGGCTGGCCGAGGTGCGCCAGCAGCTGCGGTCGTGGGCGATGCGCCTCGACCGCCTGAGCGGCCGCGCGCGCTAGGTCGCAGGATCGAGCTGCATCCGCGCGATGCCCGGCTCGGCCTCGAGCGCCGCGACGAGTGCCTGCTCGCCGTCGACACGCAGGAGCCGGACGCCGAGCGTCAGCTGGCGCAGCGCCGCGGACGTCTCCTTGTTCCAGCCCTCGATCGTCGGGAACACGCCGAGCGCGGCGAGCTTCGCCACGAGCTCGTCGGTCCCGAGGGCCGCGTCGGTCAGCGTGAGCGTCAGGCGCCGGCGCACGCGATCATCCTTGTCCTCGAACCGGCGCAGGATCGTCAGGGCGGCGACGCCGATGACCGTCGCGGCGACGCTCTCGACGTACATGCCGCCGCCGGCACACAGGCCGATCGCCGCGACGAGCCATAGCCCCGCCGCGGTCGTCAGGCCCTGGATCGACAGGCCGGTGCGAAGGATCGCGCCGCCGGCGAGAAAGCCGATACCCGACACGACCGACGCCGCGATCCGCGAGCCATCGACCGACGTGAAGTCGCCCTCGTGATATCCCTGGTAGTAGGCCAGGTGGGTGGACACGACCATGAACGTCGCCGAGGCGAGCGACACGAGCGCATGCGTGCGAAGGCCGGCTGGTCGGCCGTGAATGTCGCGTTCGTAGCCAATGACTGCACCGAGTGCGGTGCCGATGACGATTCGAAGGACCAGCTCGACATCTAGAGACAACTCTCGACCTCCGGTTCGGAACGTGTGAACGCCAAGCGATCGACTCTCCTCCCCCGCCGAGAAATGTCAAGCAGCAATCCGACAGGCGAGCACCGCATCACGCGCTGGTTGACGCGCGCGTCTCCCGGTCTGTTCGCGGCGTACGCGGTGACGATGGCCTTCACGACGTACTTCGCGATGTACAGCTATCGCAAGCCGTTCGCGGCCGCGCACTTCAGCGGCTCGACGTTCGGCGCGCTCGATCTCAAGAGCGCCCTGATCATCAGCCAGCTGCTCGGCTACGCGCTCTCGAAGCTCCTCGGTATCAAGTTCAACTCCGAGATGCGGCCGGGACAGCGCGCGTGGGCCCTGGTCCTGCTGATCGTCTGGGCCGAGGCCGCGCTCGTGCTGTTCGCGGTGCTGCCGCCGTCGGGCAAGGTGTTCGCGCTGTTCTTGAACGGTCTGCCGCTCGGGACCGTCTGGGGCGTCGTGTTCAGCTTCCTCGAGGGCCGGCGCACGTCGGAGATCCTCGGCGCCGGACTGTCGTGCGCGTACGTCGTCGCGAGCGGCGCCGTGAAGTCGATCGGCAAGTCACTCCTCGGTGCCGGCATCTCCGATGCCTGGATGCCCGCGACGACCGGCCTCCTGTTCCTTCCGGTCTTTCTCGCCGCCGTCTACGGGCTCAGCCTGATCCCGCCGCCGAGCGCGGAGGACGTCGCGGCGCGCACCGAGCGCGAGCCGATGCAGGCGGGCGAGCGGCGCGAGTTCATGCGGCGGTTCTGGCCGGGACTCCTCCTGCTCGTGTTCGTCTACTTCTTCCTCACCGCGTACCGCGACTTCCGTGACAACTACGCGGCCGAGATCTGGGCAGACCTCGGCCTCGGCGATCAGGCAGCCGTGTTCACGGTGACCGAGATCCCGATCGCGCTCTCGGTGATGCTCGTCCTCGGCCTGCTCTACCTCGTCAAGGACAACCGGCGCGGTCTGATGCTGACGTACGTGATCATGGGCAGCGGCGCGGTCCTCGTCGGTGTCGGCACGCTGCTCTTCGATCGCGGTGCGATCGACGCGCGGACGTGGATGACGCTCGTCGGGCTCGGGCTCTATCTCGGCTATGTCCCGTACGGGTGCGTGCTGTTCGACCGCACGATCGCCGCGCTCGGCATCGTCGCGACCGCCGTGTTCCTGATCTACGTCAGCGATGCGGTCGCCTACGGCGGATCCGTCCTCGTCGTCCTCTACAAGAACCTGGGCCAGGCAGACATCTCCAAGCTCCAGTTCTTTCGCTACTTCTCGTACGCGACGAGCGCGTTCTGCATGATCGCGCTCGCGATCAGTGCCCGCTACTTCCTCGTCCGGGCACGCGTCACGGGCAGGGATGGTTGAGCGCGTTCGGCGCCGGCACCGACGCCATTCCGGTCTCGACGTAGCTCGCGAGGAAGCAGCCGTACTGGTGCTTCACCGTCTCGAGCTGGCGGTAGAGGTAGTGAGGATCGACGATGCCGTCGCCCTCGAACTGGACGACGACACGGGTCTTGCCGTCGAGGTTTCCGATCACCGGGTACGACTTCAGGCCGGCGAGACCATCGACCCGGAGCGCATCCTGCATCGACGGCCAGACCTCGGTGCCTGCCTGCTCGTTGCCGTACGCGAGCGCGGCCGCGTCGTAGATGACCGTCGGGAAGTACACGTCGTCCTTGCCGACCGGCTCGTAGATGTTGCGTGCGGTGAAGCCGGGCAACGGACGCCGCGCGAGCCGCGCCATCGCGCCGATCGGCTCGGCGATCTCCCACGCGAGGCCGATCATGTTCATCGCAGGATGGACGAACGAGATCTCCTCGTCGTTGACGCCGAGCGCGGTTCCGAGCAGCGCGCGCGCGCCCGGGATGATGTTCGACTCGAGGATCATCAGGTTCCAGAACCCACCGGCGCCGGTCGGCACGAGTGCGCCGTAGCGCTCCTCGACGGACGCGACGAGGTTCGTGTACATGCCGCCCATCGACTGACCGCCGGCGACGACCTTGCCCGGATCGAACAGGTACTCGCCGGTCGGCGTCGAGATGCCGGTGCAACCGGAGAGCGTTGCCTCCGGGATCCGAACCGCGAGCAGCGCATCGAGTAGCAGGCGCTGCTCGATCACGCCTTGCGAGAACGTGTACGGGAACGCGCTCAGGTTGTTGATGTTCAGATACGAGTAGTCGCTCGCGCCCGCGAACCGCTCGGGGTTGACCGGCATCGCCGAGGACGCCGCGGCGATGCCGTGACGCGCGACGACGTAGCCCGGTCCCTTGCCGGGCTCCGGCATGTCCGCCGGCGTCGGCGAGTAGCCGAGGTCGACGAGGCCCGATGACACGCCGCCGGACCCGTGGAAGAACTGGTAGAGCGGCCAGCCGGTCGGCGGCATCGCGAGCTTCGGCAGCGTGATCACGACCGGAATCGTCATCTCGCTCTGCTTCGCCGGGATGTCGTTGGCGTCGAGCACGAACCGGCCGCCGTCGTCGAACGGCTGCGTGCCGGTCTGGAACTGCGGCATCGTGATCTCGGCCGAGAGCCGGCAGAACCCGTCGTAGGTGTCGCCGCCGGCGAGCTGGATGTTCGCGAGCGTCGGGTGATACGCCGCGCGGATCGCCTCGGTGCGCGCACGCGTGCGAGCGATCTCGTCGCCGGTCGTGAACACGGTCGCGACGAGCACGTCGGCCTTTGCGAGGCCCGCGGCATCGAGGCCCGGCCACAGCGGTGCGTAGGTCGTCGCGAGCGGGGTCGCTCCGCCGCCCGAGACGAGCGCCTCGAACGCCGGCGGCGGCGAGAACTCGGGCGCGAAGCGCCGCGCGATCACGTACGCGTACGTCGTCTTCGGCCGCAGCACGATGCCGGGCCGCGGCGCGATCGCGAGCATGTCGGTCGCGACGTAGCCGTCCTTGGCGAGCGACTTCGCGACGATCGGATACTTCGTGCCGAGCTCCGGCGACTCGGCGTCGATGTCGACCAGGTACAGTGGTCCGTCGACGAGCACGACGTCGAGCGACGTCGTCGGGATCGGCGCGGTGAACCTGAAGTACGCCGTCGCCATCGCCGGCCAGCCGCGGCGGTCGGGCACGAGCGTCAGCAGATCCTCGAGGATCGGTACATTGCGCGGGTTCGGAAAGCCGGTCATGTCGGGCGCACCGTCGGCGGCGAGCCGGAGATCCGACGGGAACGGGAAGTCCCAGAATGTCTCCGGGCTCGACGTCGCGCCGAGCTCGAAGTGAACCGTAGGTCCGCCATCATCGCCGCACGCCGCGGCAAGCATCACGAGCATCACGAAGAACTGCTTCATCCGGTCACCCTCGTTCGAGACTTGCGCGTCGCCGGCCGCGATGCGACCGCGTTGCGAATGAGATCGAGCACCGCACCCGGCAGCGCCGCGTCGTCGCGCAGCGCCTGGACGTTGACGTGGTCGAACAGCGCCGCGTCGCCGTCGGAGACCTGACCGATCAGGTACATCTGGCCGACGGAGTGGTGCCAGCTCTCGAGGCCGCGTGCGTACATGCAGAGCTCGAGCGCGTTCATCGCGCCGCGCAGCGACGCGTCGACGAGCACGAGGTCGGGCTGATCGCGATTGAGCTTGTGCGCGGCATCGGTACCTTCGCTCGCGATCTCGACGAGCGTCGCCGAGTGAGCGCGCCGCGCGAGGCTCCACAGCCAGCGGGCACGCGCCGTGTCGTCGTCGACGATGAGGACGCGCAGCGTGCGGCTGACCTGACCGACGCGCTCGGCGACCGCCTCGATCTGCGTCAGGACGTCGCGCGCCGAGCGAGGCCGCGCCGCCGGCTGCTTCATCAGCAGCCAGTCGACGAGATCGGAGAGCTCGCCGGGCAGGTCGGCTCGCAGGTCCGCCACCCTCGGCGGTGGCTCGTCCGCATGACCGTGCAGCTCGCGCGCGGGATCCTCATCGGCAAACGGCGGCGCGCCGCAGGCCATCTCGATCGCGATGCAGCCGAGGCCGTAGAGGTCGATCGCCTCGGCGGCGACCGGATCGGCCGCGCCGACGCTGCCGCGGACGACCTCGGGCGCGAGGATCTGGCCGTGCGGACCGAACGCGGGCACCTGCGACAGCGACAGCCGGCCGAGCACGAGCCTGCCCTCGGGCAGCACGAGCACCGTGGCCCCCGAGATGTCGCCGACCGCGATGCCGGCGTCGTGTGCGCGCACGACCGCGGCGACGAGCGTCCTCAGCCGCGCCATGTAGAGGTCCGGCGGCAGCGCGCGCTCGAGCTCCTCGCACAGCAACCGACCGACGACGCGCTCGGCGACGGCGAGCTCGACACCGTCGTGCACGCCCATGCCGTGGACCTGGACGGCACACGGATCGCAAACGGCCGCGCAGCGGCGTGCCTCGACGATCAGCGACGGGGTGCCCGGATCGCGCCACGCGAGCTTCAGCGCGACACGCCGGTCGAGCCGCATGTCGTGCGCCTCGTAGACGAGGCCGGTGTCGGTCCGCGCGATCTCGTCATCGATCCGGTACGTCGACGCGATGACCTGGCCGCGCGTCAGCGGCGGCTGGGGACTGTCGCGAAAGCCGGTCGCGTGGATCTGCCCTGACCGGCTCATCGCCCGGTGATATCACTTCTTGCGGCGGCGGCGGCGGAGCAACAGCAGGCCGACGAGCCCGCTCGCAACCATCGAGCCCGGGCCACCGCTCGCCGAGCAGCACCCGCCGTCGATCGGCTCGATCACGGTGCAGGTCGCCGAACACGTGTCATTCGGCTCGCCGTCGTCGCACTCTTCCTTCGAGTCGACGATGCCGTCACCACACGCGGGGATGTGGCAATCGGTGCGACACACGTCGGGCGCGTCGGCATTCAGCGCGCCGTTGTCGCACTGTTCCGTCGGGGTCTGCACGCCGTCGCCGCAGATCGCGTAGGGGTTCGCGACGATGCAGACGTCGTCGAGCTGCCAGCCACCGAACTCGAGTCCGCCGTCGGACGTGATCTCCCAGCCGACCTGCAGCTGGTGGCCGCGGAAGAACCCGGACAGCGGCACGTCGTGGAAGCGCCACTCCTTGTCGATGTGGTGGAACGAGCTCGAGTCGCCGTTGTCGGCGGTGTAGTTGATCCACGCGTTCCTGTCGTTCGCCGACACGATCGCCTGATCGAAGTGACTGTCCTCGACGGAGAGCCACCGGCGATACTGGAGGCGGACGTCGCTGTACTGGCCGATGTCGACGCTCGGCGTCTTCACCCACGACCGCTGCTTCGCCGCGTACGCGCCGTTCAGCGCCTGCGCGAGGATATTCGTGCCGGTGAACGCGGCGTGCGGATCGTTCGCGCCGGTCGTCGGTTGGCCCCACTCCCACGGCGACGGCGTCTCGTCGTCGGTACCGGTCGTCCAGCCGTCGCTGAACGGATCGCTGTCGAAGCTCGTGCAGTAGAGCGGCACGACGCGACCTTGATAGAGCTGGTAATACGGATCGCCGAGGTTGTCGGCGAGCATCATCGTCGAGCCGTCCGCGAACTGGACCGTCGCCTTGTAGAACACCGTCTCCTGCTGGGCGAGCGGGAGCTGCGCGACGAACGAGGTCGCGCCGGTGGGCGTCGCCGCGACCGAGCCCTTCGCGGGGATCCCGGTGTACGACGGCAGCCACTCGAGGTTCGCGGCGACGGGCACCTCGCCCGGGCAGCGACCCGAGAGGCCGCTGATGTCGATGGTGACGCCGATCTCGAGCGCGGACGTCTCGAGCTGTCCCGGCGCGTCGATGATCCCGCTCGCGGTGCGCAGGCCGTGCGCGCCGAACACCGTACGGATGAGGCACTCGTGCGGCGTGCCGTTCGCGAGGTTGCCGTCGTCGTCGTCCTCCGCGAGGACCTCGATGAGGCTCGTCGGGATGTTCGTCGAGCGGCGCAGCGCGCCGACGAAGAGCTTGTACGTGAGCGCGTTGCCGGCGACGCTGCCCATCTGATCGATCAGCGCCGCGCGCAGGTCCCAGAACGTGCCGCCGAAGATCATCCCGGTGTGGTGGAACTCCTGGAGATCGATCGGCCACATCCACTCGTGGTCCGGCGGGTTCAGCTCGCGCAGCGCCTCGTTGGTCTTGAAGAACCCGCGCGCCATGCCCGAGTCGTTCGTGATCAGCGCCGCGAGGAAGTCCGCCGCGCCTTCGCTCATCGCGCTGTCGAAGTCGCCGACGCCCTGGATGATCTCGACCGAGTGGACGTGGTGACCGTACTCGTGGAACACGACGTCCTGGATCAGCGCCGTGTTCTGGCAGGTCGCGCTCGACTTGAAGAAGTTGATCGCCTTGCCGTCGTAGAACGCGTTGCACGTGCTGTCGATGTTGACGTTCGCCGTCATCTGCATGTCGATGGTCGGCATCTGCGCGTCGAGGTTCGTGCGGACGAAGTCGCGGACGATCATCGCCGCGATATACGCGTTCACCTGCGCGTCCTTGGGCTCGTCGGCGCTCGCGTCCCACGCGAACTGGCTGCTCGGCTGGAGCGCGTAGAGCGCACTCGCGACCGTCGGATCCGTCGCCTTGTTGACGACCATGACGAAGTCGCCGGTGATCGAGGTCTCGACCGAGGCCTCGGCATCGGGTGACCACGTGATGCCGCCCGTCGGAGTGGTGGTCTGCGGCGCGCCGTTGACCTTCACCTGCGCGTACGGCGCCGGCCGATCGATCCGGCCGTTCTCGGGCCAGCGATCCGTCGTGTGGTAGAGCACCGTGCCCGTCGCATAGGCGTTGAGCTGACGCACCGCGAGGACCTCACCGGTCGACGCATCGACGTAGCCGAGGAACCGGCCATCGGCGCCGGCGTCGAGCGTGATCGGTCGCGCGACGCGGTAACCGAGGATCGCGTCGTCGGCGACGAGCGGCAGCACGACCTCGTCGCCGAGCGCCGACGGCGTCGCGGTCTGGAGGCCGACCTCGGCGCGCATTGCCGCGATGCCGCGGTCGCGCAGCACGCCCGGCACGGGCCTCGACCTCGGGGCGACGACGGTGACGTTCGGCAGCGCCTCGGAGCCGATGACGAACAACCGGTCCGCCTTGAACCGGAAGCTCACCTGACCGCCGACGACGCGCCTGCCACCCGAGCGCTGGAGGAAGCCGACCGAGCGGATCGAGCCGTCGAAGTGATTGCTCGCGAGCTCGAAGTCGCCGATCGATGCACCGGGCGCGAGCAATGCGAGGTGATCCGCGAGCACCTGGCGCGCGGCGCGCTCCGCGATCGCGGCATCGTGCGTCGAGCCCGGCACGGCGAAGCCCTCGCCCCAGATCCGCACCGGCACGCCGGTCGCGGCATCCCACGCTGCCTCCCACTTCGCACCGCGCTGCTGCACGAACCGCGACCATGCGAGCGGTGGCGTGTGCTGACCGAACCGGAGCCGGCGCTCGACGCGCAGCGGCTTCTGGACGTTCGCCGCCTCGAACGCGGTCAATGCCTCCGGGCGAGTGCTCTGCTTCGGCGCGACGGCGTGCGCAGCCTGCGCCGACAGGACGATCGCGCCGGCCACCACGGCCCGGCGGAGGGAGACGAACATGCCCCGATTAGAGCGCATCCGGGGCCGCGCGCGTAGCACCCTCCTTGACGTTCGCTGGCAGAAACTCCGAGCCTGCGACGTGGCGGTGGTGACAGCCGTTACGAAACCGCGGCGAGGGCGGCGTCCCGCGCGGCCCGGACCTCGAGCCCGAGGGCGAGCTGGCCGCGTGCGCGGACGAGGTTGTGGGCGCGCCGCGACGGGAACCGCGCGGCATCCCAGCCAAAGTAGCGATCGTCGAACACGTCGACCGCGAACCGAGCCGCGAGCTCGATGCACACC
>JAEWJO010000799.1 GCA_023386455.1 Pseudomonadota bacterium | reverse complement strand
CATCCCGGCTGCGAGCCGGATCAGGGACCAGGATCAGATGCCCGGATTATGCCGCGTAGAGAACCTGCGTCTTCGTCGGGGCCGAGGGCCTACGCGGCATAACCACGTAGTCGGCATAATGCTCGGGCCATCACCGCGCGTTGCACGAGGGCCTGCTCACGATCGCGGGTCGCGTTGGCGCACGTGACGAGCAGCTGAAGATCCGCTGGACGTATCGCCAGCCGTGGACTCCCGAGCAGGCGGCCGCGTTCGACAAGGACATGGCCGACCGCGACGAATCCGCGTACCTGCTATGCGAGCGAAAGAGGAAACCGCAAGATGCGGCCCGGCGCGCGCGGACCGAGCTGATGTCCCACGTGGGACGAGAGGTGTCGCCACCGTCACAAAGGCCGCTTGGTAGGTGAGTGGTCCGTTCCGGAGCACGTCTGGATGTGCCACGCGTTACACGTCGACCGGCGCGGCTCGCGTATCTACGGATAGAACTCATCGGCGCCGACGTCGCGGCCGTTGCCGTTCGGCCGCGCCTGGCCGTCGTAATCCTGGCCGAGTGTTGAAACGCTCGCTGCGTCGATCGCGACGCTGCCCGCGGTGAGGTGGTAATCGTACGGCTGAACGTCGGGAGATCTGAACGCCAGGCTGCTGATGTTCGTGTCCGCGATGATCGAGTTAGGAAAGGTGCAGTTCATAGCGATCGTCTGCAGCGTGTTACGCGCGATGATGTTGTTCGGGAAGGATGCAGATGCACCTTGGACTTGGCAGGTAAACCCGTAGGTGTTGGCTCCGCTGTTGTCGACGATCGTATTGAATTCGACCCGATTGTTCGGGCTTGCGGAGAATAGGTTGATGCCGTTGCCGCGATTCCTCGTGATGATGTTGTTGGTCACGACGTAGACACCGCCGTCGATCTCGATCCCGCTTCCGTTTCCTGAAACGATGCTTCGGTCGATGGTTCCTTGG
Organism: Pseudomonadota bacterium; assembly: GCA_023386455.1. Lineage (GTDB taxonomy): Bacteria > Myxococcota_A > Polyangia > Haliangiales > Haliangiaceae > JABFXX01. The sequence goes on along the minus strand of JAEWJO010000799.1, from coordinate 6,898 downwards.
GTGTCCTGGTGGTAGAGGCCACCGCCGTTGTCCGTGACAACGCTGTTGGTGATGTCGAACGAGCAGGCCGGCAGTTGGAGTGCATTGCTCGCGTTCTGCGTGACCGTTGTATCGCGAAGCCGGACCATGGCCGTCCCGTTGTGGCCATCGCACAGAATCCCGATGCCGTACTCCGTACCGGACGACGTAGCGCCGGAAATTTGGAGGTTCTGGAACAGCGCGTCGGTGCTGAGTCCAAACGTGAAGATTGGGCCCGCCGTCGTCCGAGACACGATCGGTTTGGTCGGCCCGCGTCCGATGAGTGCTCGCGTTCCCTTGAATGTGATCGTCGAGTCGGCTGCGTAGGTCCCCGAACCAATAAGGATGTACGATCTCGTCGGGAGGATGGCTAGCGCACGCACGATCGTAGAACACGGCGATGCGCGCGTGCACTCGGACGTTGCAGCTCCGCCCGCTTCGACGTAGGCGATAGAGTTCTCTGCAGCGCAGGTACCGTCGCTCGCGCACACGCCGGAGCTGCACTCGGCGTGTGCCTGGCAGGTCCTACAGCGGCCTTGATCGCAGACGGGCGCACTGTCGACGCAGTCGGCCGGCACGTCGACGCGACACGCCACGCAGGCAGCGCTCTCACAAAAACGTTGCTCCGCTGCCTGCGAGAAGCCAGGGCACTGCGCGTCTTCCGTGCAGCTCTCTGCACATGAATCGGCGACGCAATACGGTGCGGCCGAGTCGCACGACGCAGAACTCGAGCACGGCTGCGCGATGCATTGATTGCCACGGCACAGCAGCCCCTCCTCGCATTGACTCCCGACCGGGATCCCCTTCGTGGTGCAGTCTGCTTCGTCGGTACAGCAGACGTTCGGATTGGGCTTGGTGCACGCCACCAGGACCAGGACACCCAGAACAATGTTTCGCATGGACACCTTTCTCGACCGCGCTACCCGCCGGTTGCGGCGCGCCTCCTACGTCGGCCGCTGACTACCCGTCGAGGGAGGTTTCCGGGCGGGAGTTCAGCCCCATGCTAGGGTTACCTCGATGCTGCCAGCACTGATCGTCGGCGCGTTGACCGCCTGGTATCTCGGGATCCGGTTGGGCGTGATCGTCGCCATCGCGACAGCGATCGCTCTACTGATCGCCACGTTCGTGCCGGGTCTCAGCATCACCGTCTACGCGCTCGTGATCGCGTGGGCGGCCGCGCTCTACTTCTTCGGCCCCAGGATCTCGAAGGCCTCGGGCAAGACGACGATGTCCGGCGTGTTCGGGAGTCCGTTCTCTCAGGCGAGCACGTGGGCAAAGCGCCTCTACAACCAGGCGCTCGGCGGCGACAAGAGCTCCAAGAAGAAGTAGCGCGGCGTACGCCGGCAACGCCGAAAGGGTTGCGGCGACTCGAGGCCTTGGGAGTTGTGGGCACCGATTGGGAGTCGCGACACCAGGCGGGGGCGAGATCGCGCAGCCGCTAACACGCACTTAGCGGCGGTGAGCTGCGGCACGTCCCTTGTAGAGCTGTACACATCATGCGCAGCACCCTCGCTCTGGCCTTTGCGGCTCTCCTTCTTCCGGCGTGTCTGGTAGGTACGGGCGACATCACGGGAACCGGTGATGAAACCGGCGGTGGTGGCGGGGGAGGCGGAGGCGGTGGAGGCGGTGGCGGTGGCGACGGAAGCGGCTCGGGCAGCGGCACCGAGACGCCGACTCCGCGCGTGACCGGCTCCGTCGACAAGTCGACGGTCTCCACCGAGCTCGGCAAGACCGAGATGCTGACGCTGACGATCACGAGCCAGGACGGCTTCGCCGGCCCGGTCACGATCAACCCGAGCGTGATCAGCGGCATGTCCGCGGTGACGGGCTGGACGCTGACCCCGACGCCCGCGTCGGTGACGCTCGCCGCCGGCGAGTCGCAGACGGTGCAGCTGAGCGTGAAGGTGCCGACGGATACCGCGTCGCTCTCGCCGACCCTCAACATCGATCTCGACAGCAGCGCGGAAGCGACCGCGATGACGGCGGCGTTCACCGTCGCGAATCAGCTGACGATCAACATCCCGGCAGGTACCGGTACGGGCACGCACTCGGGTCTTCCGGGTATCAACGCGCCGATTCGCCTCCACCAGGGCGCGAAGATCGTGTTCCACAACGCCGACGGCATCACGCACGTCATCCACGGCAACGGCGGAATTCCGCACGAGAACACCGCCGCGGGCGGCGCGGGCACCGACTACACGGTGACGCCGTCGGGCGATGCGACCTGGTACTGCCACAGCCACGAAGGTGGCGGCATGGCTCGCCCGGTCATCGTTCAATAGACCGGCGCTCGACCCTGGTCGAATCGACCTCCGATCCGCGTCATGCGGTGAGGAGGTCGAAGCATTTTCGGCTTCCGGAGAAGGTGGGGATCTGCACCCACTGCTTGGGAGTGGAGACACCACCTGGGGCCTGAACCCCCATCGTTGGGGTCGTTGGTCCCATTGTTAACAAGTATTTACGTCGGGCATGTCCCTTGTACATACTGCGCAATATGCGGACACCTCTCCTAGCTGCATTCATCGCTCTTCTCCTGCCCGCGTGCCTCAACGGTGAGCTGACGGGCGTCGGCGATGACGACGGGAGCGGTTCTGGGTCCGGCTCGGGATCGGGTTCAGGTTCGGGCAGCGGTGACCCGACCCCGCGCATGGAGGCGTCGATCGACAAGACGACGGTGTCGACGGAGCTCGCCAAGACGGAGACCGTGACGGTCACCCTGACGAGCGTCAATGGCTACGCGGGCGACGTGATGCTTGCCGCGACCCTGAAGGATGCCACGGACGCGCCCTTGTCCAACGTCAACCTGACCGGCCCAACGAGTGTCACGCTAGCGGCCGATGGGACCGCGACTGCCGCGTACATGATTCAAGTGCCCACGGACGCGACTGGCAGCGTGATGACAGGAACGTTGAGGGTGGCCGTAACGAGCAGCGGTGGAAACAAGGACTTCTCGTCCGCTGTGACCGTGAACAACATCTATACGGTCGACTACCCGGCAGGCACCGGTGGCACGCCCGCCAATCATCCGAACGCTGGCATGAACATCACGATCCGGCGCGGAACGATCCTCCGCTTCCCGAACCACGACACGATCGACCACATCATTCATGGCGACAACCAGAAGGGCTTCCAGCACGAGAATCAGAGCCTGGGGGTCGACGGGCTGCCAGGGCGCACGTACGACATGCCGACGATTGCGATTCCTCCGGGCACGACCGGCACCGTCGGTTGCCACACGCACGGCACCGCGTCGTACGGCAACTACACCGTGCAGTAGCGCGGTTGCGTGAGCGCGCAGAAGACGGCAGGCTCGCCTCCATGAGGTGGCCTGCCGCTTCTCGTTTCGGCCTCGCATGCATCGCGATCATCGCGTGCGGCAGCCACAAGAACGCGCAGACGATCGGCAACGCCGGCGGCAGCAACAGCATGGCCGCGGCCTACCTCTGCGCGATCGAGGACAGCGGCTACACCTACCCGCAGATGCCCTGCGCGATCCGCGAGATCGACGGCCGCTACATGCTGGCGAAGCTCGCCGGATCGCAGCGCTTCCGCGGCCAGGTCACCCCGCTGGGTGAAGGGTTCTCGTTCGACGGCGAGCTCTACTGTCCCTGGGGCGACTGCACCCAGCCGCTGCACGGCGTGTTCGAGCCGGCCGGACACGGCGGATACCGTGGGACGTTCAAGGAGTCGACCGTGGTGGTCACGCTGATCCCGGCCCCCGCCGACAGTGCCTGGGGTGGGGCGGCGTATGGCGGCGACGGCTACGGCGGCTTCGGATATGGTGGATTTGGCTACGGGGGCGGGGCTGACGGAGGTCACCGCAACCGGCGCCGCTGAGGTTCGATACCGACGTCATGTGCCAACGCATCCTGATCGCGATCGTGTTGTTTTGCTCGCTGCCGACCGCGCACGCCAAGAACGTGGTCCTCGAGTCGTATACCGGTGACCGTCCCGCAGATGCAGCGCGCCTGATGGCGCCGATCCTCGAGGAGCTGTCGAAGAAGGACTACGAGACGGGCGACACGATCGCGCGTGCGTACGAGACGCGGGTGTCGAGCGCGGCACAGCGCCCCGGTGGTCTGCCGGCGAGCTTCTCGGCGGATGTCGATGTCGGATTCAGGCTGTGGGTCAACGGCCAGTTCGAGGCGTCGCTCGGCAAGCTCGGACCGCTGGTCGAGATGGCGCACGCCAACAGCGGCGAGTTCGCGCGGAACCCGAAGCTGCGCGAGGCGTTGCAGAAGGCGCTGATCGGGCAGGCGCTGGCGCAGAAGGGCATCGGCGACCTCGGCGCGATGAGCGAGACGTTCAAGGAGATCCTGCGCAGCGATGCAAATGCGGTCGTCCCGGCAGGGCTGTACGGGCCGGATGCGGCGAAGGCCTTCAACCAGGCGCGCCAGCAGCTGCAGGCGCAGGGCACCGGCAAGCTGACGATCAAGCTCGCCGACGACGCGGCGACCGTGCTCGTCGACGAGACGTATCGCGGCGTCGGATCGATGACGCTCGATCTCGCCCCGGGCGACTACCGCGTGATCGCGATGTCGAACAAGCAGCCGTCGCGCAATCACCGCGTGACCGTGAAGTCGGGCAGCGAGGCCGTCGTCGAGATCGATCCGAGGCTCGATCAGTCGCTCGTGACGAACGGCTACACCGGGCTGTCGTTTCCCGCCCGCAGCGAGCGCGTGAAGTATCAGGGGCAGTTCGCCGCGCAGTTCGCGAAGTCGGTCGGCGCCAATGCGGTCGCGCTCGTCGGAATCGACCAGTACGAGGGCAAGAACGTCGTCGTCGGCACGCTCGTGAGCCTCGAGACCGGCGAGCAGATCCGCAGCGCGATGATTCCGGTGTCGCCCGATCCGACGACGGCCCTCCTGAAGTCGCTCGCGCAGTTCTTGACCGGCAGCGAGGCGGCACCCGGACTCAGCGTGATCCCGATCGGCGGCGGGGAGACGGTCACGGCGGACGGCGAGATCGTCCGCAAGCCGCTCGACCGCGACGCGGGCGAGGGCGGTGGGCGCTGGGGCGGCTGGCGCTGGCTGACCGGCAGCGTCGGTCTCGCGGGGCTCGCGACGGGCGCGGTGCTCGTCGGGCTCGACGGCCGCTGCTCGAAGCAGCCGCCGCCGGGCCAGCAGTGCAACGACCTGTACTCGACGGCGGTGCCCGGCTACCTGGCGCTCGGCGCGGGCGCCGTGGTCACCGGTATCGCGGTCTATCTGTTCGCGACACACGAGTCGGGTCACGTCGCGACGGTCACCCCCACCCAAGGCGGAGCTGTTGCGAGCTACATGGTTCGCTGGTAGCGGCTTCGCGCTCGCACTGCTCGTGACAGGCCTCGATGCCTGCAAGGGCGGCGACACGAAGATCGGACCTGCAGCGGGCAGTGGCAGTGCCGTCGTTCCGCCATCGGACGGGCTGGCGACGGGAGGGGACGACGGGGGCGTGGCGTCGGCGACGTGCGTGGCTCGCGACGACGACGTCTACATCCAGTTCGACAAGCAGTTGCTCGTCTGTGCGGTCGAGGCGAAGCGCTGCTTCTCGCTCGATCCGGAGACCGGCGCGACGGCGGCGGCGGCGGCACACGACGAGGAGCCGAGGCGCAGCCTCTCGCAGGCGAGGATCGAGATGCGCGACGGCAAGGCAGCGGCGTGCTTCCGTGACAGGTGCAAGACGCTCGGGCCGAACGCGAAGCAGGACGTCGACGCCGCGGACAAGGACGACGTCGCCGGCACGATCGATCTCGTCGCGCTCGTCGTGCCGATCGAGGGCGACTGGCATATCTGGGACATCGCGAAGGACCGGCGCATCGAGATCGAGCCGCCGAGCCCCGAGCAGGGCGCGGGCCTCGTCTGGCCGAGCGGCAACGAGCTCTACGTGAACTGGACGCCCCCCGACGAGCGCGTGTACTCGAGCCGCGGCGCGCAGGTCGCTTCGCTCTACAACGAGGGCAGCCAGCTCGTCGCGCTCGACGACACGCGCTGGGTCGCGCTGACCGGCGACCGGAAGCTGCACGTCTTCGGCGAGCCGCGCCACACGATCGATCTGGCGGAGAGCCTCGGCTACGCCGACTGGACCGAGAACCTCGGGGTCACGGTGATCGACCATGGCAACCTCGCGGTCGCGCTCGTCCGCTCGAGCGAGGCGGTCGTCGCGCTGATCGATCCGCGCCGCGGCGTCGTGTACAAGCGGTGGCCGCTCGCGCTCTGTCCGTAGCGCTACGGCGCGAGCTGGATGTGAAGGTAGCGGCCGCCGGCGTCGGCGGTGACGGCGAGGGGCGCGCCGAGGCCGGGCAGATCGGGCAGCGCGATCGCCGCGGCACCGTCGAGGAGCTGACCGGCGGCGCCGCCGATCTGCGACTGCACGGCGAGCTCGAGCGCGTCGTCGGCGCCGTCGTAACGCTCGTCGAGAAGCGAGACCGTCGCCTGCGTGTCGACGACGGTCGGCACGAGTGCGCTGCCTTGCGGTACGAGGTCGAGCGCGAGCGCGAGCAGGGCGCCGACGCGGAGCACGCGCCTGCCGTCGATCGTCACGGTGATCATGAGATCGCCGAGCTCGACGCGCAGGTCGGCGGGACCCTCGGGTGTCGCGCGCACGAGCGGCGGTAGCTCGGCCTCGATCTGGACCTGCGCGGTCGTCGCATCCGGGAACTCCTTCGCGAGGCCGGGCAGCAGGATCTGCAGGATGCCGGCGTCGATGTCGGGCGCCATGCGCGCGAGGCCGCCGTCACGCCACGAGGCGAACAGGAGCTGACCGACGAGGTTCGCGTCGAGCACGAGCTCGTTGGCACCGGCGCGGACGGAGGCGCCGTCGACGAGCGGTGCGCCGGGCGCGGGCAGGGTGCCGGCACCGGTCGCGCGGGCCGCGATCGTCGCGATCAGCGTCTGGTTCG
>JAEWJO010000788.1 GCA_023386455.1 Pseudomonadota bacterium | reverse complement strand
GAGCTCGGCCGCGCGGACGAGCGCCTTCGCGCGCTCCTTCGGATCCGTGATCGTGTTGCCGAAGCGCTCGGCGGCGGTCAGTGCCTCGTCCTCGGGCACGCCGACCTCGAGCGAGAGCCGCGCGAGCGCCTCGAGCACCGGGGGCACGCCGGGCTCGAGCTTGTCGGCCTCGCGATAGGCGTCGAGCGCGGCGCCCTGATCGCCGAGCTCCTTGTCGTAGATGAAGCCCATCTCGCGGAACAGCTCCGCGCGCTCCTTGTCGTTCTCGACCTGCACCGTGCGGCGGCCGAGCAGATCGATCAGCACGGGCCACTCTCCGGTCGAGCGGTAGAACACCTCGAGCGCCTCGAACGCCGCGGTGTCGTCGGGCTTCACGAGCAGCACGCGCTCGAGGCAGTCCGCGGCGTAGTACGGGCGGCCGACCTCCTTCCACGCCGTCGCGAGGTCGGCGAGGTTCTGCGCGGCGCCGTCGGCGTGGATGTCGACGAGCGCCGTCATCGCGTCGAGCGGCAGCTCCGACCAGCGCTCGGTGATGCGCGCGAGCCGGAGCAGCGGTGCGAGATCGCCCTGCTGTGCGACCTCGGCGAACGCGGAGAGCCGGACGACGAGCGCGCGCTCGGCATCGCCGCGCTGCTCGAGGTTCTCGGACAGCTCGCGCAAGATCGTCGAGCGCTCCTCGCTCTCCTCGGTCGCCTCGACCTTTGCGAGGTGAAGATCGACGACGCGGTAACCCTCGGTGTCGAGCGACGCGCTCGCGACCCGCGCGACGGCGCGCTCGACCGCGGCGCGGAGCCGCTCGGCCTCGAGCTCGGGGAACTCCGCGCGGAGGACACGGGTGATGATGTCGACGGAATCGACACCCATGGAATGGCCCCGCATCCCGCGAGCGTAACATCCCGCCTGCACCGAGTGCTCGATGCAGGCCGCCTACCTAGGCGACGACGCGGGTGCGCTCGACGAGCGTGCCCGCTGCGCCGAACAGCGTCTCGCGCCACGTCTCGAGCAGTGCCCGCGTGTCCCGATCGTCGGGGTGAAAGCCCGGACGGAAGTACGAGAAGTACGCGGGTGCGAGGCGCGTGAAGTAGCCGGGATAGATCCACAGGCGCGTCGCGCCGGCGACCCAGCGCCACGGCTTCCAGAAGATCTTGCGCGTCCGCATGAGGCGCGCGTGCACGAGCGCGGTCGCGGCGAAGAACACGGCGGTCGTGAGCAGCATGATCGCCGCGCGCCGCGCATACGTACCGCCCGCCGCACGGTAGACGTCGAAGGCGACCGCCTTGTGCTCGCTCTCCTCGAGCGCGTGCCAGAGCCACAGCGGGCGGACGCGCGGATCCATCTCCGCCTGCATGCGCTCGTCGGAGAGGAGCCCCTCGGCGAGCATCGCGGTGAAGTGCTCGAGCGCGCAGGTCACGGCGAGCTGCGACATCGGCGCGAGCACCTTGCGCACGCGCTTCAGGAACACGCGCAGGCCGGCCTCGATGTGCGGTGCCTCGGGGAAGCCGTGCGCGACGAGCAGCTCGTTGAACGCGCGGTGCTCCTTGCCGTGCATCGCCTCCTGGCCGATGAAGCCGACGACCGCCTTCGCGAGCTCGGCGTCGGTGACCTTGGCCTTCTGCTGCTTCACCGATTCGACGAAGAAGCGCTCGCCCTCCGGAAACAGGAGTGACAGTGCGTTCAGAAACGTCGTTTCGAACGCGTCGGCCGAGCACCAGTCACGCGGGACCGTGTGAGGATCGAAGCCGAACTCGACATCACGGCGTGGAATCGACATGCTCCCAGCATGCGGCGCCTGGTCCGAGACCCCTAGGTCACGGGGTGCCGAGCCGTTATCATTTGGGGCCACGTGTACGACCTCCCCGGCGTCTACATCAAGGATCTCGTCGAGCTAGCGGGCCGCTGGAACGTGCGCCCGGCGGAGATCCTCGCCGGCCTGCCGGTGACGCTGGCGGACCTCGCGGCGCCGACCACGCGGGTGCCGTTGCGCGTGTGCGAGGCGATCGTCGCGCGCGCGCACCAGCTGACGCACGAGCCCGCGCTCGCGATCCACGTCGGCACGCAGATGCGGCTGTCGTCGCACGGCTTCCTCGGCTTTGCCGCGATGACGGCCGGCACGACGCGCGAGGCGATCGATCTCGCGTGCCGGTTCTCGTCGACGCGCACGTCGGCGATCGGGCTCGCGTTGTACAGCGAGGGCGACACCGCATCGCTCGTGATCGAGGAGCGCACGCCGCTCGGTGCGCTGCAGGAGTTCCTCGTGATCGCGCTCGTCATCGGGATCTGGCGCCTCGGCGAGTCGCTGACCGGCCGGCTGCTCGACGGCGTCGCCGAGTGCACGTTCGAGGAGCCGGTGTACCTGCGCGGCCACCCTCACGCGGGCCGCCTGCGCTTCGAGCGACCGGCGCATCGCCTCGTGTTCGCGACGAAGGATCTCGCGCTGCCGCTCGTCACCGCCGACCCGGTCGCGATGCAGCTCGCGCGCGAGCAGTGCGAGCGGGAGCTCGCGGCGGTCGTCGACGAGGGCGTGCCGGGCCGCGTCCGTGCGGCGCTGCTCGCGCGTGGTGACACCTCGCCGTCGGTCGTCGAGATCGCGAAGGACCTGCGGATGTCGCCGCGCACGCTGAAGCGCAAGCTCGCCGAGCTGGACACGACGTTCTCGGTGATCCGCGACGACCTGCGCCGCCAGCGGGCGCTGCTCATGCTCGATAACCGCGCGCTCTCGATCGGCGAGATCGCCGCGAAGCTCGGCTACAGCGAGCTGCCGAACTTCACGCGTGCGTTCCGCAAGTGGACCGGCCAGACGCCGATCGCGTATCGCGAGCGGGATCGGTGAGCTACGCGGCGAGCGGGACGTGCGCGAGCTCGGCGACGATCGGCAGGTGGTCCGAGGCACTGCGCGCACCGCCGCCGGTCCACGCGCCGCCGTGGAGCAGCTCGAGCCGGCCGCGATAGAGGATGTGATCGATCGGCATCACCGGCGCGGGCGCGGGCCACGTGCGCGCGAACCTCGTCGCCGACTTGAGGCCACGCGCGAGCGTCCTGTACGCGGCCGACCACGGCGTCATGTTGAAGTCGCCCGCGATCACGAGCGCCTCGCCGATCATCTCCGCCGCGATCGCCGCGACCTGGCCCGGCCGCTCGCGGAACAGGATCGACAGGTGCGTGTTGATCATCTCGAGCTCGCCGTCTTCCCACACGTGGCGCGTCACGAGCGCACACCGCGCCTCGCGATCGTGCTTCTGCGGGAGCCGGATCTGACGCGACTCGATGAACGGCAGGCGCGACAGCGTGCAGATGCCGTAGTGCTCGCGGCCCTCCTCGAGGCACGGCACGAAGCGCATCTCCATGCCGAGCATGCCGGCGAGATCGCCGGCCTGGTCCATCTCGCCGCTCCGCGATCGACCCACGTCGACCTCCTGCAGCGCCACGATGTGCGGATCCGCCGAGCGGATGACCTCGGCGATCTTCGCAAGCCGGTCCGGCTTGCCGCCCGAGCCCGCGCGCATGTCGAGTCCGCGCGCCGCATGGATGTTGTAGGTCATCACGCGCAAAGACACGGCATCCGATGAAGCGAATGCCGTGCCATGCGCGTACGAAAATACGCGACCGATCGGATCAGAAGCTCGAGTCGACGTCGCGCTCGAGCTGGTCGAACTTCGCGTCGGTGTCGGCCTTGAAGTCGTTCCACGACGCCTCGGCCTGATCGCCGATCTTGTCGACCTTCGCCGACAGCTCGTTGCGGCGCTCGCGCAGCTTCGCGGCCGTCTCCTTCGACTTCGCGTCCGCACGCGCGTCGAGCTCGTTGATGCGCGCGTCGAGCTTCGCCATCCGCGCCTTCACCGCGTTCGAGTACTCGATCCGTGCGGCGTTCAGGTCCTGCTTGGCCTTCGTGAGGTCGCCTTGCTCCTCGGCGACATCCCTCTGCTCCTTGGCGACATCCTTGGACTCGTCCTTGACGTCCTTCATCTCGTCGCGGAGTGCTCTTCTTGCACGCCGTGCCCCCGAGCAACGCCATCGACAGGATCGAGCACCAGAATACGTTACGCATGGTCAGTCTCCTTTTGAATGGGCAGACCTAGGTGCAACGGCCGTGCAAAAACCTGTCACCGGACGGCGACGATCGTCATCTGTTAGACTCACGAGACCGTGATCGGCGAAGTCATCGGTAACTATCGAGTCGTCGCAGAGCTCGGCAAGGGCGGCATGGGCGTCGTCTATCGCGCCGAGCACGTCCAGCTCGGGCGAGCCGCGGCGCTCAAGATGCTGCTGCCGCAGTTCTCGAGCGACAGTGGGATCGTCCAGCGGTTCTTCAATGAAGCGCGCGCGGCGTCCGCGATCGATCACCCCGGCATCGTCGCGATCTACGACTTCGGGACGCACCGCGATGGCCGCGCGTACATCGCGATGGAGATGCTGAAGGGAGAGAGCCTCGAGCATCGCCTGCAGCGCGGCCCTGTCACGCCCACCGACGGCGCGACGATCCTCGCGCAGACGGCGGCGGCGCTCGGTGCAGCGCACCAGCGCGGCATCGTTCACCGCGATCTCAAGCCCGACAACATCTTCCTGACGCCGAACGAGCTCGTGCCGGGCGGCATCCAGGTCAAGCTGCTCGACTTCGGCATCGCGAAGCTCGCCGACGAGAAGACGGCCGGCTTCAAGACCCAGACGGGCGCGCTGATGGGAACGCCCGCGTACATGAGCCCCGAGCAGTGCATGGGCAAGGCGGACCTCGATCACCGCACCGACCTCTACTCGCTCGGCTGCATCCTGTTCCACGTGCTGTGCGGCAGGCCGCCGTTCACGAGCGATCAGGGCACCGGCATGATGATCGCGGCGCACATCCGCGACGCCGCGCCCGACCCGCGGACGATCGATCCCGCGGTCCCGCCGGCGCTCGCGCAGATCGCGCTGCGCTGTCTCGAGAAGGAGCCGGCGGCTCGGTTCCAGAGCGCCGGCGAGCTGCGCAACGCGCTCGTCGGTGCGGGCGCGAATGCACCGCTGTCGAAGCCACCGGGCGCCCCGGCGGCCGAGCAGTACGCGGCGACGCTCGCGCCCGGCAGTGTCCCGCCAGGCAGCCTGCCGTACGCCGGCACCGCGGTCAGCCACGCGCCGATCGCGACCGCGCCGACGACACATGCCGGATCGGCGGCCGAGGTGATCGCGCGGTCGACCGATGCGCCCCGCGCGAAGAGCAAGGCACCGGTCGTCGTCGGACTCCTCGTGCTCGCCGCTGCCGGTGGTGCCGGCGCGTTCTTCGCGCTGAAGAAGGACGACGCGAAGCCGGCGTCCGGCCCGACGATGCCCGAGGTGAAGACGCCCGAGGCGAAGACGCCGGAGCTCGTCGAGGCACCGGAGCCACCGGAGGAGGCGAAGCCCGCGACGGCGGGTGCACCCGCGGTCCCGCCGGTCGCGTGTGCGGGCGGTCAGACCGCCAGCGTCGATACCGCCGGTCACTGCTGCTGGCCCGAGCAGGCCTGGTCCTCCGCGAAGGGCGCGTGCATCGGCAAGCCGCGTTGCCCCGACGGCATGAACGGCAAGGGCGAGACGTGCGTCGAGGCGAAGCAGATCGCGACGTCGAACCCGCAGCCGATCAAGAACGTCGCGACCACCGGCTCGCCGACGTTCAAGCTCGGCGCGCAGACCTACGGTCCTGGCGACAGGGTCCAGATCAAGTTCACGTCGCCGGTCTCGTCGAAGACCAACGATCGCGCGTGGGTGACGATCATCGAGGCGGGCAAGCCACCTGCGGCGTACGGCACGTGGGAGTACGTCAAGGACGGCGCGACGACGGCAGAGCTCGGCGCGCCCGACAGGCCCGGTGCCTACGAGGTGCGCATGCACACGCACTACCCGGCGAAGTCGACGAACGTGACGTGGTCGGTCGCGTTCACCGTCGGCGAGCCGCCGCCGAAGCCCGACCCGGTCTCGACGCCGGTCGACCGGCAGAAGTTCAAGCTCGCGTCGCAGGTCGTGCCCTCCGGCGGCAAGGCGGAGCTGACGTTTCCGGCCGCGATGAAGGCGCTGCCCGGCGAGCGGTTCTGGGTCACCGTCGTCGAGGCGAGCAAGGACGCCAGCGCGTACGGCCACTACGAGTACGTGCCCGATGGCGCGAAGGCGATGGCGATCGTGGTCCCGAGCGCGCCGGGCGAGTACGAGGTCCGGCTGCACGCGAACTATCCGACCCGGTCGACCAACCTCGTCCACCGCGCTCGCATCCGCGTCGAGCCCGCGCCGTGACGATGCAGACCGTCACCGCCGACGTGCCTCGCGATCCGGAGACCTGCTGGCGAGCGTTCGTCGATCCGACGAAGCTGACCCGCTGGGTCCCCGGCCTGCGCCGCGCCGAGATCATCGCCGGCTCGCGCGGGCTGCCGTCGGAGATCCACTTCGAGTTCGCCGGCGAGCTCGCGTACACGCTGGTCTACACCTACGACAAGCCGGCGCACGAGGTTCGCTGGCAGCCCAAGCTCGGCAAGCAGGCCGGGGTCACCGGGTTCGTGCGGTTCGAGCCCGCCGGGCAGGACACGCGCGTGACGTATGGGCTTCAGCATGGCGACGCGCGCAGCACGGCCGATCGCGAGCTCGGCGATCTGCGACGTCTCGTCGACGCGTTCGCGGCCTGGGTCGTGAACCAGTACCCGGCGACCTGACGAGCGTGAGATACCCTCACCTTGTCGGTGAGTGCCGTCTTCCAAATTCGTGCTGAAACTTCAGCGCTGGATCGATGCAGATGGACTCGCCCGTGACGCCCGGCGCCGCAGAGCTTGCCCTGGAAGAGAACCAGCGCAGGCTCGAGCTGGCGCTTGCCGCCGGCGCGATGGGCGTGTTCGAGTGGAACATCGTCGAGAACCGCGTCGTCTGGTCGCCGGCGATCGAGCGCATGCACGGGATCCCCGTCGGCAGCTTCGACGGTTCGTTCGACGCCTACCAGCGCGACATCCATCCCGACGACCGCGACAAGGTGTTCTCGGCGGTCCGCAGCACGCTCGACGAGCGCAAGCCCCACTTCATCAGCTACCGGATCGTTCGACCCGACGGCCAGGTGCGGTGGCTCGAGGCGCACGGCCGGCTCGTCGTCAGCCCCACGGGCGAGCCGCAGCGCCTCGTCGGCGTGTGCCGCGACGTCACCGACCAGCGCGAGAGCGAATCGGTCCGGAGCCGCGCCGCCGCCGCCGAGGCCGCGCAGCGCGAAGCGGAGAAGGGGCGCGCGCGTCTCGCGTCGATCCTCTCGAGCATTCCCGATCCGTTCGCCGTGCTCGACCGCGAGCTGCGCGTCCTCCACGTCAACGAGAGCGCGGCGCGCATGTTCGGCAAGCCCGTCGCCGAGTTACTCGGCCGCCGGGTCAGCGACATGCCGGCCCCCGGCGCGGCGCTGTTCCTTCCCGCCTACGAGCGCGTGCTTCGGACCGGCAAGGCCGTCTCCGTCGAGGAGTACCTGCAGCCGTGGGATCGCTGGTACGAGGCGAACATCTTCCCCGTCGAAGATGGCATGGCGCTGTACGCGCGCGACGTCACGATCCGCAAGCGCGCGATGGAGATCACGACGCGGCTCGCGCGCACGACCGCGCTCCGCGCTGATATCAGCGCGTGCCTCGCCGACGAGCGCGACGTCTCGATGATGCTGCGCCGCGTGTGCGAGCTGCTCGTCGAGCACCTCGACGTCGCGTTCGCGCGCGTGTGGACGGCCGACGACGAGGGCACGATGCTGCTGCTGCAGGCGAGCGCCGGCATGTACACGCACATCGACGGCGGTCATCGTGCGGTCCCGGTCGGCAAGTTCAAGATCGGCCGCATCGCGGCGACGCGCCGGCCGCACATCACGAACGACGTGGCGAACGATCCGCAGGTCGGCGATCGCGAGTGGGCGGCGCGAGAGAAGCTACAGGCGTTCGCCGGCTATCCGCTGCTCGTCGACGGCAGGATGGTCGGCGTGCTCGCGATGTTCTCGCGCCACAAGCTCGCCGATGACACGACGACGACGACGCTCGAGAGCATCGCCGACCTCGTCGCGCAGGGGCTCGTGCGCAAGCGCACCGAGCTCGAGCTCGCGCATCGCATCGAGGATCTCGCGCGCTCGAACCAGGAGCTCGAGCAGTTCGCGTACGTCGCGTCGCACGACCTCCAGGAGCCGCTGCGCATGGTCGCGAGCTACAACCAGCTGCTCGCGCGGCGCTACAAGGGCAAGCTCGGCGAGGACGCGGACGAGTTCATCGGCTTCACGGTCGAGGGCGTCACGCGCATGCAGCGCCTGATCAACGACCTGCTCGCGTACTCGCGCGTCGGCACGCGCGGCAGCGAGCGCGTCGATGTCGACATGATGGCCGTGCTGCAGGCGACGACGGCGAACCTCGAGCGCGCGATCGCGGACGAGTCGGCATCGATCACCGCCGACCCGCTGCCGCACGTCCTGGCGGACGAGGGGCAGATGATCCAGCTCCTCCAGAACCTGATCGGCAACGCGATCAAGTTTCATCGCGACGGAGAAACTCCGAGAGTCCACGTCGGCGCGCGGAAGGATGCGACCGGCGTCACGTTCTACGTGCGCGACAACGGCATCGGCATCGATCCGCAGTACTTCGACCGGATCTTCATCATCTTCCAGCGGCTCAACCCGCGCGAGCAGTACGCCGGCACCGGCATCGGCCTCGCGATCTGCAAGAAGATTGTCGAGCGCCACGGCGGGCGAATCTGGGTCGAGTCGACGCCCGGTGAAGGGTCGACGGTGCTATTCACGATTCCCAACGTGTCCAGGAGGGCAACGTGACCGGCAAACCGATCGAGATCCTCCTCGTCGAGGATAACCCCGCAGATGTCCGCCTGACCCAGGAGGCCCTCAAGGAGGGGAAGGTCCGGAACAACCTCTACGTCGCGCGCGACGGCGTCGAGGCGCTCGAGTACCTGTTGCGCGTCGGCAAGTTCGCGGATGCGGTGCGTCCGGATCTCGTGCTGCTCGATCTCAACCTGCCGCGCAAGGATGGTCGCGAGGTGCTGAGCGTCATCAAGGCGGATGCGGACCTCAAGGCGATTCCCGTCGTCGTGCTGACGACGTCGTCGGCCGAGGCCGACATCATGAAGAGCTACAAGCTCCACGCGAACTGCTACATCACGAAGCCGGTCGACCTCGAGCAGTTCGTGAAGGTGATCAAGTCGATCGACGACTTCTGGCTGACCGTCGTCAGGCTGCCCTCGGACGCGAAATGAAGCTCCTGCTCGTCGAAGACAACCACGCGGATGCGCGGCTCTTCGCCGAGCTGCTCTCCGAGGTTCCAGGCCGTCCGTTCAGCCTGACGACCGTCGGCACGTTCGCGTCGGCGCTCCCTGTCGTGTCGCACCACGACGTGGTCTTCCTCGACCTGTCGCTCCCCGACGCGCACGGCATCGAGACCGTCAATCGCATGGTGCGCAGCGCACCGAACCTGCCGATCGTCGTGCTCACCGGCAACACCGACGAGGCGGTCGCCGTCGAGGCGATGAAGGCCGGTGCGCAGGACTACCTCGTCAAGGCCGACATCACGCCGAGGCTGATCGCACGCACCGTCCGCTACGCGGCCGAGCGCAAGCACGCCGAGGAGAACGCCAAGCGGCTCGCACGGTCGGACGAGATCGCGCGTCGCGCGCGCTTCCTGTCGAGCCTGACCGAGGCGGTGACGAGCTCGTTCGAGCTCGAGGTGACGCTGCCGCTGGTCGCCAAGCTCCTCGTGCCGGCGCTCGGCGACTTCTGCGTGTTCGATATCGTCCGCGAAGGCGGGCAGATCGAGCGTCTCGCGACCGCGACCGCCGACGAGCGCTTCGAGGCGTTCGCGCGGGAGCTGGCCACGTTCGTGCCCGGTTCGGGAACGCATCCCGACAGCCCGACGCTCGAGGCGATCCGCAAGGGCACGGTGATCCAGCTCGATCGGCTCGACGGCGCGTTCGAGTCCAGCGAGGCGTACCAGCGACTCCTGAGCAAGCTCGAGGGCGGCGCGACGCTGATCGTCCCGCTGCTCGCGCGCGGTCGCGTGTGCGGCGCGCTGACGTGCATCATGGGGCCATCGCGTCGCGCGTACGACCACGACCTGCGCGGCCTCGCGCTCGAGGTGGCCGAGGGCCTCGCGCTCGGCGTCGACAACGCGAACCTCTACGCGGCGGCGCAGCGCGCGATCCGCGGCCGCGACGAGCTCCTCGCGGTCGTCTCGCACGACCTGCGCAACCCGCTCAACATCGTCGCGCTCGCGCTCCAGGCGATCGCCGGCGACCCGGAGATGATGGCCGGCGCGCTACCTCGCGCGCTGCGCGGTGTCGACCGCATGCAGCGGCTGATCGAGGATCTGCTCGACGTCGCGCGCATCGAGAGCGGCACGCTCCAGGTCGATCTCCGTCCGATCGACGTCACGTCGATCATCGAGGACGCGTACGAGCAGCACCGCGGGCTCGCGGCGGACAAGAAGATCACGCTCGTACGCGAGTTCGATCGGACGATCCTCGGCGCGCGTGCGGATCGTCATCGGCTCAGCCAGGCGATCGCGAACCTCGTGTCCAACGCGTTCAAGTTCACGCAGCCCGGCGGAACGATCCGGGTCGGCGGCGAGCAGCGCGGCGACCGCATCGCGCTGTGGATCGGCGACACCGGGCCGGGCATCCCGCCGGAGCACCTCGACCACATCTTCGATCGGTTCTGGCAGCCGACGCGGCGCCGCGATGGCGTCGGCCTCGGGCTCGCGATCGTCAAGGGCATCGTCGACGCACACCACGGTGTCGTCGAGGTCGACAGCGTGCCCGGAGCGGGCACGACGTTCCGGATCCTGCTCGACCGCGCCGACGTCCAGCGCACGAGCGCGGTCCTCTCGCTCGTGCACTAACGTTCGAACTTGAACAGCGTGACGCCGAGCAGCGCGAAGCCGGCGCCGAACGCGACGAGCGCGAAGATCGACGGTGCGACGTCGGCGAGCGTCGTGCCCTGGCGCACGAGCACCGCGTAGAACCCGTCGAGTGCCCAGCCATGAGGTACGCCGAGGCCGAGCATCTTCATGACCGGCGGCATCGCGATGCGCGGGAACATGCAGCCGCCGAGCAGGCCCATGACGAGCAGCACGACCGAGCCGATACCGCCGAGCTGCTTCTCGCTGCCGCCGAGCGACGCGAACAACAGGCCGAGCGAGACCGAGCAGAACACGAGCGAGAGGCACAACGCGATCAGCGCGAGCGGCGAGCCGGCGACGTGCATGCCGAACGCGAGGATGCCGATGCCGAACAGGAACGCGAGCTGGCACACGCCGACGATGTAGTAGGGGACGAGCGTCGCGAGCAGCGCGGTCGCCCGCGACACCGGTGCCGCGAGCAGCCGGCGCCACGTGCCGGTGCGGCGCTCCCCGGTGAACGCCATCGCGACGGTGAGCGCGATGAAGAAACCGAACAGCGTCGCGTTGCCGGGCACGGTGACCTGAAACGCAGAGACGTTGTCGAGCGGCTTCGCGATGCCCGGCGGCGTCTTCGCGACGACGAGTGGCGGCATGTCGGCCGGCATCGGCGGCATCAGCGACGACATGACGACGCCGGTGAGCGCGCCCTGCAGGGGACCTCGCACCTGCATCGGCGCGCCGAGGTCGATCACGAGCTCGACGGGACCCTCCGCCGGCACGACGAGGCCGGCGTCGAGCTTCTCGGTCGCGACCGCGTGGCGCACGTCGTCTGCGCTCGCGAGTGGAGCGGCCTCGAGAGACTCGGACCTCGCGAGCGTCGCGACGATCTTGTCACCGCGGCTGTCGCCGGGCGCGTACCAGATCGCGATCGGCTTCTTGTGCCCCGCCTTCTCGGATCCGAACTGGAACATCGAGCCGAACGCGACGATGAAGATGATCGGCAGCAGGAACAGGCTGATCAGCGCACCGCGGTCGCGGAGCAGCAGCCAGATGTCCTTCTTGATCGCGGCGCCGATCACGACGCATCTCGCAGTGCGTGCCCCGTCAGCGCGAGGAACGCGGTCTCGAGGTTCGCCTCGCGCGACTCGATCCGGACGATCGTGACGCCCGCGGCTTCGATCGCGGAGACGACCGGGCCGAGACCGTCGCGCGGGACGACGCGCAGCGCCGAGCCATCGCGCGTGACATCGGCGTGGCCGGCGGCGCGGTCGGTCGCATCGTCGAGCTGCGCGGCATCGCCGGCGAGCTCGAGCTCGATGCCCTTGCCGGCGTGCTGGGCGACGAGCTCGCCGACGGTGCCGGTCGCGACGATCGCGCCGCCGTCGATGATCGCGACGCGGTCGCACAGCGACTCGACCTCCTCCATGTAGTGGCTCGTGTAGATGATCGTCATGCCGCCCGTCCGGAGCTGCTTCACCGTCTCGAAGATGTGGTTGCGGCTCTGCGGGTCGACGCCGACGGTCGGCTCGTCGAGCACGAGCACCTGGGGCTCGTGCAGGAGACCGGCGGCGAGGTTCAGGCGCCGCTTCATGCCGCCGGAGTACTTCTTCACCTGCTCGGTCGCGCGATCGCGCAGGCCGACGACGCCGAGCGCCCAGTCGATGCGCTCGCGCAGCGCCTCGCCGGAGAGCCCGTAGAGCGCGCCGAAGTAGCGAAGGTTCTGGGTCGCCGACAG
Source organism: Pseudomonadota bacterium (assembly GCA_023386455.1). Lineage (GTDB taxonomy): Bacteria > Myxococcota_A > Polyangia > Haliangiales > Haliangiaceae > JABFXX01. Next base: position 5,089 of record JAEWJO010000788.1, on the reverse strand, counting down.
CTCCTCGTAGATCGCGAGCTCCTGCGGGACGAGGCCGAGCTTCGCCTTTGCTCGATATGGATCGTTCTTCAGATCGGTGCCGCCGATCGCGACACTGCCGCGGCTCGGTGTGATCACACCGCACGCCATCGAGATCGTCGTCGTCTTGCCGGCCCCGTTGGGACCGAGAAGGCCGAGGCACTCGCCGCGCGCGACGTCGAGATCGATCGAGCCGACGGCCTTGCGGGCGCCGTAGTCCTTGCCGAGGCCGCGCAAGCTCAAGGCGTGGGTCATGGCGCGAGGCTACCCGGACGGCACGCGCGTTGCTCCCCGTAGAGAGCATGAAGTTCTTCGACAAGATCAGCCGATTCCTCCGACGGCAGGGTGAGCCCGAGGAGCCGGCCGCCGCCGAGGGTGATCTCGGAATCTCGCAGAGCCAGCTCGACAGCGATCTGCGCGATGTCGCGACGAGGTCCGGCATCGCCGACGTCGATCCGCAGTCGATCTCGCAGATCGCGGGAGAGGGCATCGATCTCGAGCGGGATCGCGCGGCTCACGAGTCGGTCAAGGCCGTGCGCGATCGCATGCCCGGGCGGTAGCGCGCGCTACTCTCCGCGCCATGGTCAGACCCGTTCGACTGTTCGAGTCATCCATTCCCTCTGGCAACGCGTACAAGGTGTTGCTGATGCTCTCGCACCTCGGCATCGCCATCCCGCACGTGTCGCTCGACATCCTCGCGACGCCGTCGGAGACACGCCGGCCCGAGTTCCTCGCGAGGAACCCCAACGGGCGCATCCCGCTGCTCGAGCTCGACGACGGCTCGTACCTGCCGGAGAGCGACGCGATCCTGTGCTTCCTCGCGGACGGCACGAAGTACCTCCCGGCCGATGCGCTCGCGCGTGCGCGCGCGCTGTCGTGGTTGTTGTTCGCGCAGTACAGCCACGAGGCGTACGTCGCCGTGCTCAAGTTCTGGGCGCTGTGGGGCGGGCTCCACAACAAGCGCGCCGACGAGATCGCGCTGTGGAAGGAGCGCGGTCAAGCCGCGATCGGCGTGATGGCGGGCCACCTCGCGAACCATGCGTGGTTCACCGGCGAGGACTACGGCATCGCCGACATCGCGCTGTTCGCGTACACGCAGTCGGCCGGCGCGGTCGGCTTCGACGTCCCCGCTGTCGTCGAGGACTGGCTCGGTCGCGTGCGCGAGCAGCCCGGCTACGTTCCGATCAAGGCCTAGGCCAGCGGCGCGAGCAGATCGTCGACGTCGCGCTCGGTCAGCGCGCCCTTGGCGGCCGCACCGTTATCGAGGATCGCGTCGGCGAGCAGGCGCTTGTGGCGCTGCAGCGACAGCATGCGCTCCTCGACGGAGCCGGCGGCGATCAGGTCGTGGACGAACACCGGCTTGGTCTGGCCGATACGGTGTGCGCGGTCGGTCGCCTGCGCCTGCGCGGCCGGGTTCCACCACGGGTCGTAGTGGATCACCGTGTCGGCACCGACGAGGTTCAGGCCGGCGCCGCCCGCCTTGAGCGAGATCAGGAACACGTCGGCGCGGCCCTGCTGGAACGCGTCGATCGGCTTCTGGCGATCGGGCGTGTTGCCGGTGAGCGTGACGTGGCCGATGCCCTTGCCGAGCAGCGACTCGCTGATGATGCCGAGCATGCGCGCGAACTGGCTGAAGATCAGGATGCGGCGGCCATCGGCGAGCTGCGACGTGACGAGCTCGAGCAGGACGTCGAGCTTCGCGCTCGTCGTGACCTCGCGCGCCGAGTCGCTCTTCAGCAGGCGCGGATCGCAGCAGACCTGGCGCAGCTTCAGCAGCGCGTCGAGGATCGCGATGTGCGAGCCGGCCATGCCGCGCTGCTTGATGTGGCGGCGGACGTCGGCGTGCGCGGCGACGCGGATGCTCTCGTAGAGCTCGCGTTGCGCGCCGGTCAGCTCGACCGCGCGGACGAGCTGCGTCTTGCCCGGCAGCTCGGGCGCGACGGCGTCCTTCGTGCGCCGCAGGATGTACGGCCTCACGCGGTCGCGCAGCGCATCGAGCCGGACCTTGTCGCCCTTGTCCTCGATCGGCCCGCGGAACTGGAGCGTGAACTCCTCGCGGCCGCCGAGCAGACCCGGGTTGATGAAGTCGAACAGCGAGTACAGCTCGCCGAGGTGGTTCTCGATCGGCGTGCCGGTCAGGCACAGGCGATGGCGCGCGTCGAGCGCGCGGACCGCCTCGCTCGCCTGGGCGCTGCCGTTCTTGATCGCGTGAGCCTCGTCGAGGACGACGATATGGAGCGGCAGCGTCGCGAGGTCGTCGCGGTCGCGCGTCACCATCGGATACGTCGTGATGACGACGTCGTGCTCGGCGAGCTGGTCGCGCTTCTCGTGCCGGTTCGCGCCGTGATGGATGCAGACCTTGAGCGTCGGCGCGAACCGCTTGAGCTCGCGCTGCCAGTTCCCGACGAGGCTCGTCAGCGTGACGATCATCGCCGGCCTGTCGAGGCGGCCTTGCTCCTTCTCGATCAGGATGTGAGCGATTGTCTGCAGCGTCTTGCCGAGGCCCATGTCGTCGGCGAGGATGCCGCCGGCGTCGTGGGCGACGAGGTTCTGCAGCCACGCGACGCCCTCGCGCTGGTACGGGCGGAGGTCGGCGCACAACGCCTGCGGCGCGGTCACGCGCGCGGCGCGGCGGGGACCGAGCGCGAGCGCGTACGCCTGCTCGCGGATCTTGGTGTCGCCGACCCAGCGCAGCGGCCGGGCGCCGTCGTGCAGCGTCGCGCACAGCTCGGCGACGAGCGGCGCGCGGACCATCGGCGCCTTCATCTTGCCGCCGTCGCGATACAGCTCGCTGAGGACCTTCGCGAGGAGCTTCAGGCGCGACGGCGAGACCGGCAGCCAGCGCTTGTCGCCGGCGGGAACCGCGATACAGCGGCGCGCGCTGCGGGCGAGGGCGGATAGATCGCCGGCGCCGCAGCTGTCGATCAGCTGGAGCAGCGCGGGCAGGAGGTCGACCCGCTGGCCATCGATCTCGACGCCGAGCTCGACGCCGAACCAGTCGGGGCGGTCGCGGTCGGGCATGGCCGCGACGTAGAGTGGTGCATCGCCGCCGACCACCTGCCACGGATACTCGGGATCGATGTCGATGCGCCAGCCGAGCCCGCGCAGCTGGGGAATCGCGTACGCCGAGAACGCGCACAGCGCGTTGACGTCGCCGTCGGTCGAAACGACATAGTCGACCTGGGTGCCGGGCGTCACCGCGCAGTCATCCAGGTGAGCCAGCTCGATCGCGCCGAGGCTCTCGAGGACCCGGCAGGCCTGCGCCTCGGCATCGCGATCGCGGCCGGCGCCTCTGGGGTCGCTCGCGGCGACCCTCTTGCCCTGGTAGTCGAGCTCGAGCCGCAACATCGCGGTCTGGACCTCGTAGCCGTTCCGGCTCCCGTCATCGACGAACAGCGTGTCGGAGAACACGCGTAGGCATGGAATGCAGCGGGCGGGTGATGTCTGCTCGCGCGCCCCGATCTCGACGGACATCTGTTGGATCACACTGCCGATGGCGGAGATCCGCGTCCAGTTTTCGCGCCATGCGAACCACTGATCAGATGGATCGTGAGATCATCTCTGAGGCGGTGGCGAGAAGCGATGACGTGCAAGCACCTCTTGACCTTCGCGCGAGATCAAGAAGTCGGTGAATGCGCGGGCGGCCGCCGCATGTCGGGCGCCGCGGATCACGCCGGCGGAGTACGTCACGACCGGTGCGTCCGCCGGCTCGTCGAGTGAGACCAGCGGTGCCGCGTCGACGAGGTCGGTGCGATAGATGACCGCGAGCGCCGCGTTGCGCTTGGCGAGCGACAGCACACCGGTGACGTCGCCGCCGAGGACGAGCCTGTGCGCCACGGCATCCCATCGGCCGATCCGCTCGAGGTACTGCTTCGCGTAACGTCCGACCGGCACGTGCGACGGGTCGCCGATCACGAGCTTGCCGTCGCCGATCGACGCGAACGTCGTGGTGGTGCCGGCCGGTCCGACGAGGACGATCGCGTTCGTCGCGATGACGCGCGAGCTCTCGGTCGCGATCTGATCGAGCGAGACCTCGTCGGCGAGGATGACGCCGTCGAGCGCCGTGCCCGCCTGGACGAGCTCGGCGATCCGGTCCGACGACGCGTAGGTGACCTCGATCGCCGGCCCTCCGGTCGCGTGATACCGCGCGACGAGGTCGGGCATCGCGTGGCGCATCGACGCGGTCGCACCGAACGTCACGTGCTCCGGCTCCTGGCGGCACGCGCCGAGCGCGAGGACGAGCACGAGGAGCGCCTTCACGCCGGCAGCTCCAGCGTGAACGTCGAGCCCTCGCCGAGCGCGAGCGAGCCGCCCATCGCGATCGCGAGCTCGCGTGCGATCGCGAGGCCGAGGCCGCTGCCCTCGCGCTTGGTGTTCGCGCGGTGAAACCGCTCGAAGATCCGGGTGCGGTGCTCGGCGGGGACGCCGGCGCCGGTGTCGCTGACCGTGACGATCGCGTGATCGCCGCTGCGCCGGGCGACGACGGTGACCGCGACGCCACGTCCGCCGTGACGGATCGCGTTGTCGACGAGGTTCAGGATGATGCGCTCGACCGCATCGGCGTCGCCGCGCACGCTCGCGTCCGGGCTCACGTGGACGTCGATCGTCGCCACGCCCTCGGTCGCGTGCGTGTGCAGCGTCTCGGTGACGTGCTTGATGATCGGCGCGAGCTTCACGCTCTCCGCCGCGAGCTGCACGCCTTTGCCTGCCTCGAGCGCTTCGAGCTCGAGCAGGTCCTCGACGAGCGTGCCGATCCGGATCGCGTTGCGATGGATCGTCGTCAGGAACTCGCGGCTCGTCTCCGCGTCGACCGACGACTTCGACAGGATCTCGGCGTAGCCGCGGATCGAGGTCACCGGCGTGCGGATCTCGTGCGCGACGTTCGCGAGGAACGCGCGCCGCTTCTGCTCGGTCGCGCGCAGCTCGGCGCCCGCGGTCGCGAGTGTCTGCGACAGGATCCCGATCTCGTCGCGCGCGGCAGGTGCGGGCGGCACGTCGTAGTCGCCGGCGCCGATCCGTCGCGCGACCCCGGTCGCGTCGCGCCGTCGTCGTGTCAGCGGACCGGCGACCC
>JAEWJO010000782.1 GCA_023386455.1 Pseudomonadota bacterium | reverse complement strand
GTACCACGCCGCGAGTGCCTCGGTCGGATCGAACGCCGCGTCGGTCGTCACGGCGACCGCGACGACGTGGCCCCACCGCGGATCGGCGACGCCGAACGCGACGCCGGCACGCACGCCGGGCGTGCTCGTCACGACGGCCTCGACCTGCGCTGGATGGACGTTCTCGCCGCCTGTGATGATCACGTCGTCGGCGCGGCCGACCACGTGGACGCCGTCGGCAGCGACGTAGCCGAGGTCGGCGGTGACGAGCTCCGGAGCGATCGGCGTGCCGTCGAGGTACCGCGACGCGAGCATCGGGCCGCGCACGCGGAGCAGCGCCGGCGCGTCGGCGGTGCCGCCGGTGATCGTCACGCCGGCGAGCGGCTGCGGCAGCTCGCCCGGTGCCCTCGCGGTCGCGACCTGGCCGAACGTCTCGGTGAGTCCGTAGGTCAGGCGTACGGGCACGCCGCGATCGAGCGCGGCCGCGACGAGCGCGTCGGGAGCGGCCGCACCTCCGAGCAGGACCGCGCGCAGCTTCGCGGGCGGCCGCCACGCGGGATCGTCGAGCAACGCGGCGAGCTGCGCCGGGACGAGGGACGCGAGCGTGACGCCGCGTGCCTCGAGCGCGTGCGCGATCGGCGTGTCGTCGTCGCGCAGCACGATCGTCTTCTTGCCGAGCAGGCAGCGGATCGCGATCGACAGGCCACCGGAGTGGGCGAGCGGCAGGCAGCACAGCCAGCGATCGGCTTCCTGCCAGCCGAACAGCGCAGCGCTCGCATCGGCCGCCGCGACGAGGCCCGGCCGCGACAAGACGACGCCCTTCGCCGGTCCGGTCGAGCCGGACGTGAACAGGACGATCGCGTCGTCGCCACCGAGCCTCGAGCGGGAGAGGATCTCGCGGAGGCGCGCCTGTTCCTCGGCGGTCGATGCCGGGTGGAGGAGTGCGATCGGCTCGCGCGCCGCGAGCGCGGCGTAGACCTCGCGGATCGTCTCGACGGTCGGGACGGCGACGACGACGCGCGGAGACCACGGCGGGATGCTGCCGGTGGCGGTCACGCGCTGGGTCGACGTCGTGATGACGCGTGGGTTCGCGACCGATGCGGCGCTCTCGATCGCGAGCCGGACGTCGCCGGGGTCGCGGACCACGTGGCGCTCGAAGCTCTCGAGCGCCGGATGACGGCCGAGCCCGACCGGCATGTCGGCGCCGATCGCACGGGCGAGCTCGCGGCACGCCGCCGTCCCGATCGGTCCTTCGAGCGCGTGACTGACGATCGGCGCGACGCCGTGGGCATGCGCTCGCTGTGCGAGATCGATGCAGCGGCCGAAGCCACCGAGCAGCGTCGGCTTGAGGATGATCGCGGCGAGCAGCGGCGACGACAGCGCGCGATCGAGCCCTGCGCGATCGAGGTCGCCGAGGCTCTCGTCGAGCGCGAGCTTCACCGGCAGGTCGGGATTCGCGAGGAGCCTCGCCGCGTCGAGGCATGGCTCCTCGACGTACTCGATCGGCAGCTCGGCGAGCGCGGCGAGCAGCGACATCGTCTCGTCGACCGGCCAGCCGCGGTTCGCGTCGATCCGCAGCCGGGCGCTCGGCGCCGCCTTCGCGATCCGCTGGACCCGCGCCAGCTCGGTGGCCGACATCTTGATCTTGAGGCACCGGATGCCACGCGCGACCGCGTCTCGAGCCTCGGCCTCGGTGTCGACGACGGCCGCGGACTCGAGCTCGGCCTGCGGGAGTGCGTTGAACAGGCTCGCGACGCTCGTACCGCGCGTCTGCGCGATCGCGGACAGAAGCGCGGTCTCGATCGCGAAGCGCGAGGCTGGCGCCGCCGTGATGCGATCGGCGATCGAGGTCGCATGACCGGGCATCGCGATCTCGAACGGCAGGCGTGCGGCGAGCACCTCGCAGGCGCGGACCGCGTCGTCGAGGTCATCGATCGACATCCCCGGGAGCGGAGCCGCCTCGCCAAAGCCCGTCGCGCCTGATTCACCGCGAACGGTGACGATCAGTGACTCGCGCTCGTGGCGCCCCCGCGCTGCACCTCTTGCAGCGATCGGCCAGCGCACGAGGCGATGGTCGACCGAAACGACTCTCATCCCAGCGCCAAGCCTACCGCGAACAACACTCCGTGCGCGAGCATCAGCTGCGCGGTGGCTGCAAGACCTGCGTTGAAGGCTGGACCACCCGCCGCATTGACGAGCGCCCGCACCCGCTGGAGCGCGAGTGGGACCGTGAGTACCGGCAGCGCGCACCACGGCGACGACGTACAGATCGCGAGTCCGATCGGTACCGCGTACGAGATCCCGACGAGGACGGCGTACTCGACGAGTGCGCCACGCCGCCCGAAGCGGACCGCGAGCGTCCGCTTGCCGGCGCGCTCGTCGGTCGCGCGGTCGCGCAAGTTGTTGACCACGAGGATCGCAGTTGCGAGCGCACCAACAGGAATTGCAGAAAACCACGCGAGGCACGGTACGAAACCGACCTGCGCGTACGTCGTCCCGCAGACCGCGACGAAGCCGAAGAAGCCGAGCACGAACACGTCGCCGAGCCCGTGATACCCGAGCGGGTAGGGGCCGCCGGTGTAGGCAATGCCCGCCAGGATCGACGCGATCCCGATCGCGACGATCGGCCAGCCGACCGTCACGGTGAGGTACAGGCCGAACAGCGACGCGACCGCGAATGCCGCGACCATCGCGCGCTTCATCGCCGCGGCAGAGATGAGGCCGGCGCTGACCGCGCGGAGCGGACCGATCCGATCGGGGCCATCGGCGCCGCGCTCGGCGTCGAACACGTCGTTCGCGAAGTTCGTCCCGATCTGGATCGCGAGCGAGCCGCCGAGTGCCGCGAGGGCGGGCCCCCACGAGATGCCGGCGGTCGCGTGCGCGCATGCGGTGCCGACCGCGACGGGAACGACCGCCGCGGGCAGCGTGCGCAGCCTCGCGGCCGCGATCCAGGTCGAGCTCGACGCCATCGTCAGCTCGCGATCATCCAGGCGACGTCAGCCATGGGGTGCTCCGGCAACGAGATGGGGCGAGGACGGGCGGGTCGGGGCGCTCGACGTCGCGAGCAGCTCGAGCGCATCGCGGCGAACGTCGTGCGCGCCGGTCGCGGTGACCGGTGCGTGGATGACGGTCGTGCCCGGCGTGGCGAGCGCGGCGGTGACCGCCGTGGCGACGGCGGCGGGCGAGGTCGCCGCGACGGCACGTGCGCCGAGCGCGAGCGCGATCGCGGTCGGATCGATGCCGGGCGCCGTCGTGAAGTGCTTCTCGAACGCGGCGCCCGGGTTCGTGCGTGCGACCGGCAGGCCCGCGAAGATGCGGCCGCCGCCGTTGTCGACGACGACGATCGCGAGCGGCGCCTTTGCCTCGCGCGCGGCGAGCAGACCGCCGAGGTCGTGCGCGAAGCTGACGTCGCCGAGCACGAGCAGGACCGGCTTGCCCGCGCGCGTCGCGCCCGCGGCCGATGCGACGAGGCCGTCGATGCCGGCCGCGCCGCGTTGCGAGAGGACGACGTGCGGAGGACCGCCGCCGGCGGCGAGATCGACGACACGGATCGGCAGGCTGTTGCCGACCTGGAGGACGGTCTGCGCCGGCGCGGCATCGAGCGCGGCGCGGACGACGGCGCCCTCGCTGCGCGGATGCGACGCGAGCGCGCGATCGACGGCGCCGGTGACGCGAGCCTCGACCGCGGCCCAGCTCGCCGCGAATGCCGTGCGCGGCTCGGGGAGCGCGATCCGCGAGGCCAGCCGGGACAGCACGACGCGACGTCACCGACGATCACCGAGCGCGCCGACGAGTCCGGATCGCGCCAGTCGTGATCCGCGAGCACGTAGCGAGGTACGTCGGCGAGCGCCGGCTGCGCGGCCATCCACCCGGCGGCGACCGGTTCGCTGCCGAGCTGGATGATGA
>JAEWJO010000682.1 GCA_023386455.1 Pseudomonadota bacterium | reverse complement strand
GCGCGATGCCGCGCTCGAGCACGTTCATCAGCTCGCGCACGTTGCCGGGCCAGTGGTAGGCGAGCAGCAGATGTTGCGCCTCCGGCGACAGGCGCATGCGGCGCGGCGGCGTCTGCTTCGCGCCGAGCTGCTCGAGCACGTGCTCGGCGAGCGGCACGATGTCCTCGGGCCGCGAGCGCAGCGGCGGAAGGTCGAGGTGGATCACGTTGATCCGGTAGTAGAGGTCCTCGCGGAAGCTGCCGTCGGCGAGCATCGCCTCGAGGTTCTTGTTCGTCGCCGCGACGACGCGGACGTCGACGCGCGTGTTCTTCGTCGCGCCGAGCGGCCGCACCTCGTGCTCCTGGAGCACGCGCAGGAGCTTGGCCTGCAGCGGGAGCGCGAGCTCGCCGATCTCGTCGAGGAAGATCGTCCCGTTGTCAGCCTCGACGAACAGGCCCGGCTTGTCGGCGCGCGCGTCGGTGAACGCGCCCTTCTTGTGGCCGAACAGCTCGCTCTCGATCAGTCCCTCGGGCACCGCCGCGAGGTTCACGCCGACGAACGGTCCCGCGGCGCGGGTCGAGTTGTAGTGGATCGCGCGCGAGATCAGCTCCTTGCCCGTGCCGCTCTCGCCGGTGATCAGCACCGACGCGGTCGAGCCCGCGATGCGCTGCACCAGGGAGACGACGTCGCGCATCGACTGGCTCTTCGCGATGATGCTGCCGAGGCCGAACTTGTCCTCGACCTCGCGCTGCAGCCGCGCGACCTTGTTGCGCAGCGCGCGCTCGCCGAACGCCTTGTCGGCGACGAGCAACAGCTCCTCGATCTCGAACGGCTTGGTGATGTAGTCGTACGCGCCGAGCTTCACCGCACGGATCGCGGTCTCGATCGAACCGAACGCGGTGATCATCACGACGTGCGGCGGATCCGGCAGCGCCATCACGCCGCGGATCAGATCGAAGCCGTCCATCTCGGGCATGCGCAGGTCGGTGACGACGAGGTCGAAGCGGCCCGAGCGGGCGACCTCGAGGCCGCCCGCCGCGCTGCCCGCGGCCTGCACGGTGTAGCCGGCATCCGACAGCTCCTCGGTCAAGAGCTCGCGCATGGCGGCGTCGTCTTCGACGACCAGGATCGACGCCGTACGCTCGGGCGGCATTGCGTTCGTTATAGCGTGTCTTCGCCGGCCGCGGGTGCTCGGCTCGCTCGGTGATTCGACGAGCGCCCTGGCGTGGGACGCTCCACGGTCGAGGTGTATGGTGCCCATGTGCTCGCGATCGAGGTGACAGCGTTCGGTGGGCCGGAGTTGCTCCGGCTGACCGAGCGCGAGGCACCGACGGCCGGCCGCGGTCAGGTCCTCGTTCGCGTCGAGGCCGTCGGCCTCAACTGGTCGGACATCCTGCAGCGCCGCGGGACCTATCCCGGCGGACCGACACCTCCGTTCGTCTCCGGCCAGGAAGCGGCGGGGATCGTCGTCGCGCGCGGCCACGGCGTCACGTCGCCGCCGATCGGTGCCCGCGTCTCGATCGTCGGCACCGGCCTCGGCGCCGGGTTCGTCGCCGTGCCGGCCGACGCGTGCATCGTGTGGCCCGCCGACGCGGCCGCCGAGCAGCGCGCCGCGCTGCCGATCGCGCTCCTCACCGCGTATCACGCGCTCGTCACCTGCGGACATGCCCGTGCCGGCGAGGTCTGCGTCGTCCAGGCCGCCGCCGGCGGACTCGGCCACATCGCGGTGCAGGTCGCGAGGACGCTCGGCATGACGACGATCGGTACGGCGAGCGCGACGAAGCGCGCGCACGTCGGCGCCGACATCGCCTGCGGCTACAGCGAGCTGCGCGACGTGGCCAAGGACGGCGTCGATCTCGTGCTCGATGGTGTCGGCGGCGAGGCGTTCCAGACGAGCGTCGCCGCGCTGAAGCCGCGTGGCCGCATCGTGATCGTCGGCGCATCGAGCGGCGAGCCCCAGAGGATCGACGCGACGAAGCTCGTGATGCGCAGCCAGTCGATGATCGGCGTCCACCTGCGGCACCTGTTCGGCGACCGCGAGCTGCTGCGGAAGACGATCGACGCGTGCACGAAGCTCGACGTGAAGGCGACCGTGACGGCGATGCCGGTCCAGCAGATCGCCGCCGCACACGCGCGGCTCGAGTCACGCGACGTCGTCGGCAAGCTCGTCGTGACGTTCTGACTACGGCGCGCAGCGGCCTGTGGTCGCGTTACACGTGAACCGGTACCAGGGGCCCGCCTGCGGCGGATCATCGAGCGACGTCGGGCACTGCAGCGACGTCGTGCACTTCTGCACGCAGATGTTGGTCACGAGATACGTCGTACAGACGTAGTCGGGGCCGAGCGGCGCGCAGTTGCTGTCGCTGTTGCACGAGCGCGCGCACACGTTTCGCGTCGCCGCGTTCTGGACGAAGAAGTAGCTCGGACACGACAGGCCGGCTCCACAGTCCGAGACGCTGTCGCACGCGTCGCCCTCGGCGACGGCTCCGCCACCCTCGATCGGTACGCACGCGCCGGCGACGCAATCGCCGCGATAGAGCTGGTTGCGGAACTCGGCGCCGCAGTCGTCGCGCGTCGTGCACGCGGTGCCGGCGGTGCGGTGCGCGGTCAGCGTGTAGGCGATCGACGTCGTCGTCGACGCCGAGAAATCGCGGACGCGAACGTAGTAGGTACCGAGCGGCAGGTACGTGAGACGCATCGTCTCGGGGTGCTCCCAGAACGAGAGCCCCATCGTCTCGCCTTCGGCGTCGAGGACCTCGAGATCGAGATCGCGCGTGCCGGTCCAGTTGACCGAGATGTCCCAGACGTCGCCGAGCGACGTCACCTGGAGCTTGTAGTAGTCGGACTCGGTGCGCGGCTGCGAGCAGATCTGCGCGGTCACCGTCGCGTTGCCGCCTGCATCGAGCACGAGCGGGACTGCGCCGGCGGGGCCGTCGTTTGCTGGCTCGTTCAGATCGTCGGTCGTGCACAGGTCCATGCCGGCGATGCACGTGTTCGAGACGGCATCGCACCGCGGCGCGACCGCACTACCGCAGTCGAAGCTCGACGTGCACTCGACGCAGCGGCCGGCCGAGCAGACCGGCGTCGCGCCGTTGCACTGCGCGGCCGAGGTGCAGGCCTCGGCGTAGACATCGAGCATGAACGCGTTCGACTGCGGCGCGTGCGACGCGTAGTAGTCGACGACGACGTACGCGACCGGACCCTCGGCGACGAAGCGGCCGACCTCGCGGCTGCCGGAGCTCGCGTCGACGAACAGCGCGCACTCCGCCTCGGCGGGACCCGAGGGCGCCGAGCATCCCGTCGACACGTAGAACGCGAGGTCGGACGGCGAGTCGAGCTTGACGACGTACGGCGTACCCGCGACGAGCCCGTCGATCTTGATGACGCTGTCGGGACCCATCGACTCGATGCCGTACGGTGCATCGACGACTCCGCACTGCATCGGGCTCTGCACGTCGGCCTTGTCGAGCGAGCCGGTGACGTGCACCGGGACCGACAGCGCGGTCCCGTGGAACTCGCGACACGCGCTCGTATCCGGTGCGTCGCCGGGCGCGTCGAGACCGCCGGCGTCCGGCGTCTTGGTCCCGCCCTCGTCGCCGCAGGCCGCCAGCACGGCAGCCGCGCACGCGAGCGCGCGCACGCTACGCGCTAACCAGAGGTCCGGACGACGCACGACACCAACGTACAAAACGAATCACTCTCCGACCAAACTTTGGGATCACAGGCAGTAAGCAGCATGCGGCGTGGTGTTCTCTGCGAGGGGGCACGACTGTCACACCACGGTCTCAGTGCGGCTTCACCCCATACCGTGGCGGCGCCGCTTGTGCCTGTGCTCGTGCTCCTCGTCGACGAGACGTACGTAGTCCAGCGGCTCGAGCTCGGGGTCTGGATCGACCGGGGCATTGCCAAGCTCGCGGACTCGCACGCGAAACGACTCGGCGATGCGTTCGAACGGTGGCAGATCTGTACGCCCGGATAGTGCGCCGGACGCGGCTGCCTCGTTGGCCTCGGCGGTCAGCTCGAGGGCCTTCTCGCGGGTGATGCGGCCGCGCCGGATGACGTCCTGGACGCTCGTGGCGAGGTGGCCCAGCTCGTACTGGCCGGAATCGAGCATCTCGAGTGCGACGAAGATCACCTGCCGGGCGGTCAGCACCTTGTCGGCGTAGAGGACCAGGGCCGCCTGGAAGTAGTTGTAGACGGGCACGAGGCGCGGCCCGAACCGGCGAAAGCCCATCGGCGGGGACCGCCGGTCGAGGTGGATGAAGATCCGGCGCACGACGGGCGCCTTCGGCACGCGGCGCGCGAGATCGAGGCAGCGCTCGGCGTCGTCCTCGTACGCGCGCGACGCGATCAGCACCCGCTCGAGATCCTGGATCGACACGATGCCGGCGACGAGATCGGCGTAGAGGCAGTAGATGATCGCGTCGGCCTCGGCGTCGTCGCCGAACAGCGTCTCGGCGCCCGCGGGCGCGGCGATCCGCGACATCAGCATCGCGGGCAGCTTGTACGGAATCTGTGCGCGCAGCGCGCGGAACCGGCCGCGCAAGATGTTCTTCAGGTTGTTCTTGAGCGTGAACTCGTCGTACTCGACGCCGTCGAGCGCGAGCTTCGCGGCGAGCACCTGGCGCATCTGCGTCGGGCTGCCCGAGACAATGCAGATGCGATTGCCGTCCTGCCGCAACGCGCGGAGCAGCGCGGTCGCGCCCGGAAACGCCTGCTTGTCGGCGGCGGTCTCGATCGCGCTCTTCGCGAGATCCGCGAGCGAGTCGAACTCGGTACGCAGGTACGTCTTGTCGAGATCCCAGCGAAACGTGTGGCGCGGCAAGCTCGCGCCGGGCGGCAACGCCGGCGGCGGCGGCTCGAGCAGGCCGATGCGCTCGCCGACACGAACGGGCAGGGTGGCGAACCGCCGCATGATCGACATGACTATGCTCCAGCGACACCGCGACGCTGCGCGCGCTCGTCGAGCTCCGCCATCGTCCGGGCGATGTTGCCGCACAGGTTACCGGCGAGCGCCTTGTGCGCGACCTTCACGGCGTTCTGGATCGCGCGCGCGTTCGACCGGCCGTGTGCCTTGATGAACGGATGCGTGAAGCCGAGCAGCGGTGCGCCGCCGTACTGCTGCCAGTCGGTGACTTCCTTCAGCTGATCGATCGCGCTCGACAGCGCGACGAGACCGAGGCGCCACGCGAGCCGCTCCTTGTGCGCGTAGCGCGCGAGTCGCACGACGGTCTCCGAGACGCCCTCGAGCATCTTCAGCACGACGTTGCCGACAAAGCCGCTCGTCACGACGACGTCGGCGACGCCGCGCGGGATGTCGAGGCCCTCGATGTTGCCGATGAAGTTGAGCTCGGTCGTCTCGACGAGCGCGGCGTGCGCGTCGACGACCGACTGCGGGCCCTTGCCGGCCTCGGTGCCGTTCGAGAGCAGCGCGACGCGCGGCCGTCGGTTCTGCGACACGAGCTTGGCGTACGCCGAGCCCATCACCGCGAAGCCGACGAGGTCCTCGGCAGTCGCGTCGATCGTCGCGCCGACGTCGAGGATCAGGGAGAACGGGTCGTCCTTCTCGCCGCGGCGAAGCTCGGTCGGATACACGGCGGCGAGTGCGGCCCGGCGGACGCCCTGCAGCAGCGTCCAGCGCCGCGCGCACGCGAGCACCGACGCGCCGGTGTTGCCGGCGGACACGAGCGCGTCGCCCTCGCCGCGAGCGACGAGATCCGCGGCAACCGCGATCGAGGCCTCGGGCTTGGCGGCGAGTGCCTCGGCCGGCTTCTCGTCCATCTCGACGAATGCGGGAGCGTGGTGGACGCGCACGCGGGCGCCGTCGTGACGCATGCGCGGGAGCAGCCTGCCGAGGACCGCGGCGTCGCCGACCAGGATGATCTCGGCGTTGTGCAGCGCGAGCGACGCCTCCGCCGCGCCACGGACGACCTCGTCCGGCGCGTGATCGCCTCCCATCGCGTCGACAACGATGCGGTGCATGGGCCGCATCTTGCCATGGGACGCCTACGGAATCTGCTCCGCGCCCACGCTATAGAAGCTTGCCGGCGTCTTCTGATCGAGCGCTTCTGCCGCGATCCAGTCGGCACTCCGCGCGCTGCCGATGATCCGCACCTCATCGAGCATCGCGGTGACGCCCATGTTCATGCCGAACGCGGCCTGCGCGTTGCCGATGGTGCCACCCGAGCCCTCCGTGTCGACGCCGCTTCCGTGCTGGAACGGACCTGCGACGAGCGCGCCATCTCGATAGATCCGTGTCATCCGGTTCGCGCCCTCGTAGACCCAGTGGAGCAGCGTCCAGCCATCGCCCTGGATGTCCTCGTTCGGGTTCGCGTAGTCGTTGGCGTAGAACCCGACCGCGATCGTCGCCGTGTTGTAGCGGCTGTGGAACCAGCGAGCCTTGTTCGTCGCGCCGTTGCCGAGCACGATCAGCGCGTCGTTGGTCGCCGTCGTGCGCTGGTTCACCCAGAGCGAGATCGTGTGCGCTCCGGACCCGGTGATCGGGTTGGTGAACGTGATCTGGTCGTTGCCGCCCGAGAAGTCGAGGCCGCCGCCGAGCTGCGCCGCCTTCTGATCGCTCGGCTGCAGCATCGCGGCGGTGCCGTTGCGCTGGCCGGTCGCGTCGACGATGGTGTTGTTGTTGAGCGCGTCCTCGAGGTGCCAGACCGCGGCGTAGCCGGTGAACGTGCCGGGAGCATCGGGGCCCGCCGCGACGGCGACGTCACCGTAGCGAACCTGGATCGCGGTGTTCGTTTGCAGCGCAGGCACGCGGACCCACGCGTCGAGGCGGCCGGTCGCCTTCGTCCAGCGCTGGATCTGGTAGTCGAGCGGCGCGCCCGTCGTCGTCGTGAAGAAGATGTCCGTGCCGTCGAGCCGCGCGCGCGCCGCGAGATCGGCGTCGGTGACGGTGAACCACATCGGGAAGTCCTGCAGCGTCGACCCGATCGTCGCGGTCACGGTGATCGTCTTCGCGCGAAGCGTGGTGGCCATGCCGTCGATGCGCGCGTCGATGCTGCCGGCATCGCTGCCCATCGCCATCGCGTCGTCGTCATCCCCGCCGCCGTCGCTGTCGCGCGAGCTCGCCGTCCCGTGGGGGAACGAGCACGCGGCGAGGAGCGAGATCGTCAGCCACGCGCGCATATTCCTATCCTAACACCGGGGTACCCCGGGTCATACAATGGGCTAGAGTCCCCGCGCAGATGGCGGAGCGGCTCTACATCGTCGACGGGCATGGCTACATCTTCCGTGCCCACTACGGCCTCATGAACATCTCGCGCGGCGAGCGTCGCGAGGTGCGGCTGTCGACGGCCGAGGGCATGCCGACCGGTGCCCTGTACGTGTTTTCTCGAATGCTCCTGCGGCTCGAGGAGGACACCACCCCCGCGCGGATGGCGGTCGTGTTCGACGACAAGTCGGGCAAGAAGACATTCCGTGCCGAGATGTACTCCGACTACAAGGCGCACCGCAAAGACACCCCGGAAGAGCTCTCCGTCCAGATGGAGTACTTCCCGAAGATCGTCCGCGGGCTCGGCTGGCCGTGCCTCGCCGTGCCCGGTGTCGAGGCCGACGATGTCATCGCGACGCTCGTCTCCGAGGCCAAGAAGAAGGGCTGGGAGGTCGTCATCTACAGCGCCGACAAGGACATCATGCAGCTGATCGGTGACGGCGTGACGATGATCGACGCGCTTCACCAGAAGACGTACACGCGCGACGAGGTGATCAAGAAGATGGGCGTGCCGCCGGAGAAGATTCCGGACTTCCTCGCGCTCGTCGGTGACACCAGCGACAACATCCCCGGCATCAAGGGCGTCGGCGACAAGACCGCGGCGAACCTGCTCGAGCAGTACGGCACGCTCGAGAACCTCATCAAGAGCAACCCGGTCGTGCCGCGGCTCTCGGTCAAGCAGCCGTTCAGCGATCCCGAGCAGCTCGCGCGCGTGAACATCTCGCGCCAGCTCGTCGAGCTGAAGCGCGATGTCGTCGTGCCGCCGCTCGAGGAGCTCGTCGTCGGCGAGTAGCCGTCGTAGACCTCGCACGTCGCGGCGACATCGTTGCCGGCGACGACCGGGTTCGGCGTCACCGTCGTGACGACGTTCGCGGCGGGACCGGCGACGATCTCGACCGTCGCCGGCGTCGCATCGACGAGCCCGCGATCGGGGAGCGCGCACGACACCTCGATCGTGCCGACCTTGCGGGCGACGACCGTGCCCTGCATGCGCAGGATCTTCGCCTCGTCGACGACGCGGACCTCGGCGGTGACCATCGTCGTGAGCTCGTTCTCGTACAGCGTGCACTGGACGCCGATCGTGTCACCGGCGGTGACCTGGGCCGGCGCGACCGTGTCGAGCCGGACGGACACGACCTCGTCCGGATCGGGTTCCGGCTCGAGGTTGTCACCGCACGACGCGGCGAGCGCGACGACGATGACGGCAAAGCAAGCGAGTCGGCACGAACGCATCCCCATCGGGGATTATCGTAGCAGGGCGCACCGTTTTGCCGGGCAGGGAAACTACGTACCGCTGCCGGGAGAGCCGGCGCCGAGCTCGCCGCCGAGCGACCGGGCGAGCGCTGCCCATGCATTCGCGAGCTGGAACTCGGACTGGATCAGGTTGCCCTCGGCGGTCGTGACCGCGGTCTGGGCGTCGGCGATCTCGATCTGACTCCCGAGACCCTGCGCGTAGCGCGCCTCGGCGAGCTTCAGCTGGGCGCGCGCGGACACGACGGCCTCGTTCGAGGCGACGGTCGCCTCGCGGATCGCCGCGATCTGCGCGCGGTTGGCGTCGAGCTGGCTCGTCAGATCGAGCAGCAGCTGGTCGCGCTGCGCGAGCGCGGACTCCCGGTTCGCGCGGGCGACGCGGACGTCGGCGGCCGAGCGGCCACCGTCGAACGCCTGCCACGACAGCGTGAGGCCAACACTCCATGCCGGCTGGGGATTCACGTCGTTCGTCCCCGGAGACCACTGCGTCTGCGCGTTCGCCGACAGGACCGGCCGGCGCTCGGCACGGGCGGCGTCGATGTTCGCATCGGCGGCCGAGACCTGCTTGTCGAGCTGGACGATCTCCGGGCGGTGCGCCCGCGCGGTCTCGACAAGTGAAGGCAATGCAGGCGGCGCCTCGGAGGCGGGCTCGGGCCAGCTCGCGCTGACGGCGATCGCCTGCGTCGGATCGACGATGCCGATCGCGGCGCGCAGGTTCGCGAGGGCGATCGCGGCCTGCGACTGCGCCTGGGCGAGTGCGGCTCGCGCGTTCGCGGCGCGCGACTGCGCCTGGACGACCTCGATCGGATCCTTGGCCTGGGCGGCGACGAACCGCTTGGCCTGATCGAGGTGCGCCTCCTCGCTCTTCACGGTCGCATCGGCGACGGTGACGAGGCGTGCGCGCGCGATCGCCTCGAGGTACGTCGCCTCGACGTCGTAGCGGACGTCGAGCGTCGTCGTGTTGACGCCGGCCGCGGCCGCCTCCGACGACGCCCGCGCGGAGCGCAGCTGTGCCGCCGTCTGGCCGAAGTCGGTGATGCGCCAGCTCGCGCTCGCGCCGATCCCCGAGTTCCAGCTCGGATCGATGAAGTCGCGCTGCGAGCCACCGCCGCCGACGGATGCGCTCGCCGACAGCGTCAGGTTCGGACGCTGCGTCGAACGGACCTGATCGACGCGGCCCTTGCTCGCCTCGAGCTGTGCGCGGCTCTGCCGCAGCGACGGCTGCTGGTGCAGCGCGATCTGGACGGCCTCGGCCATCGTCAGCACGCGGGCACCGGCTGCAGGCGCAGTCGGCTCGGGATCCTGCGGCGGGGGAGGAGGCATCGGCACAGCACCGGGCTGCGCGAGCGCGAGCGACGGCGACGCGAGCGCCGCAGCGAATACAACAGTTCGCAACTTCATGACTCGTACCTCAGAGCCGTGATCGGATCGAGACGCGATGCTCTGATCGCGGGATATAGACCGAAGATCACACCGACGCCACCGGCGACCGCGAATGCGATCGCGGCGGTCGCCGCGGGGAAGAAGAACTTCCAGCCGTAGTAGTCGGCCATGAAGTTCGCGAGCAGCGCACCGAACGCGAGACCGAGGACGCCGCCGATGAACGACAGGACGAGCGACTCGACGAGGAACTGGGTCATCACGTCGATCGGCTTGGCACCGACGCCCATGCGAATGCCGATCTCGCGCGTTCGCTCGATCACGCTGACGAGCATGATGTTCATGACACCGATGCCGCCGACGACGAGCGACATCGCCGCGACGATCGCGAGCAGCGTCGTGATCTTGTCGGTCGACTGCTTCTGGCGCAGCGCGAACTCCGCGAGGTTGCGGATGCGGAAGTCATCGTCATCGGCGGCGCTCAGGTTGTGCTTCTGGCGCAGCAGATCGCTGAGCTGCTGCTCGGCGCGCGAGATGTCGTCCTCGCGAAACGTCGACACGTAGATCTGACCCTTCGTGATGTACTTGCCGACGCCCTTGTCGAGCTTCGCGAGGTACGCCTTCAGCGGGATGATGATCGTGTCGTCCTGGTCCTGGCCCATCGCCGACTGACCCTTCGACGCGAGCACGCCGGTGATCTCGTAGGGCTGACCGTTGATGCGGATCGTCTGACCGAGCGGGTTCACGCCGGGATAGAGCTGCGTGACGATCGTCTTGCCGACGACCGCGATCTTCGGGCCGGTGGTCGCGGCGTCGTCGTCGAACAGCGCGCCCTCGGCGACCTCCCAGTTCTTGATCTTGAAGTACGCCGGCTTGGTACCGACGACCGTCGTGCTCCAGTTCGCCTCGTCCGACGCGACCTGGACCTTGGTCTGGAGCACGGGCGCGCCCCAGCGCAGCGTCGAGACCTCGCCGTTCTCGAGCGCGGCGAGATCGTCCCACGTCAGCGCGTAGCGCGAGCCCGCACCGCCGGCGGCGCCGCCCTGCGAGGACGAGCCGTTGCTGATGATCAAGAGATTCGTGCCCATCGCGCGGAACACGTCGGCGACGGACTCGCGGGCACCCTGGCCGCTCGCGATCATCGCGATCACGGTGCCGATGCCGAAGATGATGCCGAGCATCGTCAGGGACGAGCGCACCTTGTTACGCCACAGCGCGCGGAGCGCGAGGCGGAATGTCGTGAAGATGTTCACGCAGCCCTCGCTGGTTCTTGAGTTCTGTCGTCGACGATGAGGCCGTCTCGCAGCGTGATCACGCGGCGCGCGTACGCGGCGATATCGGACTCGTGGGTGACGAGCACGACCGTGATGCCCTGATCGACGAGGCCCTGCAGGATGCCCATCACCTCGTACGACGTCTTCGTGTCGAGGTTGCCGGTCGGCTCGTCGGCCATGATGATCGGCGCCTTGCCGACGAGCGCGCGCGCGATCGCGACACGCTGCTGCTGTCCGCCCGAGAGCTGGTTCGGATGGTGGTCGTAGCGCTTGTCGAGACCGACGCGCTCGAGGGCCTCCATCGCGCGGCGATGCCGCTCGCGCGCGCCGATGCCCTGGTAGAGCAGCGGCAGCTCGACGTTCTCGAGCGCGGTCGTGCGCGAGAGCAGGTTGAAGCTCTGGAACACGAACCCGATCATCCGGCCGCGCACCTCGGCGAGCTGCGCGCGCGACAGCCGCGACACGTCCTTGCCGTTCAGCAGGTACTGACCCTTCGTGGGCTGATCGAGACAGCCCATGATGTTCATCATCGTCGACTTGCCGGAGCCCGACGTGCCCATGATCGCGATCGACGCGCCCTTCTCGATCACGAGGTCGACACCGCGCAACGCGTGGACGAGGTTGTCGCCCATGACGTACGTGCGCTGGATGTTGCGCATCTCGATGAGGGGCGCGCTCATCAGAACGCTCCCATCTTTCGCTGCGTCATCGGCAGGCCCTGGATCTCGGTGATCAGCTGGTCGCCCGGCTGGAGGTCACCCTCGAGGAGCTGGGTCGTCGAGCCATCGGTGAGGCCGGTCTTGACGAACACCATCTTCGGCTTGCCGTCGACGAGCTTCCACAGCTGCTTGCGATCGCTGGCCGCGCCACCGCCGCCACCACGGCCGCCCCACGCGCCCGGACCACCC
>JAEWJO010000566.1 GCA_023386455.1 Pseudomonadota bacterium | reverse complement strand
GTGCCGAGCGCGCCGAGCCAGTCGCCCGGCGATGTCGATGCCGCCGTGCCCGTGCTCGCCGCATACGCGGGGTCGGGCCGACCGGCGAGCACGACGACGAGCTGCTCGGCCTTGAGCGCGCGCAGGCGCTCGCCGATCCACGCGAGTGGCAGTGTCGCATCCTCGGGATACGCCCGGAGCTCGCTGCTCGTGACCAGCGCGGGGCCGCCGGCGTCGACGATCACGCCGAGCATCACGAGCACCGCGACGCGCACGGGCTCGGCGGCGAGCTCGTCGAGGTGCCGCTTGAGCGTGCCGCGATCGGCCGGGTTGCGATCGCCGGCCGCCGCGCTCAGGCGCCGGATGCGCCACGTGCCGGTCGCGAGCAGCGCCTCGCCGATCTGGCCGAGCGTGTGGACGGCCGACGCATCGAGCTTGGTCCCACCGATCGCACCATGTCCCGCGACGAGCAGCGCGGCTCCTTCGACAGCGCGGGGCATGGCGACTGCTGATCCTACGCGAGCGACCCTCAGTTCGTGTCACCCGGGACGATCTGTCTCGCATTCAGAGAACCTCGGATCGAGAGGTCCATCCACCGTCGGTGGAGCTCGGGTCGAACCGTGGACATCACGGACCGCCACCACGGTCGGCCCTCGTCGAGACGCGCGGTCAGCTGCTCCGGCGTGCCCCGGCGTGGACGCGAGCCTCCTCGGCGCAGTCGGGACAGTCGAGCCCTGGCGAATCATCGCCGGGCGCTGGACCGAACATCGCGTAGCGCCGGGGATCGTCCCCGAGCCGCGCGAGCGCGCGATCGATCATCGCCTTCGCCTCGCCCGCGAGTGCGGCGTCGTCGACCCCGCACTCGCCGAGCGCGAACCACAGCTCCTGCTCGAACTGGTAGAGGCCATCCAGGTCGAGAAAGCCGAGCACACGCTCGTAGACGAGGTCCTCGAGCAGCTTCGTCGCGTACTCGGGCGGGATCAGCGTGGCGAGTCTTGCCTTGCCGCTCACGACGCGGCTCCGTTCGGCGCCTGAGCGACCTGGCCGGCGGCAACGCGCCGCGCCTGGGCAACGAGCGCGGTGCGCAGCTGGGTCTGCAGGGCGGGGTGCTCGTCGAGGTGCGCCATCGCCTTCTCCTTGCCCTGGCCGATCTTCGCGCCCTCGTACGAGTACCAGGTGCCCGACTTCTCGACGAGGCCGAGCTTCTCGGCGGTGTCGACGAGCTCGCCGAGCTTGTTGACGCCCGTGCCGTAGAGGATCTCGAACTCGGCCTCGCGGAACGGCGGCGCCATCTTGTTCTTCACGACCTTCACCTTGACCTCGCTGCCGATCGTCTCCTCGCCGCGCTTGATCGCCTTCTTGCGACGGATGTCGAGGCGCACCGAGCAGTAGAACTTGAGCGCGTTGCCGCCGGTCGTGGTCTACGGGTTGCCGTAGACGACGCCGATCTTCTGGCGAAGCTGGTTGATGAAGATCACCGTCGAGCGCGTGCGCGAGATGACCGCGGTCAGCTTGCGCAGCGCCTGGCTCATGAGGCGCGCCTGCAGGCCCATGTGCGCGTCGCCCATGTCGCCCTCGATCTCCGCGCGCGGTGTCAGCGCGGCGACGGAGTCGACGACGATGAGATCGATCGCGCCGGTGCGCACGAGCGTGTCGGCGATCTCGAGCGCCTGCTCGCCGCAGTCGGGCTGGCTGACGAGCAGATCCTCGAGATCGACGCCGAGCCGGCGCGCGTAGTCGGTGTCGAGCGCGTGCTCGGCGTCGATGAACGCGCACACGCCACCGGCCCGCTGCGCCTCGGCGATCGCGTGCAGCGTCAGCGTTGTCTTGCCGGACGACTCCGGTCCGTAGATCTCGACGATGCGGCCGCGCGGCAGGCCGCCGCAGCCGAGCGCGACGTCGAGCGCGACCGAGCCCGTCGGGATGACCTCGACCGCT
Source organism: Pseudomonadota bacterium (assembly GCA_023386455.1). GTDB lineage: Bacteria > Myxococcota_A > Polyangia > Haliangiales > Haliangiaceae > JABFXX01. The sequence goes on along the minus strand of JAEWJO010000566.1, from coordinate 8,289 downwards.
GCGACCTCGCTGCCGTCGAGCCGCATGATCGAGCCGGAACCGAACTGTTTGTGGATCGCGCGGATCGCCTCGGCGATCGAGCGGTTCTTCTTCTCTTCTGCAGACATGACAAACCTCCGCCTGCGCGCTCAGCACGGCGCGTGCCCGCGCCCAAGCAGGCGGATCTGCGTGCGCGGCCGTCCGGATTGTCCGGACGACGGACGCTCGTCCGACGGATGCCGGACTGCTACTGGACGACGAACGTCGCGGCAGCGGTCGTCGACGTCGAGAACGGCCACGACACGACGCGATAGTCACCCTGCGACGCCATCGGCAGACCGACGCGCGACGTGATCGTCACCTCGTAGGTCTTGCCGGTCTCGAGCAGGCTCGCGTCGATCTTCGCGGTCGGCGCGGTCACGTGATAGACGCGCACCGGCGTCAGGGTGCTGTTCGCGAGCTCGGAGATCGTGATGATCCAGTCGTGCGCGTTGCTGTTGTCGGGGGTGAACACGAGCGTGATCTGGCCGGTCGTCGCCGTGAACGGGGTGTCGTCGGCGCCCGACAGGCTCGTCGAGCCGAGCATGATCGCCTTCGCGAGCGGTGCGCGCCACGTGACGGACTGGATCGACGTCAGGTCCTTCACCGCCTCCTGCATCGACGAGATGAGGTTGACGCCGTGGCTCGTGCGGTACGCGTAGAGGAGCGTCGAGACGACGCGCGGATAGCCGGTCAGCATCGTCGACGGATCGGCGACGTCCATCGAGGTGACGATCGGAGATGCCTCGCCGAAGTACATGAGCGTCGGCTGCTCGACGAAGTCGGGCGCGGGACCGGGCAGGTACGGCGGCAGCTCGGTCGTCGGCACGATGCCATAGCGGATGCGCTGGAAGTGCGTCGACTGCACGACCAGCGGACCGAGCGCGTCGAGGCGGCTCTCCGCATTTCCCGGCGACGTCGTCGGGAAGCAGTTCGCGCCGGGGCACGCGCCCGTCGAGAGCGGCCGGTCCGTGATGTGCCACGCTGGCTGCGGCGCGGGCACGGTGATCGAGCCCGACAGGTCGACGTTCGTCGCGAGCGCCCAGCCAGACACCGACGTGATGCCGCCGCCTCGCGGCTTGTAGTCGGTCACGAGCACCCAGTCGCCCTTCGCGGACTCGAACGCGCCAAGCGGCTTCGTCAGCGGCCGCGCCTTCTCGCTGTAGCTGAGCGTCACGCTCGTCATCGTCGACGCGTCGAACGCGGCCGAGTTGTCGTTCAACGTGAATGCACCCGAGGTGTGGACCATCTCGATCTTGCGGCCCGGGCCGGTGCCCGTCGGCGTGATCGTGAAGCCACTGCCTGCCGGGACGAGCGGCGCGTCCATCCGCAGGTAGCGCGGCACGACGAGGAACGCGCCGGTCTCCGACCACTGCACCTCGTGGGGCGCCGGATCGCCGGGCACCGTGTAGACGATCCGGTGCGGCGCATCGCGCAGCGTGTACGGGATCTCGAACGTGCCGTCGGCGGTGCTGTACGAGACTTCGACCAGCGGGCCCACCGTCGCGTCGAGCGGACCGACCTTCACGACCGGCACCTCCGGGCGCGTCGGCTCGATCCCGATGCCGGCGTAGGTGATCGTCGCGTCCGGCGTCCCCATGCCGTCGGTCGTCACCGCGCCCCACACGAGCGTCGTCTTCACGCCGGGCGGCGAGTCTGGCGCTGCATCGCCTGCATCCCACGTCTGCGTCGGGTCGAGACCGAATGCCCAGTTGCAGCCGGTCGCACCGACGAGCAGCGCGTGCGCGAGGGCCATCCGCCTCATCGCCGCGAATCGTGGCACGGCGACCGGCGTCTCCACAACATCTGTGGTTCGATCAGGCGCGTGAAGCTCGATGCGCGCCTGAACCTGTTCATCACGCTCGTCTCGGTGTTCATGACGTGCCTCGTCGTCGGCGACATCATCGGCGGCAAGCTCACCTCGTTCGAGATGTTCGGCCGCGAGTGGATCACGTCGGTCGGAAACATCGCGTTTCCGGTGACGTTCATCCTCACCGACATCCTCAACGAGTTCTACGGACGAAAAGTCGTTCGCCGGATCACGCTGCTTGCATTCTGCATGGTCGGCCTCACGTTCTGCATCGTCTACGCGGCCGGCGCGCTGCCGTGGGCGCCGCTCGCGCTCGATCCGACGTGGACCGGTGTGACGCCGAGCGCATTCTCGGTCGTGTTCACGCAGGCGACGAAGATCCAGATCGCGTCGATGTTCGCGTTCTTGATCGGCAACCTCGTCGACATCTCGGTCTTCTTCATGCTGAAGAAGGCGACCGGCAACCGGATGCTGTGGCTGCGCTCGACCGGGTCGACCGCGGTGTCGCAGCTGATCGACACGGTCGTGATCTCCGCCATCATCTGGGGCGGTAAGGTCTCGTTCGGCGATTACGTGACGATCGTCATGACGTCGTACCTCGTGAAGCTCGCCGCCGCGATCCTCGTCACGCCGGTCATCTACGCGCTGCACGAGCTGATCGAGAAGCGCTGGAAGCTCGAGCCGGCTCCGGTCGAGGACCTCGACCCGCCGGCCGCCAGAGCGCTGGAGAAGAAGCTGTCCGACTGAGTATCCGGCCCGAGCCGCCGGAGATCAGCGCCATTCGTTGGCCAGATCGCATTTCGCGAGGCCAACCCGTTTCGCTTCCGTCTCGAGCGCGAGCGCCTTCGCTTCCCCCTGGAGGGGCTGGATCGCGACCAGGAACTCGCGACCCTCATTGGTGGTGATGTGCGGGCCGAGCCACATCGCGATCAGGGGCCACCGCTCCTCCTTGGAATACTGATCGGCTCCGGACAGGCGGACGCAATCACACAGCGACGTGATGTCGGTTCGGTACTCGTCGGTCACCGCCGCCTTCGGCAGGGAGATGACCGTCGTCGCGCTCGAACCTTGCGCCGTGGCGCTGCCGGTACCCGGAACGGCCTGCGTCTGCTTCTCGTCCGCCTGACAGGCGAGGAGCACGAGGCACGCGAGCGCAGGGGGCCACTTCATGGGGCGACACTCTGCACTTTCGGATGAAGATTGGCTAGATTCGCCGCCATGGCATACGTCGTGGCTGATCCGTGCGTGAAGTGCAAGTACACCGATTGCGTTGCAGTGTGCCCGGTCGACTGCTTCTACGAGGGCAAGAACTCGCTCGCGATCAACCCGGACGAGTGCATCGATTGTGGCGCGTGCGAGCCTGAGTGCCCGACGACCGCGATCTTCGAGGAGAGCGAGCTGCCGACGAAGTGGGCCGTCTACAAGGACATCAACGCGCTCGTCAGCGGCGCGAAGAAGTCCGACGAGGTCGATAGCGCGTCGTGGCCCGATCACCTGAAGACCCAGGCGGGTAGTGCCCAGACGTGGCCCAACATCACCGAGCAGAAGACCGCGCTCCCCGGCGCCGACGACGCCGCGAAGGAGGACAACAAGATCGCGGCGCTCACGCTCGAAGGCGGCTCCTGATCGGGCTGCAGCGCGTTGTGTGTTAACGTCGCGATCGGGTGCGCGCTGCTGTTCTAGTCCTCGTCGGTCTGCTGCTGGTGGCGCGGCCTGCGCACGCGATTCCGTACGAGACATTCATCGACGTCAACGACGAGGGCGATCTCCAGGATCTCCTCGCCTCCGGCGATATCACGCAGGACACGTTCGACGAGCTGCTCGACCTCCTCAACCAGGGCGTCGACCTGGCGAAGGCCGAGCGCGGCGAGCTCTACACGCTGCCGAACCTGACGTACGAGGACGTCGACGCGATCATCGCGTATCGCGATCTCCAGAAGGGCCGCATCGCCGACCCCGCCGAGCTCGTCACGTCGGGCGCGCTGAGCCAGGAGAAGCTGCTCGCGATCGCCGCGTTTCTGATCGTCCGCGAGGCCGGGCAGAACCCGCTCGCCGCGCGCGGCTGGATCCGTGCCGCGACCCGCGCGGGGCCACACGACTTCAATCCCTACCAGAGCGGCGTGTTCCTCCCGCCGGTCGCGCTGCGCGCGCGCGTCGTGGCACTTCGCTACCTGACGGCGGGCGTCGCCGTGACGAACACGCGGCTCGACATCGGCGAGCCGATCTACGATCCCAACCGCGGCGCACTGATCGCCGATCCTCGTTCGAACCAGCTCCACGTGCCGAAGGCGTACGTGAAGTGGGAGACGAACGAGCTGTCCGCGATCGCCGGCACGTTCCGGGCAGGCTTCGGTCAGCGGCTCGTGTTCGACAACTCGCGCCACTACAACCCGAACGGCCTCTACCTCGACGACGAGCTGTTCTACTCGGCCGATCTCTCGACGGCCTGCAAGGAGTCCGCGGGCGAGCTGCTCACCTCGCCGTGCTCCGGCGCGGCAGGCTCGGAGTACGTGACCCCCGACTTCGGCTGGCGCGACGGTCTGCTCGGCGTCGGCATCGGCGCCAAGCATCTCGAGCTCTCGCAGGGCTGGATGCAAGCGTACGCGTGGGCGTCGGCGTCGCGCCGCTCGATCTACCAGTACGAGCTCGTCGATCGGAACAAGTGCCCCGACCCGCACGACGACTCGGATCCCGACTGCGGCGCACCGATCGTCTACGTCCGCAACGGCGACGACCTGCTCGCACCGACGACGCGCCACTCGTTCGCGACGCTGCCGAACGTGATGCAGGAGCGGCTCGCCGGCGCCAACATCAGCTACTTCGCGGATCGCCGGAACGCGGTCGGCCTCACCGGCTACGTCGCCGACGAGGTCAACCTGATCGGCGGGGTCGACCTCGATCTCCAGGAGTGGTCGCGCCTTCCCTACGGTGGGCGGTTCGGCACGATCGGCGGCAACTTCTCGTTCGGCCGCGGCTGGCTCGACCTGTTCGGCGAGGCCGCGCTGTCGTTCGACAGCATGGGCAAGCAGAACCCGGCGCTGACCGACGCGCGCGGCGGTGGCGGTCCGGCGGCCCTCTTGCGCATGACCGCCACGCGCAAGAAGGAAGAGCTCGAGGTCGTCGCGCGCTACTACTCGACCGACTTCGTCAATCCGTTCTCGCGCCCGATCTCGCAGGCCGACGAGTTCGAGGGCCAGCGCGCGCGCGACGAGGCCGGCGGCCGCGTGCGCTACATCCGCACGTCGAAGGACTTCACCATCCGGAGCCTCGTCGACGTGTGGACGAACCCGTCGTCGCCCGACGCCATCAAGCTCGACAGCTACGTGCGCGCGAACGTCCGCACCACCGACGTCCTCTGGCTCGGCCTGTGGGAGCGCTACCAGGACAAGGACCTGTCGCGCGGCGGCCACGACCAGTGCTTCGAGATCTCGAACGACACCGACGAGAACGGCGAGCCCATCCCGTGCGCTGGCCGACAGCTCTCGACGATCGCGCGCGCACAGGTCGAGCCGAACAAGAAGGTCCAGGTCACGTTCCAGCTCCAGCACCAGCTGCTCGACGACAACACGAGGATGGAGCTCGAGAACAAGTTCCGTCAGGACGTCGCCGCGTGGCTCATCGGCTACTACCGCCCCGACAAGAACACGCGCATCCGCGCGCGCGTCCGCTACCTCGACGAGGCGATCCACGACAACACGTTCCTCGAGCGCTCGGTCTCCGCACTCGCCGAGGTCGCGACCCGGGTGCGCGTCAAGGACCTCCTGCGCATCCGCGTCGACGGCAAGTTCTGGCTCGACAAGCGCAAGAGCACGACCGAGCGCGTGCCTAACCCCGAGCTTTCACTCTGGCTTTTCTACGAAGCCAAGCTGTAGTTGGTCGTTGACTCGCGCACGGCCGGTGATAGCGTCGGCCCGATGCGCATCCCCACCTCGGTGGTCGTCATGTCCCTGCTCACGGCCGTGCCGTTTGGTCTGGGCATCAAGGACACGCTGTCCAAGAAGCAGTCGTCGTCGTTCGACGAGGACGAGCTCGACCTCGGCGGTGATCGCGCACGCGCCCGCGCCCGCGAGGCGCGCTACGCCGAGTACGAGCGCGAGGCTGCACGCGAGGCCGAGGAGCGCACGGTGCGCCGCGAGGAGCGCACGGCCAAGCTCGACCTCCTCTACGGCAAGCACCCCGCATCGCTCGGCAGCCTGTTCGACGGCATTCGTCTCGGTGCCGACGCCGGCAGCTTCCAGCCCGAGGCCGCGCGCGAGCGCATCTACGACGCCACGCGCGACGGCTTCCTGAACGTCGTGTTCGACGTCGACACCACCGCCCTTCGCGGCGTCACCGTCGAGATCAGCACCGTCGACTACAGCGAGTCCGTCGACGAGACCTGCGAGAAGCTGCGCGACAAGCTGACCACCGCCTGGGGCCGGGGCACCGGCAGCACCTGGCTCGATCCGACCACGCACCAGCGCGCGAGCGTCGACAGCTCGTTCTGCGCGCTCCGCTTCGAGCGCTACCTCGAGCCCGCCGAGTGGCTCGCGTCGGTCCACGCCGATGCGATCGGCATGAAGGCCGACAAGCTCGCCGCGCTCGTCGGCCCGACTGCGATCGTCGAGGACGACGTCGTCTCGTGGCAGCTCCCGGGCGTCGGCTTCGGCACCAAGCCGACCACCGTCGAGGCCTACCTCGAGAACGGCAAGGTCGTCACGATCGTCGCCGCGACCGATGGCGACTTCGACACCATCGCCGCGATCCGTGACTCGATCTCCGCCAGGCGCAAGGGCGAGCCCACCACCGACGAGGACACCGGCGCCTGGATCTGGAAGGGCCGCGTCCCGATGACGCTCGACAGCACCCGCGTCTCGCGCTTCGAGCTCACCGTCGGAAAGACAGCCTGGTGATGATCTCCACGATCGTTGCCGGCGTCGATCTCTCCGTCCCCAGCGAACAGGCGCTCGAGCGCGCCGCCGCCCTCGCGCTCCTCAACGGCGCGGCACTCGTCATGGTGCACGCGCAGGCGGACGACGCGCCGATCGAGAACGTCGACAACGCGATGCTCGAGCAGATCGGCGAGGTCTCCGCGGCGGTCCGTGCCGAGGAAGCCAAGCGTCTCGCCGAGCGCGTCCAGCAGCTCCGGACCCGCGGCATCGCCGCCGAGCTGATCCACCGCGCCGGCCCGCCGGGCGAGGTCGTCAGCGATGTCGCGCGCGAGCGCGAAGCCCAGCTGATCGTCGTCGGCACCCACGGCCACACCGGCATCCAGCGCTTCCTGCTCGGCAGTGTCGCGACGTCCGTCCTGCGCAACGCGCCGTGCGATGTCCTCGTCTGCCGCGGCACCACCGGGCCCTCCGCGTTCCACCGCCCGCTCGTCGCGACCGACTTCTCCGCGTCCGCCACGCGCGCGCTCCGCAACGCCGCACTCCTCACCGCACCGGGCGCCACGATCGAGGTCGTCCACGCGTGGCAGCTCCCCGCCGGCTCGTGGGGCGCGACGCTGCTCGGCCAGGCGCGCTTCCCCTGGTCGACGGTGCGCGACGCCGTCCTCTCCGGCGTGAAGGCCCAGGCCGAGAAGATCGAGATGGCCAATCGCGATCTCGGCCACCCGCTACAGGTCGACCTCATCCAGGGTCCGCCGGCGAGCGTGATCACGAACGCGGCCGAGCGCGGCGGTCATGATCTCATCGCGATCGGCACGCACGGCCACCGCGGCTTCCGCCGTCTCTTGCTCGGCAGCGTCGCCGAGAGCGTGATCCGCCACGCGCCGTGCTCGGTGCTCGTCGCGCACGGCGAGCATGCCGGCGATACGCACAAGTTCCGCAAGAGCTAGCGCGGCAGCTTCGCCGCGACACGAGTCTCACCGGTGCCGCCGACACACGCGCCTGGCGCCGCGGAGGTGTCGGTGCCTTTCGACCATTCCCATCGCGCAATCGGCCGATCCGGCGCGGAGCTGCCGCGATTGGCAGCACTGCCAGCGCTGGCAGCGCGCGCGACGGTGCATCGCGAGGTTGCGCGGGCACGCGCGCTGCAATCGTGGCGCGGCATGATGAAACACCTCCTCCTGTCGTCGCTCCTCTCGATGTCCCTCCTCGCCGGCTGCAAGAAGTCGGGATCCGAATGCGAGAAGGTGTTCGATCACACCGTGTCGCTGATGCCCGCCGAGATGCAGGGCAAGCTGAAGGAAGGCAAGGCCGACGCGATCGGCAAGTGCGAGAAGATGTCGCCGGCGGCACGCAAGTGCGCACTCGACGCGAAGAGCCTCGACGATCTGATGCAGTGCCCGCGCAACTAAGCGAGGTAGCGATAGAGCGTGCGTACGCCGATCTCGAGCGCGGCGGCGGCAGCGTCGCGGTCGCCACCGGCACGCGCGACGGCGAGCTCGACGTAGCGGCGCACGACCTCGTCGCGGAGCGTCGCGAGCGGCTGCGTCGCGGCACCCGGCGCGATCGCCGCGTCGATGAGGGCGCGTAGAC
>JAEWJO010000502.1 GCA_023386455.1 Pseudomonadota bacterium | reverse complement strand
GTGATCGATCACATCCTGCAGCCGGACCTCTATCCCGAGCTCTACGGCAACATCAGCCACGTCGTCCGCATCAACTACTACCCGCCGCGCGGCGACAACAAGGAAGGCTGGGACAACATCGACATCGTCGGTTGGCTCGGCTACCCGATGCAGATCAAGGTCAACTTCCTGTGCCGCGACTCGATCCTCGCGGCGCCGATCGTCCTCGATCTCGCGCTGTTCATGGACTTCGCGGCGCGCGCCGGCATGTCGGGCATCCAGGAGTGGCTGTCGTTCTACTGGAAGTCGCCGATGACGCCCGAGGGCCTGTACCCGGAGCACGACCTGTTCATCCAGCTCATGAAGCTGAAGAACACGCTGCGCTACACCAAAGGTGATGAGCTCATCACGCACCTGGGCGCCGAGTACTATGACTGAGGACGACCTACGTTGCGGCTGACCAGGCAGGCCATGGCGGAGATCACGTACGTGACTCCGTCCGGACACCGGCTAGCCTTCTGTGGTTAGCCTACGGCGGCTAGCCTCCCGAGAACCGTGTCGCGAATCCTCCAGCTCCCGCTGCTCCTCGCTGCCGCGCTCGTGCTCGGCTGCAGCGGCACGTCGAAGTCCGCTCCTGCGGTGCCGACCGGTGCCGGATCGGGGACGACGGCGTTTCCCACGGTCGGTCCGCCGTTCGTCGTTCCCGGCGAGCGCATGACCTATCGCGTGACCGCGCACGAGATGACGCTCGCCGCGTTCGCGATCGAGGTCGGCAAGCCGACGACGTTTCACGATCGACCGTCGATCGTCGTCCAGGCGGGTGCCGAGGCGACCGGCGTCGCCGCGCTCGTGAAGCCGATCAAGGCCGAGTTCGCGACGTGGCTCGACACGAAGAACGGCGAGCCGCTGCTGTTTCGTGTCACCGAGACCGCGGGCCGCGGCGACGAGACGGTCGAGTCGAACGAGGCGCGGTTCACCGACATCGCGGAGGGCAAGTTCCCGATCGCGACGAAGCGCCCCGACGGCACCGAGATCCTCGAGACGCAGGATCTCGTCCAGCCCCAGAAGCCGATCGACACGATGACGTTCCTCCTGGCACTGCGCGGCTGGGATGGCCGCGATGGCGAGACCCACAAGATCGACGTCGTGCGCAGCCGCTACCTGTGGCGCACGACCGTCGAGCTCGTCGGCCGCACGTCCGTCGTGACCGACCTCGGCCAGCTGCCGGCGGTGAAGTTCGCGGCGACGACCGCACGGATCATGCGCGATGGCTCGCTCGACAAGGGCACGGATCCTCGTCACTTCACCGTGTGGGTCTCCGACGACGCCGACCGCGTGCCGCTCCTGCTCGTTGCAGAGTCAGACTACGGCGACATCCGCATGGAGATCGTCGACTACGCGGCTGGCAACGGACCGAACCTCTTGGGCGCGCGCTAGAGATCGGTCAGCCCGACCTGGAAGTACAGCGTTGGCGAGTGGCTCTCCAGGCCATAGCCGACGTCGAGCCCGAGGAGCGGCAGCACGATGTCGCTGACGTAGATCCGGACGCCACCGCCGACGTCGTTGCGGAAGAACGTGCGGCCGACCTGGTCGGGCAAGTAGCTGCGCTGATCCGGGTCGGTGAAGTGAAAGCCGATGACACCCGAGTCGAAGAAGCCGAGCGCGCGGAACGAGAAGATGTTCCACCGCGCGATCGGCACCGAGTACTCGAGCCGCGCGAGCGCGCGGACGTCGCCGCGGAACTGCTCCGTCGGATAGCCGCGCAGATCACTCGCCGCACCGAGCGTCCACTCGTCGTGGAACGGCAGGTGGTAGCCGAGGTTGCCGTACGTGCGCAGCTCGATCTCGTGCGCGCCGAACAGCCGCTTCGCGTAGTACGCGCGCGCGCTGATCGAGCCGTAGAGGTAGTCGCTGAGGCCAGGGACCGGCAGCTCGGCGGTCACCTGCGCGTACGGCCCATCGGTGACACCGTGGTCGTTCTCTCTCGCGTCGGCGGTCAGCTTGCCCTGGACGGTGATGTCCCAGCCATCGGGCGATGGCTGCGCGAGCGTCATCATCGGATCGCCCGAGACGTGCGGATCGTCGTAGCGGACGTACGCGCCGCGGACGCGCGCCTCGCTCTTCAGCCACCAGCGATGGTTCCAGCCGGCGGCGACGCCGGTGTTGATGAACACGTGATCGCTCGTCCGCGCGAGCGCCCTCGACGCCGGATCGCCGACCGGGTTCGCGTACTCCTCGTAGATCTTGCTCTGCCAGTACGTGTCGAACCGCAGCGACAGCTTCGTGCCGCGAAACGACGGCACGACGTAGGCGCCGATGAAGAACGAGTTGATCTCGCCGAGCTGCGCGTAGAGCAGCAGCTTCTTGTTCTCGCCGAACAGGTTGTTCTCCGCGAACCCGGCGCCGATCGCCCAGTTCGACGACAGGAGGTACGCGGTCGGCATCACGATCCACGAGTGCTTGTCGACGACGGTCGCGACGACCGTGACGCCGTCGGGCATCGACTCCGTCGGCGGCGCCGGCTCGAGCCGCACCGACGCCGACTTGAAGAGCTCGCTCGACACCAGCGCGCGCTCGAGCGCCGGGATGGTATCGGCGGTGACGTCGTCGCCGATCTCGACGCGCAGCAGGTAGCCGAGCGTCTCGTCGGTGACCTTCGAGGCGCCCTCGACGCGGAAGCCGGCGATCGGGTGGCTCGTCTCGCCGGCGTGCGCGAGCGCGCTCGCAAGCAGCACGCAACATGCGAGGTACAGCCGCACGACCATCGGTCGGCCGATGGTAGACCGGCTCGGTGGTGGGCGGGGCGCCGCGCTAGGTCTTGTGTGCGGTACGCACGAGATGCCGCGCGTCCCGCATCAGATCGTCGAGCTGATAGATCCGATCCGAGTCGTAGATGCCCCGGATGTGGAGGTTCTGGTCGAGGAGCAGGAAGTAGCCGCCGTGCGCGATGTCGGGCACGCCGTTCGGCTTGTCGGGCAGGCGCATCATCGAGGTCATGAACGGGCCCTCGATCAGGGTGTTGACCTTGTCGAACGGGCCGGTGACGAACCGCCAGCGCTCGGGCTTCGCGCCGTAGCGCGTCGCGAACGCGGCGAGCTTCGCGGGCGTGTCGTACGTCGGGTCGACGGAGAACGACACGAGCTTCACCATCGCGCCGACATCGAACGTCTTCTCCTGGATGCGCGCCATCTTCATGGCGGTCACCGGGCAGATCGTGTCGCAGCGGGTGAAGATGAAGCTGACGATCGTGACGTTGTCGCGCAGCGCATCTTCGGTGAACGGCCGGCCGAGCTCGTCGGTCAGCGCGAACGCCGGCACGGTGCCGAGGTCGGGCAACACCTTCTCGGCCGGCCGGCACATGAGCGTCGGCACGAACACGGCGGGGATCACCGCGGCGAGGAGCACGACGAGGAGGCCGACGAGCAGTCGGCGTCCCGGAATCCGTCGAGTCTGTGGGGAGTCGGCCACGAGCGGAACCTGGCAGATCTCGATGCGAAATGCACGCATCGTTGCCTGCGGCAACATGGCGCGCTAGTTGCTCTGAGAACGCTCACGAGGCCGCTATGTGGCTCGCCCACCTGCTGACGCTGTCGCGCATTCCGATCGCCATCGTGTTCTGGCTGACTTACGGAACACCGTGGGTCTCGCTCGCGCTCGTCGGGCTTGCTGCGCTCACCGACGCCGCGGACGGAAATGTCGCGCGCTGGGCAAGGCGGCGCTCCGGGGACACCTCGGCATCTGCCGGAGAGTGGCTCGATCCGCTCGCCGACAAGCTGTTCATCGTCATCGTGCTCGGCGCGATCCAGCTTCACGACCCGGTGCCGTGGTGGATCATCGGCCTCATCGTCGCGCGCGAGCTGGTCCTGGTCCCGCTCGCCATCATCTACCGCCTCGAGGTCCTTGGCCGCGCCGAGCACGCGTTCCAGGCCGGCATCGTCGGCAAGGCAGCGACGATCGCCGAGATCTTCGCGATCATGGCGCTGATCACCCACTCGCCCGCGATCATGCCGCTCGCGATCACCGCGTGCGTCCTCGGCCTCGTCGCCGCGGGGCAGTACATCGCGCGCGCGGCCCACGCTCGTCACGCGGCCGCCTAGGTTCAGGACGCGCGGACGTTCGCGGGCTGCTTCGTCCCGGTGCGCGTGAACACGAGCTGCATCAGCTGGGTCTCGCGCGCGCGGAAGCCGCCGGCGCAGCCGAGCAGGTAGTACTTCCACATCCGGTAGAACGTCGGGCCGTACTTGTCGGCGAGCGCCGGCCACGCGGCGTCGAAGCGCTCCCACCACGCCATCAGCGTGCGGTCGTAGTGCTCGCCGATGTTGTGCATGTCCTCGACGATGAACAGCGCCTCCATCGCACGGATGATCGCATCGGGCGTCGGCAGCACCGCGTTCGGGAAGATGTACTTGTCGAACCACGGCTCGATGTGCGCCGTCGTGCGGTTGCCGCAGATCGTGTGGACGAAGCCGACG
>JAEWJO010000484.1 GCA_023386455.1 Pseudomonadota bacterium | reverse complement strand
GGGGGGCGCGGCGGAGGTTCCGGCCGAGCGGGCGCGGGGCGAGGGGATAATCGATCTCGCCGGCGCGCACCGCGAACCCGCGGCCGCGGTCGGTGATCTTGATCTGGCCGCTCTGGATCGCGCGGCCGTAGCGCTCGGTCAGCACCGGCAAGAGCACGCGGTCGTCGCCGGTCGACCAGTCGACGTCGAAGAAGTGCGCGTAGTAGCTCGACGGTCCGTTCTCGAGCACGTCGAGCCACCACCGGTTGTTGCGGCCGGCGATCGACATGTGGTTCGGCACGATGTCGAGCAGGATGCCGAGGCCGGCGCCGTGCGCCGCATCGACGAGCTCGCGCAACCCCTGCTCGCCACCGAGCTGATCGCTGATGCGCTCGGGATCGACGACGTCGTAGCCGTGCGTCGAGCCGTCGGCCGCCTGCAGGATCGGCGACAGGTAGAGGTGCGAGATGCCGAGCTCGGCGAGGTACGGCACCGCGGCCTTCGCGTCGGCGAACGTGAAGCCTGCGTGGAGCTGCAGGCGGTACGTCGCGCGGGGGCCGGTCTTCATCAGCTCACCCGGCGCAGGACCCACAGCGAGCGCCCCATGACGGGGACCTTGGCGCCGGCCTCGAAGACCTCGCCCTCGCCTCGGGCGAAGCCTCGCTCGGTATCGAGCACGCGCTCCCACGTGGCGCCCCAGCGCGTCTCCGGCAGCACGAGCTCGCGGTCCTCCGGATAGGCGTGGAAGATGATCAGGAACGTATCGTCGAGGACCTGCTCGCCGCGATCGTCGGGCACGAAGATGCCGGCGCCGTTCAGGAACACCTGCAGCGAGCTCGTCTCGCCGTTCTCCCAGTGGGTGTCCTCCATCTCCTCGCCCTCGGGCGTGAACCACGCGATGTCGGGCAGCGCCTGCTGACCCTTGCCGTGCGGGCGGATCGGCCGACCCTGCACCCAGCCGCGACGGCGCAGGACCGGGTGATCGCGGCGCAGCGCGGAGAGCTGGCGCGAGAACTCGAGGAGGTCGCGGTCGCGATGCTCCCAGTCGAACCACGAGATCTCGGTGTCCTGGCAGTAACCGTTGTTGTTGCCCTGCTGCGTGCGGCCCATCTCGTCACCGCCGAGCAGCATCGGCACGCCTTGCGACAGGAACAGCGTCGCGAGGAAGTTGCGCTGCTGGCGACGCGGGAGCGCGTTGACCACCGGGTCGTCGGTCGGCCCCTCGGCGCCCGAGTTCCACGACCGGTTGTGGTTCTCGCCGCTGTCCTCGCCGTTCGCCTCGTTGTGCTTCTCGTTGTACGAGACGAGGTCGCGCAGCGTGAACCCGTCGTGCGCCGTGACGAAGTTGATGCTCGCGTGCGGGAACCGGCCGCCCTCCTGGTAGAGGTCGGAGCTCCCCGTGAAGCGCGAGCCGAGCTCCTGCAGCGTGCCGGGCTCGCCGCGCCAGTAGTCGCGGATCCAGTCGCGGTACTTGCCGTTCCACTCGGACCAGCCCGGCGGGAAGTTGCCGACCTGATAGCCGCCCTCGCCGACGTCCCACGGCTCGGCGATGAGCTTCACCCGCGACACGACCGGATCCTGCTGGATCAGATCGAAGAACGCGGCGAGGCGGTCGACCTCGTGCAGGCCGCGCGCGAGTGCTGCCGCGAGATCGAAGCGGAACCCGTCGACGTGCATCTCCTCGATCCAGTAGCGGAGCGAGTCCATCACGAGCTGCAGCACGTGCGGGTGCCGCATGTTGAGCGTGTTGCCCGTGCCCGTGTAGTCCATGTAGTAGCCGGGCTGATCGGCGACGAGCCGGTAGTAGGCAGGGTTGTCGAGGCCGCGCATCGACAGGTGCGGCCCCATGTGGTTGCCCTCGGCGGTGTGGTTGTAGACGACGTCGAGGATCACCTCGATGCCCGCGCGGTGCATCGCCTTGACCATCGACTTGAACTCGGAGACGGCGAGGTTCGCGTCGCGCACGCTCGCGTACTCGGAGTGCGGCGCGAAGAAGCCGATCGTGTTGTAGCCCCAGTAATTGCGGAGGCCGCGCTCGAGCAAGAAGCCGTCGTGGACGAACGCGTGGATCGGCAGCAGCTCGATCGCGGTGACGCCGAGCTTGTGCAGGTGCTTGATGATCGCCGGGTGCGCGAGGCCGGCGTACGTGCCGCGCAGGTGCTCGGGCACCTCCGGGTGGCGCATCGTCAGACCCTTGACGTGCGCCTCGTAGATCACCGTCTCGTTCCACGGGATCTCGAGCCGGGTGTCGCTGCCCCAGTCGAAGAACGGCTGGACGACGATCGACCGGAACGTGAACGGCGCGCTGTCCTCGGTCGACATCGCGCCCATCGGATCGCCGTCGTATGCGGCGAGCGCGGGATTCCACTGCAGGCCCTCGGTGATCGCGCGCGCGTACGGATCGACGAGCAGCTTGTGCGGATTGCAGCGCAGACCTCGCGCCGGGTCCCAGGGACCGTGGACGCGAAAGCCGTAGTGCGCGCCCGGCGCGACCTCGGGGAGGAACGCATGCCAGACCTGGCCGATGCCGAGTGCCAGGTCGACGCGGGACTCGGTCCCGGCGTCGTCGAACAGACACAGCTCGACGCGGGCGGCGATCGAGGAGAAGACGGCGAAGTTGGTCCCGTACCCGTCGTAGTGCGCTCCCAGCGGGTACGAACGACCGGGCCAGATGGCGCGGCCGGACTTGCTCATGGCGCGCTGACGCGCGTCGTCGGGATCAGCACCCGCGATCGCCTGATCGCCAGCACCGTCTCGATCCGCTCCGGCCGTCCCCAATCGCTCCACTCGACGCCCTCCATCTCCATCGCCGCGAGACGCTCGGGTGCCCGCTCGAGCATATCGCGCGAGAAGCTCACCGGAAGATACGCGCGGTAGATGTACTCGATCGCGTCCTGCTCGTCGGGCGTACCGACCAGCGGCACGAACGACTCGAGGATGTCGATGAGTCGCGGATCGGCCTGACGGCCGAGCTCCCACAGTGCGTCGACGGTCGCGCAGGTCACCATCGTGTTCCACAGCGCGCCCTGCGCGTTGAGCTCGGACGCGACCGCGGCCGACGGCTTCTCGACGAACCCGTTCACCTGGCGAACCTGCGGGACCTCGGTCAGCGGCGCACCGAGGCTCAGGTAGCCGAGCTCGGGATCCGCTTCGGTCGGCGTCGCACCGAGGATGATGATCTTGTCGCGCATGCGCGCGGCGACGCCGCGGGCCGCGCGGACCTGGTCGACGTACTTCGCACTCGGCGTGACGTAGTGATCGGTCGGCGTGATCGTGACGATCGCGTTCGTGGTCCAGCGCTTGATCATCGCGAGCGCGACGTAGAGCGCCATGCCCGTGTCGCGCGACGACGGCTGGCGGAACACGTGGTCGCAGCGGCCGACCAGCTGCGGTGCCGCGAACTCGCCGTGGTAGGTGCCGATCACCGTCAGCGTCCGGGACGCCGGCGTCAGCTTGTTCATGCGATCCAGCGTGTGCTGGAGCATCGAGCGCTGGCCGAGGAGACAGCAGTATTGCTTGGGCATGCGACGGCCGAAGCGACGCTGCACATAATCCTGAAGACGAACACCTTCGCCGCCCGCCAGTGCCAACGTCCAATCCAGGTGGGCAGCATCGCTCTCGACCGGACAGGTCGCCGAGGTCCTTAGAGAACGGTCATCCAGAAGCATCATCACGCGCTCATGCGCGAAGCGTGCCCGAGCGGACCTGAGTGTCACACCGAGGCCCGTTGGTACTTGGGCGTGAGCGCGCACCCGGGAGCGAGCAGATTCGCCCGTTCGTGCGTTTCCGCGCGTGCGTGAAATGCCGGAGCGCACGGCGAGGTCCGCGAAATCGCAAGGCACGAGCGCTGCACCAGCGCACGGTCGATGTCGATGCGTGATCGTTTCACCGAGCTCGCAGCAACCGTCGCGAGCGGCGAAGCGATCCTGTTCACCGGTGCAGGGTTCTCGGCCGAGGCGCGCGACCGCGCCGGCCAGCCGCTTCCCGAGTCCCGCACGATGATCGCCGACCTCTGGCGCATGCTGTTCGGCGATGCGCCCCAGGACGACAGCACGCTCGCCGACCTGTACGACGTCGCGCTATCGCGCGCCCCCGATCGACTCCGCGACTATCTCGCGACCCGGCTCCAGATCGGAGATACCCCGCTGCCGCGCTCGTTCGCGCAGTGGTTCGGCGCGCCGTGGCGCCGCGCGTACACCCTGAACGTCGACGATCTCGAGGTCGCGATCGCACGCCAGTTCGAGCTTCGGCGCGCGGTCGTATCGATCTCGGCGCTCTCCGAGGAACGCCCTGCCCCGTCGGATGCCCTCGAGGTGATCCACCTGAACGGGATCGCCGGAGACGACCCCGCACAGGTGACGTTCTCGACGATGCAGTACGCGTCGCGCCTGTGCACCCCGGACCGCGAGTACGAACGCCTCGTGGAGGACCTGCGGAGCGCGCCCTTCGTGTTCGTCGGCACGACGCTCGACGAGGTCGTGCTGTGGAAGCACGTCCAGCTCGAGCGCCAGAACGGCCACGCGGGACCTCACCGTCGTTCGTTCCTGATCGCGCGCTCGCTGACGCGGGCGCGCCAGGAGCTGCTGTCGGCGCACCGGATCGACTGGGTCCAGGCGACCGCGGCCGAGATCGCCGACGAGGTCCTGGCGCGCCTCTGACGCGTAGGCGTAGGCGTAGGCGTAGGCGATCTGGGCGTCTGCCGCGCAATCGAGTCGCCGCGCTCCAGGTCGCGCTGCCAGGTTCGTGCCGTGAAGACGATGTTCGCTCGCGCCGCGGATCCGCGTTCGGCGTGCGAGCCGCCTACGCCTACGCCTACGCGTGTTCAGTCTCGGCCCGGATTCGCGAGACCGAGGCGATGCAGCATCTTGTGGATCGACATGCGGTCGATCCCGGCGGCGCGCGCGGCCGCGGAGATGTTGCCGTCGTGCTGCGCGAGCAGGCGCGAGATGTAGCGGCGCTCGAACTCGCTGATCACGTTCTGCTTGGCGAGCTTGAACGGGATGCCGACATCGACGGGCACGGTCATCGACGCATCGGTCGACGTCGCGGTCTGCGACGGCGTCACCGTGATCGACGGCTCCGAGCGCGGCACCGGCGCCGGCGCGCGGCGCAGCGAGTCCTCGCTGTCGGGCGACTCGGCGAGGAGCACGGCTCGCTCGATCACGTTGCGCAGCTCGCGCACGTTGCCGGGCCAGTCGTGCTTCATCATCAGGTCGATCGTCTCCTGCGCGATCTGAGCGCTCTCGCCGCCCGGCGTCGTCGTGAGGATGTGCTCGATCAGCAGCGGCAGGTCGTCCTTGCGCTCGCGCAGCGGCGGCACGTGGACGCGGGCGACCGCGAGCCGGTAGTAGAGATCCTCGCGGAACCGGCCGCGGTTGACCTCGACGCCGAGGTCGCGGTTGGTCGCGGCGACGATCCGGACGTCGACCTCGATCGTCTTCGCGCCGCCGACGCGGCGGACCTCCTTGCGCTCGAGCACGCGGAGGAGCTTGGGCTGCATCGCGAGCGGCAGCTCGCCGATCTCGTCGAGGAACACCGTGCCGCCGTGTGCGCGCTCGAACGCGCCGGCGTAGTTCGAGGTCGCGCCGGTGAACGCGCCGCGTTCGTGGCCGAACAGCTCGCTCTCGATCAGGTTCGGCGGGATCGAGCCGCAGTCGAGGACGACGAACGGCCCCTTCTCGCGCGGCGAGTTGTCGTGCAGCGCCTCGGCGACGAGCTCCTTGCCCGCGCCGGTCTCGCCGGTGACGAGCACGGTCGTGTCGGTGCGCGCCAGCTTCTCGAGGCGCGCGAACAGCTCGCGCATCTTCACCGAGCGACCGATCATCGAGCCGTAGCGGTCGGTATCGGCGAGCTCGATCTCGACGCTCTCGCCGGTCGGCTCGAACTTCAGCCGCGTGCCGCCAAGCGCGATCTGCGCGCCGGCCTGGACGTAGACGTCGTTGATGCGCAGGCTCGACACGTAGGTGCCATTGGTCGAGTCGAGGTCGCGCAGGCGGTAGCCGCGATCGTCGAGCCGGATCTCGCAGTGCAGGCCGGAGACCTTGCTGTCCGTGAGCTGAACGTCGTTGCCGCGTCGCGCCCCGATCCGGATCACGGCCGCTTCGATGTCGCGTACGAGTCCCGCATCGGGACCGCTGACGACCTCGATGCGACACCGCCGGAGGCGCGCGCTGGTCGCGCGACCACCGATATAGGTGACCCAGGTGCCCGAGCGCAGGTCATCAACGGCCATGCGCCGCCACGTTACCACGTGCGACCAAGAAACTGTCGCAGCCGGTCCTGACGGCCGTTGGCCGCTTGCTCAGTCAGCGAGGAGCCAGGTCGCGACGAGGGCCGCCTCGGCGGCTGCATCCCCGAGGTAGACCGGGGAGATCCGTCGCTGACCGACGAAGGCGAGGTCGGCACCGCCGAGGACGAGGGCGCTCGCGATCCCCAGGGTCTTTGCGGTGCGCGAGCGCTCGCGTGCGCCGGCGAGGAGCGCCACCCCGATGGCCGCGATCAGCGCCCCGGTCGTCTGGGCGAGCCACCGCTCCTTCTTCTTGCCCGTCACCGCCTCGAAGCTGCGCGGGTGCACGACCGGCCAGAGGCCGCTGACGACGTAGAACGCTCCCTGGACCGCCGGCGCCATTCGCATACCAGCCGGACGGAGCAAGCCGCGCACCAGCGACGAGCCCAGCGGGCCCGGGCTCGGTGATAGCGTCGGGCCATGCCCGTCCCGCAAGATCTCCATCGCCTGACCGAGCTCGATGCCGCGTGGTCGACGCGCGGGTCGGGTGCGCGCCTGGACGCGGTCCGCCGCGCCGGCCGCAAGCTGCGCGACACGATCCTCGCCCGCGGCACCGCGCGCTGCGTGCGCACGCTCGACCTCGCGACATTCCCGTACCCGGCGCGCTACGGCCTCCAGGGCGTCGCGTCGTCGCCGGCGCCGTACGTGTTCATGCGCAACCGCATGCACCTCGTGCAGGTCGCGCAGGGATCGCGGACGATCACGATCCTCGTCAACCCGACCGATCCCGAGCGCTCGGCGAAGGCGCCGTTCTTCGCCCGGCTCGCGCGGCGGTACGGCTCGCTCGCGACGAGGGTGCTCGGCACGATGCACTCGACCATCGAGCAGGGGCTCGCGACGTGGAACGTGGCGCCGGAGGCGATCGACTACGTCACGTTCGATCACCTGCACGTCCAGGACGTGCGCGGCCTCCTCGCGCCCGGTCCGAGCGGCCGCGCGTACCTGCCGAACGCGACGCTGCTCGTCCAGCGGACCGAGCTCGACACGCTCTCGAACGTCCACCCGCTGCAGACCGACTGGTACATCCCCGAGTGTCTCGAGGGCGTGCCCTCCGACCGGATCGTCGCGCTCGACGGCGACTACGCGATCGGCGGCGGCTTCGCGCTCGTCCGCACGCCGGGCCACACGTGGGGCAACCACTCGCTCGTCGTCGTGACCGATCGCGGCGCATGGACGATCAGCGAGAACGGCGTGTGCGTCGACGCGTACGTGCCGGGACTATCGTCGATCCGCGGTGTCGCCCGCTACGCGCGCGAGAGCGGCGCCGAGGTCGTGCTGAACGCGAACACGCGCGAGGGCTCGCTCGACCAGTACACGTCGATGGTGCTCGAGAAGACGCTCGCCGATACGGTCCCCGATCGGCCGGAGCTACCGCAGCACTTCTCGTCGTCGGAGATGGTCCCGCACGTGCTCGCGCCGGGCCTGACGCCGACGTACACCCACGGCGCGATCACGTACGGCGAGGTCGTCACGCCGGTCGCCGCACGCGCGAGCGCCTGACGCCAACGAGGCACGCGTTCCCGTCGGTGCCGGCAACGGCGCGCCAGACTGGCAACGGGATGCCGGCGAGGCGCGCCGGTTCCGCGGACTTGCGCGGGCGCGGTCGTTGCTAGACCACGACGGCATGTCCGTCTCGGCGATCGTGTCCCTGCTGCGCGTGATGACCCTGCGAGACGCCGAGGCGATCACGCTCGAGGCGGGAAAGATCCCGACGCTGCGAAGGCGAGGACAGGTCGAGAACCTCGCGATGCCCGCGCTCGACGGCGACATGCTGCAGGCCTTCGCGGCACCGCTCGTTGCGGGGAAGGACCTCGCGGACGGCCCGCTGATGACGACGTTCGTCGACGAGCAGGGGACGATGTACCCGGTCACGGTCGAGAGGACGGCGGCCGGAGCTCGCCTCGTCGTGCGGCGTCCCGCACCGGTGAAGAAGACGGCGGCGGCGGGCACGGGCACGGGCACGGGCACCGGAACCGGAACAAGCACCGGAACCGGAACAAGCACCGGAACCGGAACCGGAACCGGAACCGGAACCGGAACCGGAACGGGCTCGGGCTCGGGCTCGGGCTCGGGCTCGTCGGAGAGTGCAGGTGCAGGTGCAGGTGCAGGTGCAGGTGCAGGTGCAGACCGTGCCCGTGCCCGTGCCGCTGCCCGGGACTTTTCCTCCTCCTCTGCCTTGGGATCCCACCCGGAAATCGAGACGCTGCCCGCGAGCGATCCTGTGACCGCCCGCGCGATGCTCGAGCGCATCCTCGCGACACCGATCGCGATCGCGAGGGAGCGCGAGGCGGCCGATGTCATCGTCTCGACCGGGCAAGCTCCGCGGATCCGGGTCGATGGCCGGCTCGAGATCCTCGACGTCGCGATCGACGACGACGAGGTCGTCGCGGCCGTTCGTGCATTCGGCGCGATCGGCGTCAGCGCGGATCTCAGCCTCGACGTCGGAGGTGCCCGCGTTCGCGTCAACGCGTTCGATCACATGAACGGCTGCGCGATCGCGGCCAGGATCATTCGCGAGCGGGTGCCGAGCCTCGCCGATCTCGATCTCCCGCCGGAGCTCGGCGCGGTCGTCGACCAGCGCGATGGCCTCGTCCTCGTCTGCGGGCCGACTGGCTCGGGCAAGTCGACGACGCTCGCGTCGCTGATCGATCTGCTCGATCAGCGGCGGGCGGCGCATGTCATCACGCTCGAGGACCCGATCGAGTACCGGTTCGCGGCGCGACGCTGCATCATCCACCAGCGCGAGCTCGGCACCCACGTGCCGACGTTCGCGGCGGGCCTGCGTGCGGCGCTGCGCGAGGCGCCGGACGTGATCCTGCTCGGCGAGCTGCGCGATCGCGAGACGATCGCAGCGGCGCTGACGGCCGCCGAGACCGGCCACCTCGTGCTCGCGACCCTGCACGCACCGAACGCGGCCGGCGCGATCGATCGCGTGATCGATGCGTTCCCCGATACCCAGCAGCGCCAGATTCGCCACCAGCTCGCCGCCTGCCTGCGCACGGTGATCACCCAGTTCCTGCTGCCGAGGCGCGATGGCGGCCGCGCGCCGGCGATCGAGCTCGTGCCGGTGACGGCGGCGGTCGCGAACATCATGCGCAAGGGCGACCTCCACACGCTGCCGACGGCGATCCAGTCGGGCCGCGATGCCGGCATGATCCCGCTCGAGCGCTCGCTCGCGAAGCTCATCGACTCGGGTGCGGTCGCGCCGAAGGTCGTGCAGCGGATCGCGACCGATCACGACCTGCTCGCAGCGCTCGCCGGCCGCCTCCGCTGAGGCGCCCCGACGTCACAGATCGATGGTCTTGCAGCGCAGCTTCGCGGCGACCTTCGGTGCGAGCACCGAGCGGTGGCACTCGTGCACGTCGGCCTCGTAACACAGCAGCGCGGCGCGCTTGCCGCGCGCGCTCTCGGTGACCTCGTCGACGACGCCCCGCGCGTGCGCGAGGTGCGTCGCGTATTTCGCGAGCAGCTCGTCGCGTGGGATCTCGTTGCGGATCCGGCGGTACGGGTTGCCGGCGACGCGCATGTGCACGT
>JAEWJO010000362.1 GCA_023386455.1 Pseudomonadota bacterium | reverse complement strand
GCCCACACGAGCGCGCGCGTCGTGACGAGGGCCGCGCCGACGGCGGTACCGAGCGCGACGGCCGCGAACGTGGCGAGCGTCGTCGTGGTGCCACCGAACGCGAGTGCCGCGGCGCCGTACGCGATCGCCATGCCGAGAGCGTAGACGGCGGCGACCGCGGTCGCGAGCACGCCGACGCGCGCGAGCTCCGAGACGCCGAGGGAGGCGGCGAGCCATGCGCTGGCGCGATGCGCCTCGACGAGGGGCATGAGCGCGCCGACCCACCCGGGCAGGAGCACGATCGCGATCGTCGCGGTGCCCATCACCGCGGCGCTCTCGCCGACACGGTGGTTGTTGCGGACGAGCAGACCGCCGGCGAGCCCGGCGAGGATCGCGAGGCCCGCACCGCGCACGAGCGCGTCACCGGCGCGCCGCCGAAGCGCGCGCATGTACACGCCGACGAGACCGGTCGCCGCGGACCGCCAGCGCGGCGTCCGCGAGCGCCGCACGTAGGGCCGCCAGCTCGCGAGCGCGACGATGACGACGGTCATCGCGGCGATGACGACGAGGCCGCGCGCGCCCTCACCGGCGATCCACAGCCCGAGCCACGGGAGCTGGAGCCCGACGAGCGCGACGGTCGCGAACAGGCGAGGCGTCACGCGCGGCGACGGCAGCGAGCGCAGGTAGCGTGCGCCGTCGGCGTGGACGAGCACGCGCGCCGTCGGCACGAACAGGAGCAGCCACGTCGCGCCGAGCACGATCGCGACGCCGGGAACGTGGAGGGCGAGCCCGGTGATGTCGCGCGGCTGGATCCCCGTCGGACCGAACAGGACACCGCCGAGGATCGCGCAGCCGACCCACACGGCGGTCGCGCGGCGCCACGCCGGCACGATCACCGCGCGCGTCCAGACGGCGAGCCACCGGTTCACGCGAAGTTCTTAGCGCATGCAGGCAACGCTGCGCACGTCGATCACGGCCAAACGCTCGGCAGACACACTGCTTCATCGTTCGATCACGTAGCGATCGCGCAAACGACGCGTCCCGCGCCACGACGATTCATGGACGGCGGCGGCGGCTGCGGCGGCGGCGGCGACGACGACGACGACGTACGAACAGCGCGACTCCGAATACGACGAGGCCACTCGCGTCGCCGGTGGTCGTGCATCCGCAGCCGACATCGAGCGTCGGCGTCTCGAACGCGACGACGGTCAGCGGACCTTCGTGCTTGCAGTTGTCGTACGCGCGGATGCCGACGACGTACGGCGTGCCGGGCGCGAGTCCGGCGAGGACAAGGGTCTGCGTTCCACCGGCGGCGACGGGCACGAGCGTGCCGGCATACGGCGTGGCCGACGCGAACGAGAGCTCGTCGAGCTGCCGACCGACGCGGTACCGGATCTCGTAGCCGCTGACGGTGCCGGTCGCGCCATCGTCGCCGGGCGCCGCGAACACGATCACCGCGGTCGTCGACTCCGCGCCGGTGACGGTCGTGGCGGTTGGCGCGGCGGGCGCGACCGAGTCGACCTCGGGCACCGTCGAGACCCGCACGCGGTACATCTCGCCGCCGCTGTCGAGTGCGACGCGCAGGCGAGACGCGCCGGATGCGGGCGTGTCGGTCGTGATCGTCGCATCGGGTGCGTGCACGGTGCCGTCGAGATCGCCGTAGCCGACGTAGTCGAGCGTGCGCGCGCTCGTCGGTGTCGACGCGACGGTGAACGGCACCTCGTAGAGCACCGATGGCTGGCCGCGATACGGTGCGCCGTAGGCGAGCCAGCTGGTCTGCGTCGTCGGAAACGTCGACGACGTGTACGTCGCGTTGAAGTCGAATTCCTTGCTGACCTCGACGCGGAGGACGTAGGCGCCATTCGGCAAGGCAGGTGGTACGGCCCACGAGAATCGATATGGCTGATCGCCCGCAGGCGTCGCCTGCGAGATCGCGTCGAATGGATTCATCTCGCGATAGATCTCCGTCGACGCCGAGTCGGTGGACGCGCGCGCGATGTCGCCGCGCGGCGGGTAGAGGCTGACGAGCGTGTCGCTGAGCGTGCCCTTGTCGGTGTAGACCGGCGATGCTGCGGTGCCCGCATCCCATGCCGGCTCGTCGGGCCGGAGCGGGCGCGTGAAGTAGAGCTCGGGGGAGCTGTTCGCGAACGCGAAGCTGAACTCGTCGTCGAGGTCGAACGACTCGTTGTCGACGATGCCGTCGCAGCCCTGGCAGAGCACGAGCGGGAACGTCAGGCCGTGGCGATGCGCCCAGATCGGCGCGACGTCGAGGCGCTTGCCGTACGGGAACAGTGGCCCGCTGTGGAGGTCCATGAGCCCGACGCGGTTGCCGATGCCGCGCAGGCCGGTCGCCTGCGTGATGAACGCGGTGTCGACGTAGTGACCGCCGCTGTCCTCGATCCACGCGACGATCTGGAGCTTGGCAGTCGGCACGAGGTCGACGTCGACGGTGCGGCACTCGGTGTCGGCTGCGGCAATTCCCGACCACAACACGCCCGCCAGCACCAGGCTCTTCATTGCGGGGAAGGATACCCAGGATCGCTATTTTCGCCGCGCGGTATTTGCTAAGAAGCCCGGCGGTGCAGTTCATCGACGAGGCAATCATCCACGTGAAAGCGGGAGACGGCGGCAACGGATCCGCCGCGTTCCGCCGCGAGGACGGCGTGCCGCGCGGAGGGCCGTCCGGTGGCGACGGTGGCAACGGCGGGAGCGTGATCGTCGTCGCCGACTCGCACCTCGCCTCGCTGCTCGACTTCAAGTACAAGCGCCACTACAAGGCCGACCGCGGCGAGGACGGGCGCAACAAGGATCAGTACGGCGCGGCGGGCGTCGACCTGACGCTGAAGGTCCCGGTCGGCACGGTGATCTACGACGAGGAGACGAACGAGCCGATCGTCGACCTCGACACCGACGGTGCGCAGTTCGTCCTCGCGCAGGGCGGCGTCGGCGGCAAGGGCAACATCCACTTCAAGACGCCGTGGAACCAGGCGCCGAAGACGGCCGAGCCAGGCACGCCCGGCGAGGAGAAGACGGTCCGGCTCGAGCTGAAGCTGCTCGCCGACGTCGGGCTCCTCGGCTATCCAAACGTCGGCAAGTCGACGTTCATCGCCGCGGTGTCGCGCGCGCGGCCGAAGGTGGCGGACTATCCGTTCACGACGCTGGTGCCAAACCTCGGCGTCGTCCGGCTCTCCGACGACCGCACGTTCGTGATCGCCGACATCCCCGGGCTCATCGAGGGCGCGTCGGAGGGTGCAGGTTTGGGACACCAGTTCCTGCGACACGTCGAGCGCTGCCGTGTGCTGCTTCACATCGTCGAGGCGACGTTCACGACCGGGCCGGAGCGCTCGCCCAAGCAAGACTTCGACGTGATCAACCGCGAGCTGGCACGCTATGCGCCCGAGATGGCGAAGCGGCCGCAGATCGTCGTCCTGAACAAGGTCGACGCGATCGATCCCAAGGATGTCGAGGAGTACCGGCGCGAGTTCGCCGAGGCCGGCGTCGAGCTTCTGGCCATGTCCGCGGCAACCCGCGCGGGCACGTCCGAGGTCCTGGAGAAGCTGTGGTCGTTCGTCGACCGCCGCTGACTTCGTGAGCGCTGCCACACCTCGTTTGGCCCCGGTTCGTGGGGTAGCCGTGAGATAGGAAAACCCCGGGGCAGCTTCCTTGTCCGGGGTTGTTCGCAGTGTTACAACCGCCTCTATTCCAAAGGAAATTGCGCCGGCCGTCACGGCGCATCGAGGGCTGCCATGCGAGCAATGTTGAGTGCAGTAGTTCTCCCTTCGCTGCTGATCGCGGCGACCGTGGGAGCACAACCGGCGAAGGGTGGAACCACGACGGGCGCGAGCGCCGGCAGCGGCGCGGCAGCGGGCAGCGCGGCGGCTCCGGCCACGCCGGCGAGCACGGGTACAGGACCGGCGGCGGCGCCGGCGCCTGACCTCGCGGCGGTCAAGCCCGAGGACATGCCGACGGCGGTTCGCATGCGCCGGCTCGAGCAGAAGACGCAGGCGCTGAAGGAGCGCGCGTGGCAGCTGAAGGCGCGCGTGCAGATGCTGAAGGAGCAGACGCTCGGCGGCGGCGCCGGCGCGCAGGCGACGATCGGCCACGCCGACGAGATGGGTGCGTCGTTCCGCCTGACGAAGCTCGTGTACTCGCTCGACGGCACGCAGATCTTCGCCCGCACCGACGAGACGGGCGAGTCGCTGTACAAGTCGAAGTCGTTCGACGTGTTCGCCGGCCCGATCGCGCCCGGCAACCACAACCTGCAGATCCTCGCGACGTATCGCGGCCACGGCTACGGCGTGTTCGAGTACCTGTCGAAGTTCACGTTCACCGCGAAGGGCAACGCGACGTTCACGACGGGCGAGGGCAAGATCTCTCGCGTCGAGTGCAAGGGCTACGAGAAGGGCGGCGCGGCGACCCCGATGGAGAAGCGCCCGACGATCGACTGCAAGGTCACCCAGGTGGCGCCGGAGAAGCCGGCCGAGCAGACGGCTCCGACGACGCCAGGCCCGACGCCGTTGCCGCCTTCCGCGAACGGCGCCGCGACGGCGCCCGCACCCGCACCGGGGAAGTGATCTCATGAGGTTCCCGAGCCTCGCAGCGACCCTCGCGTTGCTCGTCGGCGCCGGCACGGCGTCGGCCGAGGACGTCGGCGGCAAGCTCGCGACCTACGAGACCGAGGCCCGCGCGCTCGGCGCGGATCTCCCGCGCCCGAACCAGATGAGCACGGCGACCGGCCAGCGCCGTCTCGTCGACGCGCAGATCGCGTACTCGAACGGCGACTACGACACCGCGTCGCTCGCGCTGTTCGATCTCGCCGCGAGCTCGACCGGCTCCGACAAGGAGACCGCGACGTACTACCTCGCCGAGGCGCTCTACGGAAAAGGCGACCGCGGCTCCGCGCGCACGTACTTCCAGCAGGTCCCGGCGAGCTCGAAGTACTACCAGGCGTCGTCGCAGCGCATCGTCGAGATCGCGATCGCCGAGCACGACTCGGCCGGTGCGCAGGCGGCGCTGAGCAGCCTCGATACGAGCCCGCGGTCGCAGTACATCCGCGGCAAGTTCGCGTTCTCCGAGGGCAACTACGACGACGCGATCGGCACGTTCAACGGCGTCCAGAAGGGCAGCGACCAGGAGCTGCAGGCGCTGTACTACATGGGCACGACGCTCGTCGCGAAGCAGGACCTCGCGAAGGCGACCGAGGTGTTCACCGACCTCGTCAACCGCGTGCCGAGGTCGAACGTCGACCGCCGCGTGATCGAGCTCGGACAGCTCGCGCTCGGCCGCATCCACTACGAGCGCGAGCAGGCGTCGAAGTCGATCGACGCGTACCTGCTCGTCGATCGCAAGAGCGATCTGTTCCCGACGGCGCTCTACGAGGTGTCGTGGGTCTACGTGAAGAGCAAGCAGTACGACAAGGCGCTCGTCGCGCTCGAGCTGCTGAACCGGCTCGACCCGCAGTCGACGAACACGCCGACCGTGCGCATCCTCGAGGGCAACCTCCGCATCCGCAAGGCGCAGATGCTCCGGCTCGCCGAGGTCACGGGCACTCGCAACACCGGCGAGACGTCGAGCCCCGGCGCCGAGTACGACAAGGCCGAGAAGATCTTCACCGAGACGCACGACGCCTATCACCCGTCGTACATCGCTTTGACGAAGATGGTCGACGGCTCGCTGAACCCGGCGTCGTTCATCGATCAGATCTCGCAGCGCAACACGCGCGTGACGCAGGAGGCGACGCCGATCCCCGAGGCCGCCGCGCAGTGGCTGCGCGAGCAGCCCGAGGTGCAGCGCGTCGTCGGCGTCGAGACCGACCTGGCGCAGATCCAGTCCGACATCGACTCCGCCGAGGCGACGATCGGTCGACTCGAGGGCGTGCTCGCGACCGGCGATCGGCTGACGCTGTACCCCGCGCTCGCCTCGCGACGCATGCGCATCGCGGCGATCCAGCACGACCTGATCCGCATGCGCAACGAGATGGCCGACGCGCAGATCCGCGCCGGTGCCAACGGCGGCAGCGCGACCGGGTCTCGCAAGGCGCTCGCGCAGGAGTACGCGACGCTCGGCGATCCCGAGGCTGCCTACGCGCAGCGCCGCGGCGACGAGTCGCGCGGCTACGACCAGCTCGGCGCGAAGTCGGCCGAGGTCAGCGGCGCGCTGATGGCGACGCAAGCGATGTCGGTCGCGCTTCGCAAGTACGCGATCGACGTCGACATGCCCGCCGATCAGAAGGCGACCATGACGAAGGAGCTCGACGACGCCGCGCGGGAAGCGCGCGCGATCGAGGACGAGCTCGCGGAGGTCGACAAGGAGATCGTCCTTGGCAAGGACCTCGCCGGAGTCGGCGACCAGGACATCCTGCGTGCACGCGAGCTGCGCGCGCGGCTCGTCGCGGCGCAGGACGCCGAGGAGCGCGCGTTCGGCGGCAAGGCACACCCGCAGGCCGAGCGCGCAGCGCGCCTCGCCGCGACGCTCACGCAGGCCGATCAACAGATCGATCGGCTCGTC
Organism: Pseudomonadota bacterium; assembly: GCA_023386455.1. Lineage (GTDB taxonomy): Bacteria > Myxococcota_A > Polyangia > Haliangiales > Haliangiaceae > JABFXX01. The sequence goes on along the minus strand of JAEWJO010000362.1, from coordinate 19,419 downwards.
GAGCAAGGGATCGCCGAGGTGAAGAACACGCTCGTCCAGGAGCGGCAGAACCTCACCGAGTACAAACAGCTGCTCGCCGACTACGAGGCCGAGGCTCGCGGCGTCGGCAGCGACGTGCTCGCGGCGAGCTTCCAGGACGTGAAGGCGAAGTTCGAGGACGTCATCGTGCGCACCGACGTCGGTGCCGTCGACGTCGCGTGGTCGAAGAAGGAAGACAGCGACGACGACTACAAGCGCCTGAACCTCGCGCGCAGCCGCGACCTCAAGCAGCTGAAGGACGAGTTCCGGTTCGTGCTCGACGAGACGACGCCGGCACCGGGACCCAAGCTCGCGCCGCCGACACCCGCACCCTCGACCGAAGGCGCGCCGGCGACGAGCCCCGACAAGGGCGGCTCGCCCGATAGCCGGATCAAGCCGGTCGAGAACGAGCCGAAGACGCCCGCCGCTCCGACGGTACGCCCCGACAACGAGAGCACGCCGAAGAAGGGAGGCTCGAAGTGAGAAAGCTCCCCCTTCTCCTGCTCCTCGCCACCGCGAACTCGTTCGCGCAGCCCGGCGCGACGCCGGTCAACGAAGGTGCGCCGAGCGCACCGGGCCTCGGCGTCCAGCAGCCGCATTCGTCGATCCCGCTGTCGAAGGAAGACCTCGACGAGCTGAAGGACATCGAGAGCGAGTACGACCGCTTCCTGCAGGCGGCCGACGATCACGACAAGCGGATGCGCACCGTCGCGCGCAACGAGTACACGCAGCGCACGGCCGAGCTCGAGCGCCGCTACGCCGAGCGCATCGCGAAGACGGAGTCCGACAAGGTGACGCGCCACGCGAACACCGTCGCGCTCCTCGAGAAGTTCCTCCAGGACCACCCCAAGCACGAGCAGTTCACGCCGGACGCGATGTTCCGGCTCGCCGATCTGTACCTCGACGAGGCCGACGAGGAAGTCGACCGCAAGCTCGCCGCGCAGGAAGCGGCGCCGCCGGATCCGAACGCGCCCGACCAGGCCGCGATCGTCGCCGACTATTCGAAGTCGCTCGGCCTCTGGGAGCGCATCCTGAAGGAGTTCCCGTCGTACCGGCAGACGCCGTCGACGATCTACCTGCTCGCGTACTACGGCAAGACGAAGGACGAGCGGCGCTCGCTGCAGCTGTTCCTCGCGCTCGCCTGCGCGAATCGCTACAAGTGGTACGACGCCGCGCCGCCGCAGCCGACGAAGCAGGAGGCGATCAAGCGCGTCGAGAGCAAGACGCTGCGCGAGGTCTACGGTGACTGCACGCCGTACCCGAATGCCGAGACCGAGCTCGTCCGTCACGCGTGGGTCCGCGGCATCGCCGACTACCACTTCACCGTGCCCGGCGAGATCGACGACGCGATCGCCGCGTACAACAAGGTCGCGAACGGCGGCCAGGACAGCAAGCTCTACGCCGAGGCGCTCTACAAGCTCGCGTGGAGCTACTACAAGCGCGACTTCCTCGAGCAGTCGATCGACAACTTCGACAAGAGCGTCGTGCTCTACGACCAGACGATCGCCGCCGGCGGCACGCCGCCGCTCGAGCTGCGCGACGAGTCGATCCAGTACATCGCGGTCGCGTTCACCGATCCGTGGCTCGGCGAGACCGACACCGATCCGGCGAAGGCGTTCGAGCGCGCGAAGAAGAAGTACGCCGGCCGCGAGAACGAGCCGCACGTCCGCGACGTATGGGTCGCGATGGGCCAGGCATTCGAGGATCTCCAGGCGTGGGACCAGGCGGTCGACTCGTATCGCATCGCGATCGGTCCGCCGTGGGAGCTGAACCCGAAGAACCCGATCGTCCACCAGAAGATCGTCAACGCGTTCGAGAGCAAGGGCGACAAGTTCGCCGCCGATCAGGCTGCGGCCGAGCTCGCGACGAAGTACGCGCCGGGCACGGCGTGGTACGCGGCGAACGAGAAGGACCGCGAGGCGATGGAGAACCAGCGCCGGATCGCGGAGCGCGCGCTCTACGCGGCGGCGCGCAACACGCACTCGGTCGCGACGCAGCAGCGCAAGGACTACGAGGCGTCGGCGAAGAAGGACCCTGCGGCGAAGCAGGAGTACCTGGCGATGTACAACCAGGCGGTCGAGCTGTACCGCCAGTTCATCGCGACGTATCCCGAGTCGGACTACGCGTACGAGTTCAACTTCCTCATGGGCGAGGCGCTGTTCTACAGCGAGCGCTATCGCGAGGCGGTCGTCCAGTACAAGTGGGTCCGCGATCACCGCGACCTCGGCACCGCGTACTACCTCGACGCCGCACGCTCGGTCGTCCAGTCGTACGAGGCGGGCGCCGAGAAGGAAGTCGCCGAGGGCAAGCTGCAGCCGCTCAAGATCCCGACGGTCGCCGAGCTCCGCGCGCTGCCCCAGCCGTGGACGCCACAGCCGATCCCGAACATCTACCTCGAGCTGCAGGCCGAGTACGACAACTACCAGAACGTGGTCCAGGACCCGGCGGTCGCGCCGAGCCAGGGCATGAACGCCGCGCTGATCAGCCTCGCGTATCTCCACATCGACGACGCGATCCAGCGGTTCACGAAGGTGATGGACAAGTTCTGCGCGGCGCCGCCGGCGAAGAAGGGCGACCTCGCGCCGGCCGCGAAGGCGAAGGACGGCATCCTCGCGATCTACGAGGCGCAGTCGAACTTCGACGCGATCGAGGCGACGAACAAGCGCTTCATCACCGCGAAGTGCGGCGACGACAACGCGATCCAGCTCGCGATCAACCAGAACCGCTCGCTGAACTTCTCGCGCGCGGCAGAGCTGTACAGGAAGCAGGAGTACATCCCGGCCGCCGAGGCGTTCTACCGCTTCTACAAGACGGCGCCGCAGAACGATCCGGATCTGCCGGTCGCGCTCTACAACGCGGCGGTGAGCTACAAGCTCGCCGATCGTCCGAAGACGGCCATCGCGCTGTTCAAGGAGTTCACGGCGCACCCGGAGAAGCAGTACCGGGAGAGCCCGTTCTACCTCGACGCGATGCGCCTGACGGCGGCGAGCTACCAGGCGTCGTTCCAGTACGACGACGCGATCAAGACGTACCTCGAGCTCTACGAGACGACGAAGAAGGCGAAGAAGCTCGGCATCAAGGCGCCCGATCCGCTGCCCGGCGAGAAGCCGATGACGCTCGAGCAGATCGGCCTCGACGCGGTCTACAACGCCGCGTACGCCGCCGAGGTCAGCCGCGACTTCAAGAAGGCCGTCGACCTCTACGGCCAGTACCAGAAGGTCGAGCCCGATCACCGCAAGCAGGATCGCGCGCAGTGGTCGATCGCGGGCATTCACCGCCAGTCCGGTGACGTCACCAAGATGGTCGAGGCGCTCGACCGCTGGCGCTCGAAGTACGGCAAGGACGCCGGCAACGAGGACGACTACGTGAAGTCGTTCGCCGACACCGCCGAGCTGTGGCGCAAGAAGGGCAAGACGTCGCAGGCGACCGCCGCCGAGAAGGCGACGATCGACGCGTGGAAGGCGCGCGGCTCGATCAAGAACTCGGCCGGCGCGAAGCTCGCCGCCGACTACGCGCTGAAGACCGCCGAGACGTACTACGAGAAGACGTGGACGCCGTTCGAGATCACGAAGGCGGCGTCGAGCACGAACCTCAACACGGCGAAGACGCAGATCCAGGCGCAGCAGAAGCAGATCCAGGACCTGCGCAAGAAGACCGAGGACAAGTACATCGAGCTCGATCAGTACGGTGTGCTCGAGGCGTCGATGGCCGCGAAGGTCCGGTTCGGCGACATCCAGTACGATCGCGCGCAGAAGATCGCGAACATCCCGATCCCGAAGATCATCCAGAACAACGATGCCGCGATCGCCCAGTTCGAGACCCAGCGCGACGCCGCGCTGCAGAAGGACCTCGAGGAGGCCAAGCTGAACTGGTCCGAGGTCGCCGATCTCGCGAAGCGCGGCGGCGTGTCGAACAAGTGGAGCCAGAAGGCGCTCGAGAACCTCGCCCGCGAGTTCCCCGATCAGTACAAGGCACTGCGCCAGGAGCTGGTGCAGGGAACGGATGCGCCATGATCTCGAACGCTTACGAGCTAGACCGCGCGACCGGCGCGAGCGTCTATAGAGGTATGGTCCGCACGTTCGGCGCGGTGCTCCTGTGCGTCGCGATCGCGGCGTGCGGCGGCGGTAACAAGGGCGGCAAGACCACGCCCAGCACCGGCGACAAGGGCGGCAGCAGCGATCCGACGTCGATGAACGACACCGGCGAGCCCGGTGGCGGTGGCACGGGTGGCAGCACCGGCGGCGGTGCGCCCGGCGCGGGCGGCGGCGGCGATGGCGGTGGCGATACCGGCGGTCCTCCGGCCGAGGCGGCCGTCGTGTTCCCGAACTACGATCCCGATCCGCGCCAGGCCAAGGCGCAGGTCGATCAGCAGCTCGCGGTCGCCAAGCAGGCGCTCTCGCAGACGCCGGCGGATGCCGATGGCGCGCTCAAGGCCGCGCGCGAGGCGCTGAAGATCGACGCGTCGAGCCTCGATGCGGCCGCGTACGTCGCGTTCGCCTACTACCACAAGAAGCAATACGACACCGCGGAGCTCGTGCTCGACGAGCTCCTCAAGCGTCCGTCGGCGAAGCAGAACGCGACCGTGTACTACGTCTACGGTCTGGTCTACGAGCATACGAATCGTCCCGAGCAGGCGGCGCTCGCCTACAAGACCGCGGTCAACCTGAACCCGAGCTACACGAGCGCGCTCGTCAACCTCGGCGTGTTCCAGCTCCGCAACAAGCAGTACGGCGAGGCGCAGGCGACGTTCGAGAAGCTGACGCGCCAGATGAACCGCACCGACGCGGTCACGCTGACCTCGCTCGGCTCGGCGTATCGCGGCCGCTCCGCGGATTACCCGGCGGGCTCGGGCGATCGCAACCAGCTGATCATGGCCGCCGAGGCCTCGTACAAGCGCGCCCTCAGTGCAAACCCGAACTACGGGCCGGCGTACTTCAACCTGGGCCTCCTGTACCTCGACGCCGACCCGTTCCCGTCGGGCGGAGGCAACCTCGACACGCTCCAGCGCCTCAACGCGGCGAAGTCGTGGCTCGATCAGTACAAGAACATGCCCGGCGTCGACATGAAGCTCTACGACGAACGCCTGAAGGACGTGACCAAGGCGATCAAGCGCGAGGAAAGCCGCCGCAAGAAGGCGACCAAAACCAAGTAGCGGATGACCATGAGGTGCACCATGATCCACTCGATGAGGACCGTCGCCGCACTTGCCCTCGTGCTCGCCACCGCTGCGCCCGCGGTCGCGCAGAGCCCCGAGCGCTGCCAGGAGGACGAGTCCAGCGGCGAGAAGAAGCAGGGCAAGTTCCACATCGAGTACATCAACGGTAAGCCGGTCACCGTGATCGACACGCTCGTCCAGGTGTGCGGCAAGGTCCCGCGCCCGAGCGTCGTCTACGTCCTCACCGCGAAGAACATCGACTACGAATGGGAGAGCCTGAAGCAGGACTTCATGCCGCTCATTCTCCAATCCGTGAAGAAGGCGCCGTTCTGATGGTGAAGCCCGGCAAAGCCAGCGCGCAGCCGCAGCCCCAGGGGCAGCGCCAGCGCATCCTCCGCATCGGCGTGCTGCTGGGCGGCAAGATCGTCGAGGAGCGGCTCATCCGCGAGCGCACCTCGGTCACGATCGGGCAGTCGATGAAGAACACGTTCTCGGTGCCGGTCGAAGGCCTGCCGCTCGAGCTGACGCTGTTCTCGATGGAGGAGGGCCGGTACCACCTGCACTTCCTCAACAAGATGGACGGTCGCCTGTCGTCGGGCGACCAGGTGACGACGCTCGACGCGCTGAAGTCTCGCGGCGCCGCCAACCACGGTGACTACTGGAGCACGCCGCTCTCGGAGAACGCGCGCGGGAAGCTCTCGCTCGGCGATCTCACCGTCCTGTTTCAGTTCGTCACCGAGCCGCCGCGTCAGCCCAAGCCGATGCTGCCGGCGTCGGTGCGCGGCACGTTCGCCGATCGCTTCGATCCGCGCCTGTCCGTGATCCTCGGAGCGTCGATCATCGTCCACTTCGCGATCGTGATCGTCGCGCTGACGATGGACGTCGAGACCGGTGACGGCATGGCCGATCGCGCCTACAACCTGACGTTCACGCAGGAAGAGTACAAGGTCGACATCGAGCAGCCCAAGCCGGTCGAGGTCGCCCAGAACACGCAGGGTGCCGGCAGCGCGGCGCCGGAGAAGAAGCCGGAGACCGTCCCGGTCGTGAAGAAGCCCGACAGCGGCGGCGGTCGCGACAACAAGGCCGACGTCCAGCTCCAGCAGGAAGAGAACGCGCGCGCGATGGCCGACCTGCTCACCGGCGAAGGTGACAACGGCACGAGCGAAGGCGACATGAGCAAGCGCCGCCCGGGCGCCGACCTCGGCACGCAGATCGCCGACGTCCGAGAGGGTGGCAAGCAGGTCAGCGTCGGCGGTGGCGCCGGTCGCGGCCCGCGCGGCGACGGTGATCCGCGCGTCGGTACCGGCAAGGGTGCCGTGATCAGCGGCCCCGAGGGCACGACGACCGCCGGCGGGCCGAAGGAAGAGAAGGCGCCGACCGGACGCATCCAGGTCAGCGACAAGCAGACGTTCGACGATTCGAGCCTCACGCCAGACATCGTGCTGTCGAAGATCCAGAGCGCGTACATGGCCGGCCTCAAGCGCTGCTACAAGGAGCACCTGAAGAACGACGCGAGCGCGCGCGGCAAGGTGCAGCTCGATCTCACCGTCAACGAGACCGGTCGCACCGTGCAGGGCAAGGCGAGCGGGTTCCCGGGCGTCGACGACTGCATCACGGCGCAGATGAGCAGCTGGCGCTTCCCGATCCCGAAGGACAAGGACGGCGAGGCCACCGAGGCCAGCTTCCGGATCGCCCTCCAGCTCGTTCCGGACTGATCCGTGGCGGGCGGCATCGTTTGGCTCACCGGCCTGTCGGGCGCGGGCAAGTCGACGCTCGCGACGGAGGTCGGCCGGCAGCTCGCCGGTCGCTGTCGCCTCGAGGTCCTCGACGGTGACGAGATCCGGCTCTACCTCTCGCAGGGGCTCGGCTACACGCGAGCCGATCGCGACATCAACGTCCATCGCATCGCGTACGTCGCGCGCCTGCTCGCGAAGCAGGGCGTGCTCGTGCTCGCCGCGGTGATCTCGCCGTACGCCGACACGCGCGCGAACATCGCGAAGCTGTCGGCGGAGATGGGCCATTCGTTCGTCGAGGTGTTCGTCAACGCTCCCCTCGAGACGGTCGCCGGCCGCGATGTCAAAGGCCTCTACAAGAAGGCGCAGGCGGGCGAGATCGCGAACTTCACGGGCGTCTCGGATCCGTACGAGGCGCCGACCGCGCCGGCGGTCGAGGTCCGCACTGATCGCGAGTCGCTCGCGGAGTCGGCGGCAAAGATCGTCGAGACACTGCGCACGCTCGGCCTCGTCTAGTCAGGGTGAAGCGCGAAGCGCTTCGGGACCCTCCTCGTGCCGCTTGCCGGCCTAGGCCGGAGCGTCGAGGCTGATCGCCGGCAAGAACACCTCGAACGTCGTGCCCCGGCCGGGCTCGCTCGCGACGGTGATGAACCCTTCGCTCTGCGTGATGATGCCGTAGCAGGTCGCGAGGCCAAGCCCGGTGCCCTTGCCCGGATCCTTCGTCGTGAAGAACGGCTCGAAGATGTGCTCGAGATCCGAGGACGGGATGCCACCGCCACTGTCGGTGACGCGAACCCTGACGTAGCCGCCGGGAGGGGCGCTCGGTCGCGATACGAGGTCACCGCTGTCGAGGATCACGTCGGCGGTCTCGATGACGAGCTGGCCACCCGCGGGCATCGCGTCGCGCGCGTTCGTCGTCAGGTTGAGCAGCACCTGCTCGAACTGGCTGATGTCGACGCGGACGTGGCGCTGCGAGCCGAGGTTCACCGCCATCGAGATCTCGGAACCGAGCACCCGCTGGAGCAACTCGTGCACGCGGCGCACGACGTCGTCGATCTGCGTCACCGTCGGCACCACCGGCTGCTTGCGCGCGAACGCGAGCAGCTGCTTCGTCAGCGCCGTGCTGCGGTCCGCGGCGAGCCGGACCGCGTCGAGGTCGCGATACAGCGGGGACTCGCTGTCGATTCCGCGCAGCGCGCGCTCGGTGTAGCTCGAGATCACCGTCAGCATGTTGTTGAAGTCGTGCGCGATGCCACCGGCGAGCCGGCCGATGCTCTCGAGCTTCTGCGCCTGCGCCAGCTGCTGCTCGAGTCGCTTCTGCTCGGTGATGTCGCGGAGGCCGCCGATCAGGCGCTTGCCGTGCGGACCGTCGACGAGACGGCCCGTCGAGCTCACCCACACGACGCGGCCATCCCTGGCCACGCAGCGATGCTCGATCGGTCCGAACGAGCCGTTCGCGACGGCCATCGCGTAGGCGGCGCGCACGAGCAGCCGGTCGTCGGGATGGACGAACGCCTCGAGCTCGGGGCTCTGCGACGCGCCCACCGGGATGCCGAGCATCGCGGCGGTCGCCTCGTCGCGGCCGCCGGAGACCTTGTCGAGATCCCACCACCACATGCCCATCTTCGCGGAGCCGAGCACGTGCTGGAGCATCGCCTGCGAGATCGCGAGCGCGCGCTCGGCCTCCTTCAGGCGGCTGACGTCCGTCGCGAGCAGCACGAGCGACTCGACCGCACCGTTGGCGAGCACGGGCGCGACGCGCGTGTAGTACGGCGTCGACGCACCGTTGGGGCCGGCGCCGAGCGACTCGTAGTCGTACACCTTGCCCGTCTCGACGACGCGCGCGATCGCGGCGTGGATCGCCTCGTGACTCGCCGGATCGAGGAAGTCGTAGAACCGCTTCTGCGCGAGGTCCTTTGCTTCGAACCCGGGCGCGAACCGGTTCAAGAACAGGAAGTGACCATCGAGCGTGATGTGTGCGACGAAGTCCGGGAGATGATCGAGCAGCGACTGGAGCAGGCGCTCGCTACCGCGAGCAGCGTCGAGCTCGCTCGTCAGGCGCGCGACCTCGGCTCGAAGCTCGTCGACCTCGGACATCAGAGCTCGCGCAGCATCCGGGCCGGGTTGCCCGCGTAGACACCCGGCTTGTCGATCGACCTCGTGACCACCGAGCCCGCTCCGATCACCACACCGTCGCAGATCGACACCGGCAAAATCGTCGCGTTCGAGCCGATGCTGACGCGATTGCCGATGCGGGTCTGCTTCCACATGTCCTGGCGATCCTTCGGCGCCGGACGCCCGGTCTCGAACAGATCGTTGATGAACATCACGCCGTGCGCGATGAAGCAGTCCTCGCCGATCGTCACCAGCTCGCACACGAACGAGTGCGACTGGATGCGCGTCCGCGCGCCGACCTTCACTCCTCGCTGCACCTCCACGAATGGCCCGATGAAGACATCGTCCGCGAGCTCGCATCCGTAGAGGTTCGCGGGCTCGACAATCGTCACTCCCGTGCCGAATGTCACGTCGACCAGACCCGACTTGAAGAGGCGAGGGGAGGACATCGCCAGCGAGGGTAACAGGACTGCCGCGGATGTAGGCGCCGCGGGTGATCCATCACCTAGCTGCGTTCGGGGCTGCTGACCTCGACGAGGATGTCGCCTGGCGCTGTCAGATAAAACCTGGTGCCGCGCGCGTTGACGTCGATCGGGCTCGTCGCGAGTCCGACCTCGGCGAGCCGAGCGTGGTGGGCGCGCACCGCCTCGGCGGCCTCGTGGATGAAGCCGATGTGAAAGCCGTCGGGATACGGCCGGTCATCCTGGCGGCGCTGGATCACGAGCGTGAACCCGGCGCCGTCGTGGAGGATCGCGATCGCGGGAGAGCGATCGTTGGACAGGCGCACGAGGTCGAAGTGACGCTCGAGAAACGCGGCGAGAGACTGGACGTCGGAGACCTGGAGATCGAGATGGTTGAGCTTCACGGGAGAGTTCCTCTACGGTCGAGGCGGACGCAGGTCCGCGTTCGATCGAGGGTCACTCTCCGCGGTGGAGGGACAAGGGCTCCGGGATGGAGTGGCCGGGGCTCACCGAACCGGCCTGCCGTTTTCCGATCGGTTCGACGATAGCAGATCAGTCGGCGCCGAGCAGCATCCCCGCGGCGACGGTCGCATTGGTCGCTTCGTCGACGAGGATGAACGAGCCGGTCGTCCGATTCTGGCTGTACGGGTCGTAGATGAGCGGGGTCGTCGTGCGCAGCTTGATGCGGCCGAGGCCGTTGAGCGGCAGGTTCTCGGGCGTTGCACTCTGTTCGCCCGTCGTCACGTCGAGGCGGTAGACGAGGTCGCTCACGATCGCGCGCGTCCACTTCGTCGTGTGCTTGAGCGCGTAGCGGCCACCTGGCAGGAGCGGCTTGTCCGCCATCCAGCAGATCATCGCCTCGAGGCCCTGGCTGACGATCGGCGGGTTGCTCGGCCGCGCGATCACGTCGCCACGCCCGACATCGACGTCGTCGGCGAGGTGGACGGTGACGCTCATCGGTGCGAATGCGGCCTCGATCGGGCGGCCGCCTTCCTCGATGCGGCTGATCTTCGTCGTGATGCCGGACGGCAGGACCCTCACCTCGTCTCCGGGGCGCAGTACGCCGCCGGCGACCTGGCCCGCGTAGCCGCGATAGTCGTGATGCTCGTCGGACTGCGGCCGGATCACCCACTGCACGGGGAACCGCGCATCGAGCAGGTTACGATCGCTCGCGATCGGCACTGCCTCGAGGTGCTGGAGCAGCGTCGGCCCCGCGTACCACGACATCTCGGTGCTGCGGTCGACGACATTCGCGCCGGTGAGCGCGGACAGTGGGATGAAGGCGAGGTCGGGCACGTCGAGGTTCGCGGCGAACGCACGCAGCTCGGCCTCGATCGCGCGGAACGCGTCCTCGCGCCAGTCGACGAGGTCCATCTTGTTGATGGCGAACACGACGTGCGGAATTCGCAGCAGCGACGCGATCAGCGCGTGCCGGCGCGACTGCTCGACGACGCCCTGGCGCGCATCGACGAGGACGATCGCGAGCTGCGCGGTCGACGCACCGGTGACCATGTTGCGCGTGTACTGCACGTGGCCGGGCGTGTCGCCGATGATGAACTTGCGGCGCTTCGTCGCGAAGTAGCGGTACGCGACGTCGATCGTGATCCCCTGCTCGCGCTCGGCGCGAAGGCCGTCGGTGAGCAACGCGAGGTTGACGCGCTGGTCGCCGCGGCGGCGCGACACGTCCTCGACGTGCTCGAGCTGATCGACGAACGCGGTCTTCGTGTCGTAGAGCAGGCGGCCGATCAGCGTCGACTTGCCGTCGTCGACGGAGCCGGCGGTCGTGAACCGCAAGAGCTCGCTGTCCTCGTCGAGGCCCGCGAAGCGATTCGGCTGGATGGCGATGGCGACGGACATCAGAAGTAGCCCTCCCGCTTGCGGTCTTCCATGGCGGCCTCGGTGAACCGATCGTCGGCGCGCGTCGCACCGCGCTCGGTCACGCGTGCCGCGGCGACCTCGGCGATCACGTCGTCGAGCGTGCGCGCGTCGGACTTCACGGCGCCGGTGCACGTCATGTCGCCGATCGTGCGGAACCGGACGATCTCCTTGCGGATGCGCTCGCTCGGCAACAGCGTCACGAACGGGTTTGCCGCGTACAGCATGCCGTCGCGCTCGAACACCTCGCGCTCGTGCGCGAAGTAGATCGACGGCAGCGGGATCTCCTCGATGCGGATGTACTCCCACACGTCGAGCTCGGTCCAGTTCGACAGCGGGAACACGCGAAGGTGCTCGCCCTTGCGAACGCGACCGTTGTAGAGCGACGACAGCTCGGGCCGCTGGTTCTTGGGATCCCACTGACCGAACTCGTCGCGGTGACTGAAGATGCGCTCCTTTGCCCGCGCACGCTCCTCGTCGCGCCGCGCTCCGCCGATCGCGGCATCGAACTGATGCTCCTCGATCGCATCGAGCAGTGTCGTCGCCTGCAGCCGGTTGCGCGACGCGCGCGGCCCCGTCTCCTCGGTCACGCGGCCGCGATCGATCGAGTCCTGCACGCTCGCGACGATCAGACGCTCGCCGAGCTCCGCGACCCGCCGGTCGCGATACTCGATCGTCTCCGGGAAGTTGTGCCCGGTATCGACATGGACGAGCGGGAACGGAAACCGCGCCGGACGGAACGCCGTCTCGGCGAGCCGGAGCAGGACGATCGAGTCCTTGCCGCCCGAGAACAGCAGGCACGGCCGCTCACGCTCCGCGGCAAGCTCGCGCAGGATGTGAACGGCCTCGTCCTCGAGGGTCCGCAGGTGGGTTCGCCGGTACGTCCGCAATGACAGACGTATATCCGTTTCCGAGTTCATCCGCAATGACAGACGCGCATCCGCTGTTTGGCGAACGTCACTCGCCGGAGGACCCGCCGGAGGGTGTCACCCAACCGATGGCCGGACAACGCCCTCCCGAATCGGGTGTCCCCCGACCGATGGCCGGACAAAACCGGGTGTCACCCAACCGATGGCCGGACAGGCCGTCCCGAACCGGGTGTCACCCGACCGATGGCCGGACAATCGCCAGATCGTTCGCGGGGTTCGAGCGTTTGGACGGGAATGGCGAATGGCTCGCGATCTCTGCGTGTTGGCGTCGTCCTCGCCGGTCAGCTGGTCGAGGAGCGGGTGTTCTGCGGGCCGGTCTCGCTCGGCCAGTCCCTGCGTTGCGCGCTCTCGGTACCGGTCGACGGCATCCCGCGGGAGCACCTGCTGGTGTCCCGGGATGAGGGCCGGTACGTGCTCCATGTTCCGGCCGGGATGACGGGGCGGGTCGGTGCGAAGGACGGGCTGGTCGAGGTCGCGGCGGGCCAGACGGTGACGCTCGAGCGCGGCGCACGCGGCAAGCTCGTCGCCGGCGACGCGACGATCCTGTTCCAGGAGATCGCGACGCCACCCGCGGCACCGCGCCCCCGGCTCCCGGCGTCGATCCGCGGCACGCTCGCGGATCGGATCGATCGCCGGCTCACCGCGATCATCGGCGGCTCGCTGCTCGTTCACGTCGCGCTCGCAGCGTATGCGTGGATGGGCGACGTCGAGGAGCACGTGCTCGGCGCGCCGCCGGTCGCGATGTATCACCAGGACGTCATCGACGTGCAGCTTCCGGATCTCGTCGAGCCGACACCGCTCGATCCGGTGCCGTCCGAGCCCGGCGCCGCGACGCCGGCAGCGCCACAGCACCAGACGCCGCGCCCGATCGTGACGCGGCCGTCTTCGCCATCGGCCTCGCCGCAGGCGGTCGACTCGCAGCGCCTCGCGAGCATCCTCACCGGTGGTGATGGCGAGACCGGACTCGGTGGCATGGGCTCGCGCCAGCCGGGCGCCGACCTCGGAAAGCAGATCGACGACGCACGCAACAAGCAGATCACGATCGGCGACGGCGGTCACACGTCGCGCGTCGACGATCGCGCGCGGCCGGGGACGGTCGACGAGCGGCCGATCGCGAGCACGCCGCAGCAGATCACGCACGACACGAGACGCGACTCGAACGAGCCGACCGGTCGCATCGTCCCGGGCGTGGTCGAGCAAGACGACACGACGACGCTGACGCCGGCGATGGTGCTCGAGCGCATCAACACGGTCTACATGGCGGGGCTGCAGCGCTGCTATCGGCTCGGTCTCGCGAACGATAGCCAGCTCGCCGGCCGCGTGAAGATCAGCTTCACCGTCGACGCGCGAGGCAAGGTCGTCGACGGCGACGCGTCCGGTGTGTCGAGCCAGGTCGACGGCTGCATCGGGACCGCGATGACGGGCTGGCGCTTCCCGATCCCGAAGCAGGATGGCAAGCCGACGGAGGCGGCGTTCACCGTGAGCCTCGCGCTCCAGCCGAGTTGATCTACACTCGGCGGGATGCGTCTCGCGATCCTGTCGTGCATCGCGGCCCTCGTGCTGCCGTCGATCGCGATCGCGGCGCCGAAGGAGAAGCCGCGCTGGCAGCAGCTCCCGCTCCCGCCCGCGATGCCATCGCCGCGCGACACGGGCTTCGTCGAGGTCGACGGCGCGAGCATCTACTACGCGCGGTTTGGCGCGGCGGGCGAGCCGGTGATCCTGCTCCACGGCGGGATGGGAAATGCTGACCACTGGTCGCACCAGGTCATCGCGCTCGCCGACAAGCTTCAGGTCATCGCGATCGACAGCCGCGGTCAGGGCCGCAGCACGCGCGGCAAGCGCAAGCCGACCTACGACCTGATGGCCGAGGACGTCGTCGCGGTGATGGACAAGCTCGGGCTGACGAAGGCATCGATCGTCGGGTGGAGCGACGGCGGCGAGATCGCGCTGAAGCTCGCGATCAAGCACCCCGAGCGCGTCGACAGGATGGTCATCCTCGGCTCGAACTACGACGCGAAGGGCAGCAAGTCGCGCCGGGGCGCGTTGCCGGCGACGTTCTCCGCGTACGCGGCGAAGTGCCGCGCCGACTACAAGAAGCTGTCGAGGACCCCGAAGCAGTACGACGCCGTCCAGGCGTGGCTCGTCCCGATCTGGCGCAACCCGATGGGCTTCACGCAGGAGCAGCTGCGCGGGATCCAGGCGCCGACGATCGTCGCCGACGGCGAGCACGACGAGATCATCCAGCTCGCGCAGATCGAGGAGATGGCGACGCTCATCCCGAACGCGCGGCTCGAGGTGTTCGCCGACACGAGCCACTTCGCGCTGTGGCAGGACCCTGCCGCGGTGAACAAGGTCCTGCTCGACTTCCTCGCGCCGCCCGCGGCCAAGTAAGGTGGTCGGGTGCCACAGGCCGGCGATCTCATCGGTCCCTACCGGCTCGTCTCGCAGCTCGGCGCGGGCGCGATGGGCGAGGTGTGGCGCGCGCGGGACGAGCGACTCGATCGCTACGTCGCGCTGAAGCTCCTGCCCGCCGAGCTGGCCGCCGACGAGGAGCGCCGGGTCCGCATGTTGCGCGAGGCGCGCGCGGCCGCCGCGATCCGCCATCACAACGTCGTCACGCTGTTCGACATCGTCGAGAACAGCGCCGACGGCGACTCGCTCGTCATGGAGCTCGTCGAGGGCCGCACGCTCTCCGACGTGCTCCGCAAGCAGGGCGCGCCGTCGCTCGAGGTCGGGCTGCGCTGGATCGAGGGCGTCGCCGATGCGCTGGTCGCGGCGCACGCGCGCGGCATCCTCCACCGCGACATCAAGGCGGCGAACATCATGGTGACGCCCGACGGCGGCGTGAAGGTCCTCGACTTCGGCCTCGCGAAGCTTCGTGACGATGCCGCGGTCACGGCCGCCGCGGCGTCGATCCGCATGCCCGCGAGCGTGTCGGCGAGGATGTCGAAGGTCGCACTCGACGAGACGATGCCGAGCGAGTCCGGCCCGATCGTGCGAGACGACGCCCTCGCCGAGACGAAGGCCTCGACGTCTGCCTCGAGCTCGGCCGACTCGTATCAGACCCACGCCGGCTCGCTGCTCGGCACGCCGCTCTACATGTCGCCCGAGCAGATCCTCGGTTCGCAGCCCGACGAGACGAGCGAGGTGTTCTCGGTCGGCGTGCTCGCGTACGAGATCCTGGCCGGCAAGCCGCCCTACACGGCGTCGTCGATGGACGCGCTGTTCCGTCAGATCACGAGCGACACGCCGCCGCCGCTCGACCGGACGCCGGAAGCCGTCGTCGCGATCGTCCGCCGTGCTCTCGAGAAGGATCCGGCGACGCGCTGGCCGACGATGCAGGCGCTTCGCGACGCGGTCGTCGCCGAGCGCGAGCGCCGGTTCGCGCCTCCCGCGCGCCGCTGGCCGCTCCTCGTGGCCGCGTTGCTGCTCGTCGCCGGCGCGGCGATCGGCGTCTACGCGTGGCGCGCCTCGCGCACGACGCCCGAGGGTCCTGGCGACGCGCTCGTCCGGCGCGCGCTCGACGAGTACAACCTGTTTTACAACGACAAGTCACTATCCTCGCTGCGCGCCGCGCTCCACGCCGCGCCCGATCATCCGCGCGCGAACGCGTACATGATCCTGTTCGGCGGTGCATCGCCCGAGGATCGCTCGGCCGCGATCGCCGCCGCCGAGCGCGCGAGGCCGAGGACGGGCCAGCACAGCAAGGACCGCGCGCTACTCGACGCCGCACTCGCGTATGCCGAGCGAGGGGCCGCCGAGGCGAAGGACGCGCTCGTCGCCGCCGGTGCCGCGCGCGATCGCGAGCTCGCGTTCTGGGCCGCCGATCTCGACTATCGCTCGGGCAACTACACGCTCGCGCACGAGGAGTACAAGGCGCTGCTCGCCGAGCCAGCCGCGCAGTTCCGTGGCCGGATCTACGATCACTACTCCGCGGTGCTCATCTATCTCGACGAGCCGGTCGAGGCCCTGCGCATCGGCACGCTCTACCGCGATGCATTTCCCGGCGAGGCCGATGCGGTCGCCGTGTACGCGACGACGCTCGCGATCGCCGGCAGGCATCCCGAGGCGATCGGCGCCGCCGAGGATGCGCTCCGGCTCAACGAGGGCGAGGACACGCTCGCCGGGCTCGGCAAGGTCCTCGCGCTGTCGGGTGACCGCGCCCGCGCGAAGGAGCTCTACGCCCGCTCGCTCGAGCGTGCGGGCTCGACACGCCGGCCGATCCGCCGCGCCGCGCTCGCGTTCCTGCAGTGGATCGATGGCGACACCGAGGCCGCGAAGCAGACCGTCGCGCCGTGTCTACCGGGCGGCGGCGACGCGGCGGTGCGCGAGCGCGGTGCATGCCTGTTCGTCGCCGGCATCGTCGAGCCGTCGCGCGCCGAGGAGATCGCGCAGCAGCTCGACGCCCTCGCTGCCGCGTCGACACCGACGATGCCCGCGTACGGGTCGCCCGCGTCGCTCGCGCAGCTCGTCCGCGCCCGCGCGCACTTCTTCGGCGGCGGCTGCGTCGTCGATCCCGCACGCGGCGATGTCGCGACGCCTCCCGGAGCCATCGACGCAGCCGTCTATCGCGCGCCCGTCGACTTCTACGCGACCTATCACGTGCCGTTCTTCCAGACGTGGGCGGTCTGCGAGGAGGCTGCGCTGCTGGCGAGCACGGGCGATCGCGTGGGCGCGGCGGCGCTGCTGCGTCCCGTCGCGGACCGCGCACCGGGACGCACGTGGCTCTCGACGGCGCTCTCTCGCGTTCAGTGAGGGAGCGGAACGGCGGCCTCGCGCGCGTTCTGGATCTTGACGAGCCGGCTCGAGATCTCGGTGATGCGATCTTTCATGATGAGCCCGCTCGCCTCGAGCCGATGCAGGCAGCGCTTCGCGTCGTCGAACGCACCGAGCGCGAGGTGCTCGTCGCACAGCGTGAGCCACGCGCCGACCTTGTCGTCGACGCGGCCGCGCCACGACGGCACGTCGGCGAGCAGGCGCACCGCCTCCGCGTGCCGGCCCTTGTCGCCGAGCACGCGCGCGAGCTGCAGTCGCGATGCATGGCTCGGCTCGTAGTGCGGGCACTTCTTGCCGACGGTCTCCGCGATCGCGACGTCCGCGCGTCCGACCGCGAGATCGAACAGCCGCTCGCACGCGCGCAGGTTATCGGGATGCAGATCGAGCGCACGCGCGAGCCACGCGGTCGCGATGTCGCCGCGCTGGAGATCGTCGGCGAGCATCCGCGACAGCTCCTCGAGCCGGCCATCGCCGAGCGGCAGGGCGCGGGCGGCGAGCTCGGTCGGGAGCTTCGTGACGATCTCGCGGAGCAGCTCGCGGCGATCGAGCGTCGCGTGCATCGCGGCGGCGTATTCGATCGTCGACTGCTCGGCGTGGCCGGTCGCGAGCAGCATCCGCGCGGCGCTCAGGTGCAGGCCCGGATGGGTCGGATGCAGCGTCAGTGCGTGGTTGAGCATCCGGATCGATCGCCGATCGCCGGTGCGCGACATCACCTGCGACGCGAGCGCGTACGGGTAGTAGTCGAGCGGGTGACGCGCGACGACGTCCTCGAGATCCGACGGCGACCGGAGGCTCGCCGTGCGCAGCTCCTCGTGATCCTCGGCGATCGACGTCGTCGCCGGCAACAGCAGCGCGATCGCGAGCGCCGCGAGCGCGACGAGGTGAGCACCGCGCAGCGAGCGAGCCGCGGTGATGCGCCGCGCACTTGCCTCGCGCACGGGCACGTACGTCAGCGTCGCGACGACGGCGGTGATCGGCACGGCGATGCCGAGCAGCTCGATGCCGAAATCGAAGTTGCTCTGCAGCATCACGACCGCGAGCGCACCGAGCGCGGCTGCCGCGAGCGGGCCCTCGCGCCACCTCCGCAGCGACGCGAACACGAGCCACAGCATCGCGATCGCGAGCAGGAGCGCTGCCGGCACACCCCAGTCGACGAACGCCTGGAGGTACTCGTTCTCCGAGTGCGAGAACGTCGAGAACGCGCTCGCCGGATGGATGCGCGTGAAGCTCGGCTCGAAGCCGCCGCGGCCGACGCCGACCCACGGCGACTCCTCGATCAGGTGCACCGTCGAGCGCCACGTCGCGAACTTGCTGCGCGGCTCCTGGATCTCCTGGAACGACGTCCGCGAGAGCTGCTCGGCGACGCCGCCTGCGCTCGCGTAGAGCACGACGACGAGGCCGCACACGACGACGACGCCGATCGGCAGCGAGCTCGTGACGAAGCTCTTCCGCCGCTTGGCCGTCTCCGCCGGGAGGATGCGCTGGCCGACGAGCGCGCCGGCACACACGAACGCACCGCCGATCAGCGCGAGCGCCGCACCGCGCGACAGCGTCGCGAGTGTCACCGCGCCGCACAGCCCGACGACGACGATCCACATGACGCGCAGCCACGAGCGCTGGCGGCGATACAGGACGAGGCCGCCGGCGAGGATCGTGCCGACTGCCATCAGGCAGCCGAGGTGATTCGGGTTGAGCAGCGGGCCGAGGATGTGCGGCGCGATGTTGACCGGCGTGTAAACGCCGTAGAGGTCGTCGATCCCGAACAGCGCGTGGATCCCGGTGACGAGCGCGGCGACCCCGCAACAGAGCGCGACGCTCGCGAGCACCTGGTAGCGCCCCTTCTCCGACGTCGCCATCCGCAGCGCGACGGTCGCGACGCCGAGCAGCACGACGAAGAACGCGAGCGCGCGCAGCGAGCCCGGGACATCGCGCGACAGCGTCGACCACGCATCGATCCCGAACAGCGTGGTGCCGTCCTCGCGCAGCGCCGCACCGACCGGATCGACGCTCGAGACCAGCATGCTCGGCAGCGGCAGCACCTGGATGAACGTGAACAGCGCGGCGAGCGCCAGTGGCGTGACGAGCGGCGGCACGCGATCGAACACGCGCCGCGACAGCACGTGCGGTGCGAGCGCACCGGCGACGAGGATCGCGACCGCAGCCTGCGCCCAGCGCGGCGCGCCGCCGAGCGCGAATATCGCCAGCGCGACCGCTGCGAGACCGCACAGCGTCGAGATCCGATCGCGGATCCTCATGGCCTACCAGGGGCGCTCCGGCACGAAGACTTCGTCGCCGGGAGACATCGGAAAGTTCGGTCGCTTGCCCTCGCCGATCATCTCGACAGGGATCTCCTAAGT